>JAZUAS010000026.1:0-11430 GCA_045638125.1 Eubacteriales bacterium | reverse complement strand
CAAGCCGTCTCCCTTTGAAATATTATTCTCTTTTTCCTGCACATATTGCACTCAACGGGCATACTCCACATTGAGGCGAGCGGGCAATACAGGTATCTCGCCCAAATTGCACGATACGGTGGCAGAAATCGCTCTGCTCCGAAGGCTCTATATATCCTGCCATTATTTTTTCAACCTTAACGGGGTCCTTCAGCTCCTCGGAATAAAATCCAAGTCTGCCGCAGATGCGGATACAGTGGGTATCGGCTACCACGGCGGGCTTTTTGTAGATATCACCGAGTAGAAGATTGGCAATCTTTCTGCCGACGCCCGGCAGCTTCAAAAGATCGTTCATATTGTCGGGTATCACACCGCCGAAATCGTCTATAAGCATTCTGCAGGCCGATTTTATTTCTTTAGCCTTCATATGATAAAGTCCGCACGGGCGAACTATGCGCTCGATCTCCTCGATCGGTGCATCGGCAAGGCTTTGAATTGTAGGGAATGCAAAAAAAAGCTCACGGCATACGATATTTACTCTGGCATCGGTGCATTGAGCCGATAGCCTGCCCATAACCAGCAACCGCCAGCCTTCTTCCCCACCCCATTCCAGAGCGCAAGCGGCATCGGGATATATTTCTTTTAATATTTCAACCGCTACGGCGGCTCTTTTTTTGTTATCGGTCATTATTTAAAATTCCTTTGCTTTGACTTTACACAATAAGTATATATGATTTTTGCTCAAATGTCAATCTTCGTCCAAAAGTTTTTTTCGGAGCAGGGCAACATCAGCTAAAGTCACCTCGCCGTCACCGTCAAGATCGCCACAGGAATCCAAGAAAGCTCCGCATTCTACGTGCTGTCTTAAAAACAACACGTCCGCAAGGGACAAATTCCCGTCGCCGTCAATATCCCAGGGTGATGCTTCGGTGTCAAGGACACCGCCGAAATCGATATTGGCAAATCGCTCCGACGAACAACTGACATTTATCGAGGAATACCAATCCCTATGCCCTCGCTCGGTAGCAACCTTGTCGGAACACAGAAAATGCCGTCGGCTGACTCCCGATACAGTCACCGCCGAATCGTCCCAAGTCAGGTCGGCGTGATACCACTCTCCGTCTACTTTGACATAATTCCAGATATGCTCAATGGTGTCACTCGCCACAAAATGAGATTCTATTCCACATTCCCGCAAAACCGCCATATAAAGATAAGTATATGCCTGGCAAGTTCCCTTGCCCGTAGTCAAAAAGCTATACAACGAGTCGCTCTCGAGAGCCTTGTCATACTCGAACGAGAGACATATTCTGTCATGCAGATAAAGTGCCTTTTTATAGGGCGAAATATATCTTTTCGCCTCGGTTGCAATCTCGCGGACCATCGTCCGACAACTCTCCCACGCTTCAAACGCTTCCTCTCCCGCAAGGTGATAGATTGGCTTAAGTGAAATCACACATCCGCCCGGCTTGTAGGAATAGGACATCTGACCGTTAACAAAAAACAGATACGGGTCATCCTTGATTATTGATGCCAATATTTCCGTCAGCTCCTCGGGCTTGACCCCAAACTCACTTATATCAATAGATTCGGAAAAACGATAAAATCCATCTCGTATGACATCGGTCACGCGAGTTTCTGCAACGTCAGCTGCGCCTGCTCGCACCCTTATTAAGCACACGAACAAAATTGCCGACAAAATAATAGCTACAACCCTCTCCCGCACGCAATTATCTCCCTCGCCGTATATTTAATAAAATGTATGTTTTTTTAGACTTGGCAAGAACAAAAGGACAAAAAAATACCGTCAAGTCTTGACGGAAGACGAAAAATGTGATAAAATTTCAGTAATTACTAATTTGGAGAGAAAAATGCAAAAAAACAAAAAACAAAAGGGGCTGTTACTTAAATTTTTGCCCTACTACAAGCGGCATATGCCCGTAATGATAAGCGATCTCTTTTGCGCGGCGCTTACCACCGTATGTGAGCTTGTGCTTCCTATGATCGTGCGAGAGATAACCGGAGCCGCCACCGAGGACATCGCAAGCCTGACTCTCGATCTTGTATTAAAATGCGGAATGCTTTATATCGTTCTCAGAATTATAGACACCGCCGCAAACTACTACATGACCACCGTGGGACACATAATGGGAACACGTATTGAGACCGATATGCGTCACGATCTTTTTGCACATCTGCAAAAATTATCATTTTCCTATTACGACAACACCAAGATAGGAACACTGATGTCACGAATTACCAACGACCTTTTCGACGTGACCGAGTTTGCTCACCACTGCCCCGAGGAGTTTTTTATAGCCGGCATTAAGATCGTCTGCTCCTTTATACTCCTCTGCACAATGAGCGTTCCTCTAACACTGATCGTTTTCTCAGTAATACCCGTTATGATCGCAGTACTGATCTTCTTCAGATTCAAGATGAAGAAAAACTTTTCGGAATCAAGAAAGCACATTGGAGAGCTGAACTCACAGATCGAGGACAGTCTGCTTGGTATCCGCGTGGTAAAATCCTTTGCAAGAGAAAATCTTGAGCAAGAAAAATTCGACAAGGGTAACAAGAAGTTCTTAAAGCTCAAGTCGGAGAGATACCATATTATGGGTGCATTCACCTCCTCGACAAGACTTTTCGACGGAATTATGTATATAGTAGTGGTGGTTATCGGAGCTATCTTTATGATGCTTCCGGACACCAACCCTGCAAGCATAACCACCGCCGATTACATAGCGTACCTCATGTTCGTTACCACTCTTCTTACATCAATACGCCGAATAGTCGAATTTGCCGAGCAATTCCAGCAGGGTATGAGCGGCATCGAGCGTTTCCAGGAGATAATGGACACCGAGCCTGATATCGCCGACACCAAGGATGCAGTAAAGCTTGGGGATGTCCGCGGCGACGTTGAATTTTGCGACGTTTCATTCCGATACGAGAGCGAAAAATCCGACGTTCTTACTCACCTTGACCTTAAAGTCAAAGCAGGCGAAAGCATTGCGCTTGTTGGCCCTTCGGGTGGAGGAAAGACCACGCTATGCTCTCTTATTCCGAGATTTTACGAAGTTACCAGCGGCGACATTTTGATTGACGGAACGAGTATTAAGGACGTTACTTTGAGATCTCTCCGCGACAATATTGGCGTAGTCCAACAGGACGTTTATCTTTTCTCAGGCAGTGTTCGCGAAAACATCGCATACGGAAAAATCGATGCCACCGATGATGAGATCATCAATGCGGCTCGCATGGCAGGAGCGCACGATTTCATATCCGCTCTCCCCGAGGGGTATGACACCTACGTTGGTGAGCGCGGAGTAAAGCTCTCGGGCGGACAAAAGCAGCGAATCTCCATCGCTCGTCTCTTCCTCAAAAATCCTCCGATCCTCATTCTCGACGAGGCGACAAGCGCGCTTGATAACGAAAGCGAGAAGCTGGTTCAGGATTCCCTTGAAAGACTTGCGGTTGGTCGCACCACGTTTACTATCGCTCACCGCCTCACAACCATAAGAAACGCCGACAGGATCCTCGTTCTCACCGAAAACGGAATTGAGGAATCCGGCTCTCATGCCGAGCTTATCGATAAGGGCGGATTGTACAGTGAGCTTTATAAGCTTTATTCTGAATTATAATATACAAAAAACCACTTGCCAAAGCAAGTGGTTTTTTGTGTTATAAGGATATTATCATTATTATTTCGTTTCCTACTGTAAAGTATCTTAAAGATGTTGCTCCCACAAGATGATAGATATCATTTTCGTTTTCATCAAGCCACGCGGAAATGTCCTCTCCCAAATATTGGAACGCCGCAATTCTTTCGCCGTTTTCCTCTTCGCCAAAGAATGAAGCAAGCACGGTTGCGCCGTCATCATCACAGAGAGTCTTTTCTTCGTTAACGTCATAATATCCCTGATCGCTGTGATCACAATCGGGCAGATCAAAGATCAGATTTACCTTGTGATCGTCATTTATCTCGTCAAGACTCATATTAAAATAATAATGAGCCAAGTATTCTCCGTCATTCCACGTAACGTCGGTATAAACGCAGGTATCGTCATCCATCCAGACCACGTTCCAGGCATGAGCCTCGTCGCGCGAGGTGCCGTTTACCGTCCATGCGCGTATTCCTGCCCTCTGTAAAAGAAGCTGATACGCCGTTGCGTAGCCGTTACATACCGCCTCGCCTTCAACCAACGCGCCGTACGGAGTCTGGTCATTTTCCGTAAACTTGTAGGTCACTCTCTCGGCGACCGCATCATGAAGATAAAGCGCCTTTTCAAAATTATCACCAGAAGGAAGCCCCGCAAGGATTTCTTCTACCGCTTTTTCAAGCTCTGCTCGCTTGGTCGCTATCTCGTCGTTATCATATTTGTATATGAATTTGATCGAAACGACAATGTTATCGGAAATATAAGAATACGAAATACGTCCATCCCACCAAAAGCACTCGGGATGATCGCTGAAAAATATAAGTATTGCAAGCTCAAAATCTGCATCCGTAATTCCAAGATCAGGATCCACCTCTATCTCCGCCAACGGGTCCTTTGCAAGCACAGCCGTCTCAAACAACTCGTACAAGCGTACTGCACCCACGTTATCGGCAATAGTTGTTTTCCCGTATCCGTAAACGGTATCAACGCCAAGATATGTGATTTCAGCATTCAAAAGCGTTTCGTTGTCAGGATCAACGTCAATTTTATTCCACTCTCTTTCGCTTCCGTTATAGGTAACGGTAATATCGTAAGGCTCAAAATCATCTATAATGTAAGCGCCTATACGCTCAACGCTTCGGGGAATGGTCAGTCTTTTAAGATAAATACACCCAAAAAACGTATACTCGGAAATTTCAGTAAGCCCCTCAGAGAATACCACCTCAACCACAGAGCTGTTACTAAAAGCTTGTTTGCCTATTTTAACAACGCCCTCAGGCACTATCACCTTGGCAATTTTATCGTTCATATTAAAGGCATAATCACCGATGGACACGGCATCCTCGGGAATAGTGAAGCTTCCGTATCCCACCACAACTCTTCCCTCTCGGCTTATCAGGCAATTGCCCTCCACGCGGTAGCTTTCGCTGTCAGGATCGACGGTTATGGAAGTAATTTTATCGGCAGAAACAAAGCCGTCTCCTATCCTCTCAACGCTTTCGGGGATATGAAGCTTCGTGATCCCGTGACAAAGGTGAAACGCGCTCTCCCCTATTTCAACTACGCCATCAGGAATGGTAAGATCCGTAAGCTTAACACAGGCATTAAAAGCCCTCTTGCCAATAATCTTGAGTTTTGCAGGCATGCCAATGCTTTCAAGATAAGGGCAAGCGCCGAAAGCCTCCTCTCCGATAATCTCTACCGTATCGGGCAGTACGATCTTTTTGAAGCTGTATTCTCTGTCAAAATATCCTCCGTCTGAAAAAGCAAACGAGCCAACCGCTATGACGGCATCTCCGTCAAGCGAGGTCTTGGGGACAAAAATGATACTGTCATTGCATTTTCCAATGCCTGCCAAGTAGCAGGTGCCGTCACCGTTTGTAACGAACTCAAGCCCCTCGGAATATCCAGCGGCAGGGATCACCTCGGACTCTTTAAATTCGCACCTGCTGCACTCGCGGTATTTTCTTCCCTCGGTCTCAGCCCCTGCCTCTGTCTCGATCTTCCATGAAGAAAGATTATGATCAAGAGCATCGATCTTACCGCTTTCCAAAATCTCTCCGCAATTTATGCATTCGATATGAGATCTTCCGTCCTTTGTGCAGGTTGGTTCAGAATCAATGATCAAGCCGCTTTCAACGTGCTCCGCAAGGTCTGTGGTAATAACGTCTAAGATCTCGCCGCAATCACGGCAAACTATATTGTAGCATCCCCCGTGTTGGCAGGTTTCGACGGATACGGCAACCTCTTCCGTGTCGGCATGCGTGCATTCGGTTTCGCTTTCAGAAGCAGACTCCGAAGCATCCGTTTCGTGAGCATCAAAAACACCCAAAATGTCGCAGGAGCAAAGAGTTAGCGCAAGCAACGTCACAAAAAAGAACAAAAAACACCTCAATCTCTTCATAAACAATCCCCCTGAAATCACATAGTCTTTTATGTTTTTTACATTTTAATTATAACATTATGCGGTGGATATGTCAAGTATCGTCACCCTTGACGACCATTCCCCATTTTTCGGGCAATCGGCATTGTTTTTTTCAACAGTTGCTCCATTTTCTGATCGATTTAACCGCTAAAATTCTCTTGGCACACCACTTTTAGGAATAATTTATAAAAATAGCACAAAAAAATATTTGTGTATCTTTCAATACCAAAACAAAAAAGAGACACACCCGTGTCTCTTTTTTGTTAGTATGTTAGCCCCACCGAGCCGTGTATCTGTAGAAATGGAACCCTGCAAATCCAGGGCGGCGCTCTCCGGGCGACTTTACTGCTCCCAGCATCTCACAGTTTGTCGGGACAAGTCAACCGATACAAACGGGAGGAGGTCTGCAAACCATCGCGCTTCTTCAAGCTCCTTTAATCAATTGTAGGTCTCAATCAAGCAGATATCACGCACTAAGCAGGATAAAATTCTAAAATCACCACCTATGGGTTTTCACGCCCATAGGTGGTCTGCTATAACGAAATTTAAGCTTAATTTCGTTTCAAAAACTTACTTTCTCATTGGCTTATACCATAAATATAATTAGGCTTGATTTCTTATAAATTCGTCACACAATTCTCTCACGTCCGCCTAAAATCTTAATTTTTCATTGGCGTATACCTTTTAAAATGCGTTTGTCTATAAACCTATAAGTATTCTAAAACTTAAATTTCCATTGGCTTAAACCATGCCTTTTTATTTGATACAAATGCTAATATTCAATTTTTAAAATATTCAATTGTAAGATTTTGTTTTGATTTTACGAAAGCAACAGCTTACGCGTCATAATCCTCTTCGCTGTCAAACATGTCGTCGAAGAAATCAGCGACCTTATCAAATTCATCTTCATCGTCAACAGTGACGAACACTTCTTCGCCTTCTTCGTCCTCTACCAGCTTGAGCAGAACATACTCGATTATGCCTTCGTTGTTCTCCTGTGCGCCTGCAGGTGTCATCGCATAGTAAACAACTCCTTCGATCTCCGCGTCACCAATGACCTCGAAATCGATCTCCTTTCCGTCTTCATCGGTCAAGGTGATGATGTTGCTTTCCTCAGCGTTCTGTGGCTCCAGATTCTTATTGTCGTTCATCGGACGTTACCTCTCTTTCCTCGGAACTCCAAAATCTATATATTGCTTACGCTCATATGCGTTAGCTTTTGGGTTCTTTTCTTTTCACTTGTATTATACCACAAAAAATTTATCTTGTCAATAGTTATTTTGTGCATTTTACACACTTTTTTCAAAAAAATTCTGCGGGTTTGAAATATTTTTGCCCCAAAGCATCACGACAGATCAAGAGCATCGGACAAAACAAAATTGCTGACAAACATTCCTTTTTCTGTAAATCGGCAATAATTGTCCCCTATTTCAACAAATTCGGGAGCATACTTTTCAAACGTGGGAAACTCACGCATAAAATCCCTGCCGTATCTTCCGGAAAACGCATCAAAATTGACACCTTCGGCAAGTCTCATGCCAAGCATTACGTACTCGTTCATTGACTCACGGATAGAAATATCCTCTATATCTATTATTATGCTCTCGCCGCGAAGATATGCGTCAATATCGCGCGAATGAGCAAATCTTTTTCCGTCAAAATAAGAGTGTGCCGCCGCGCCAAATCCGAGATAATCCTCGCATCGCCAATATTTCAGATTATGCTTTGATTCTCTGCCGTCTTTTGCGAAATTACTGATCTCATATTTATGATAACCGTACTTTTCAAGTATCTCGCCCATAACGGCATACATATCGCTGACAGTATCATCGTCGGGCAGATTGAGACTATCGCGTCGGCGATAGAAGTTAGTCCCCTCCTCCACCGTCAAAGAATAGGAGGAGATATGTTCGGGAGCAAGAGCAGCAAGTCTTTCCACAGACTTTTCAAAGCTTTCTTTAGTCTGGGTCGGTATTCCGTACATTAAATCGACGGAAATGTTGTCAAATCCTGCCTCTCTCGCACTTCTGAACGTCTCAAGAAAATCGTCAAAGCTATGGATCCGTCCAAGCGCGCGCAGCTCTCCGTCGTGAACGCTCTGCATACCGATGCTTAGGCGATTAACACCCGTATTGCGTATTCTTACAAGCTTTTCTCTGTCAACCGACTTAGGATTTGTCTCAACGGTGATCTCCGCATCTTTATCAATGTCGAATTTTTCCTTGATAACGCGCAAAATATGCTCAAATTGCTCTGGAGATAAAAGCGAGGGCGTGCCTCCGCCGAAATACACGGTATCGGCTACGGGAATGCTACCGCTCTCGCCTATTTTCTCTGCAAAAAAGGCAATTTCATCGCAAAGTCGCTTTACGTAAAGCTCTTTTTTATCGTCGTCCGTCCTCTGTGTCGAGCAAAAATCGCAATAATGACATTTCGAAAGACAAAACGGAACGTGGATATATATACCCACGTTTCGTTTATTATTAAAGTTGATTTCGCACATATCAGTCGTCGTCTCCAAGCTTGAGAACCGCCATAAATGCCTCGGGGGATACCTGAACGCTACCGAGCTGGCGCATCTTCTTTTTACCCTCCTTCTGCTTTTCAAGCAGCTTCTTTTTACGGGTAATATCACCGCCGTAGCACTTTGCAAGCACGTCTTTTCTCATAGCCTTAACCGTCTCTCTTGCGATGACCTTGGAGCCGATAGCCGCTTGGATCGGAACCTCAAAGAGCTGTCTCGGAATGTTCTCCTTAAGTCTTTCGGCAATCTTTCTCGCTCTTGCATACGCCTTTTCCTCGTGAACGATAAAGGAAAGCGCGTCCACCTGATCGCCGTTAAGCAAGAAGTCAAGCTTAACAAGCTTTGAGGGCTCGTATCCCTTAAGCTCGTAGTCAAGCGACGCATAACCGCGCGAACGACTCTTGAGCGCATCGAAGAAATCGTAAATTATCTCGTTGAGAGGGAGATCGTAGTGAAGCTCAACTCTTGTTGAGTCGATATATTTCATATCGTGGAATACGCCTCGTCTATCCTGGCAAAGATCCATAAGTCCGCCCACGAATTCGGTGGGAGTGATGATGCTCGCCTTAACCAGAGGCTCTTTTGCATACTCGATCACGTCAGCCGGGGGGAAATTGGAGGGGTTGTCGATCATCACCGTTTCGCCGTCGCGAGTCTTAACCTCGTAAATAACGCCGGGGGCGGTCGTGATAAGATCGAGATTGAACTCTCGCTCAAGTCTCTCCTCTATTATTTCCATGTGAAGAAGTCCCAAGAATCCGCAACGGAATCCAAAGCCCAGAGCGATCGATGTCTCGGGCTCAAAGGTCAGTGCCGCGTCATTGAGCTGCAGCTTGTCCAGTGCGTCGCGCAGATCACCGTACTTTGCACCGTCGGCAGGGTAAATTCCCGCAAAAACCATAGGCTGTGCCGACTTAAATCCTGGCAGTGCCTCTGCCGCAGGATTATCCGCATGGGTAACGGTATCACCAACTCGGGTATCGCCAACACTCTTGATCGAAGCGGTAATATAACCAACCTCGCCGGCTCTGAGGCACTCACACTTACAAAGGCCAAACGCCTCCATAGTACCGACCTCAACTACCTCGAACTCCTTGCCGGTGCTCATAAGTCGGATAGTTTCACCGGCTCTGAGGCAACCGTCAAAGACTCTGACGTTTACGACTACGCCCAAGTAGCTATCGTAATAAGAGTCGAATATAAGACACTTAAGGGGGGCGTCCTCGTCACCGGTGGGCGCAGGAATATCGCGCACAACCGCCTCAAGCACCTGCTCAATGTTAAGTCCGGTCTTTGCAGATACCGCAGGACAACCCTCGGCAGGAATGCCTATTTGATCCTCTATATCCGCTCTCGCCTTTTCAATGTCAGCCGAGGGAAGGTCTATTTTATTAACTACGGGAATTATTTCAAGTCCCGCATCAACCGCAAGATATGCATTTGCAAGGGTCTGTGCCTCGATTCCCTGGGTCGCATCGACCACGAGAAGCGCACCATCACACGCGTTAAGCGAACGGGAAACCTCGTAGTTAAAGTCTACGTGACCGGGGGTGTCGATAAGGTTAAAGACGTATTGCTCACCGTCGGGAGCGAGATAGTCCAGCTTGACCGCTCTCGCCTTGATGGTAATACCTCTCTCCTTTTCGAGATCCATATTATCAAGAACCTGCTCCTCCATCTCGCGCTTACTGACCGCCTGGGTGGACTCCAAAATTCTGTCCGCCAGGGTAGATTTACCGTGGTCGATGTGCGCTATAATGGAAAAGTTTCTTATCTTTTTCATTCTGTCACTTCTTGACATCCAATTTATCTCCATTCAATATAATAGCATTTTAATTCATTTTATATTTTACCATATTTTATCCGTTTCTGCAATAGTTTTCTTGATTTTTTTGCAAATATATCCCCGTATCTCCCGCACAAGAAAAACTCACCTTTTTCGACAACAACTACGCACATCCGCCATCCTTTCGCATAATATGATAGTGAGAACAACGTTCTCAATTCAAACACATATCACTTATTAAGGAGGATATTTTATGAATAACAACTGCCTTTGCGGACTTTTCAACGATAACTGGATCTGGCTCCTTATCATCGCGTTCCTTCTCATCACCTGCTGCTGCCATTAAGTGATGATTTTTGTGGGGAGGGTGCTTTTTGAGAAAAAGCACCCTCCCCACACCCCACCCGAAAAACCTTTCAAAGAAATTGATTTGTTTTAATCAAAGTTTTTCTTTCTACGTGAAAAGCAAAAAATCTCTCCAATCGGAGAGATAAATTCACTATTAAATCAACTCATTTTAGAAAAGTTTTTTGAGGTTAAGGGGGGTGTGGGGGGAGAAGGGGTGTTTTTCCAAAAAACACCCCTTCTCCCCCCACATCGCAATCATTCCAATTTCAAATAATCGCTATTGAGAAAGGCGTGCGCGGAAAGCATAGAATCGGTAGGAATCAGCTTCTTCGCGCCGCATTTTGTACATTTGACGCACACTCCCTCGTCCGAGACCTCGATCTCATAGTCGGAATCCTCGCGATCAAGCTCACCGTCGGGGAGAGGATCTCTTCCCTCGGGATAGCAATTACAAAAGATCTTGCCCTCTGCGTCAAGGTCGCCGACAATATAGGAAATCACGTCAAGCACCTGGGGATCGGGCAGAGTCTCCTCGTCTCCGTGAAGGCTCTTAAAATCCTCAATGCCGTTTTCTTCGAGCATATCAAGCAGCTCAAGCTCGGTTCTTGCAAGCTCTGCCTTGACCTTATTGCTCTCACCCACAAAGCCGATATTTATATCGGAATAGGGGCAAGGCAGGAGAAATACTTAAGTCGGATCGTAGCCATGT
>JAZUAS010000025.1:0-30894 GCA_045638125.1 Eubacteriales bacterium | reverse complement strand
ATGAGTCTGGGGTCTGCGGCAAGAGCCATAGCGATCATAACTCTCTGTCTCATACCGCCAGACAACTCGTGGGGATACGCCTTATAAACACGATCCGGAGCGGCAATTCCCACAAGCTCCAGCATTTCCATGGTTTTGGCCTTTGCCTGCGCCTTGGTTGCACCCGGAACGTGGATAAAGGTTACCTCGTCAAGCTGATTTCCGATGGTAAACACAGGGTTGAGCGAGGTCATAGGCTCTTGGAAGATCATAGCGATCTGTCGTCCTCTGATACGGAATATCTCGTGAATCGGCATATTGGCAATATCATAAACCTTTTCCTCGGTCTCATATACCTGATTGCCGTTTTCGTCGGTAATAGAAATAGGATTTCCCTTTTTATCGCGCTTAAAATCTTCAGACTTAAAGCGAATATTACCCGAAACGATCTGTCCCGCAGGGCCTTGAATAAGCTGCATTACCGACATACTGGTAACGCTCTTTCCGCAACCCGACTCACCCACGATACCTACCGTAGCGTTTTTGGGAACGTTAAAGGAAACACCGTTTACCGCCTTGACTACACCCTGATCGGTAAAGAAGTAGGTGTGAAGATCCTCGATCTCAAGGATGTTGCCATCGTCCTTCATGCTTGTTACGAACTCGCTTTCCTTGGCGCGGCGATGCTTTTTCTTTTCGAGCGCCTGTGTTATCTTGCGGTTCTCACGAGCGATAGCTCTTATCTCCTTGCCGGACAGGTAATGATTATTCTTATTTTCAGCCATTATCATTACCTCCTTCCCTTGGGGTCAAGCGCGTCACGCAGACCGTCACCCACAAAGTTGAATCCGAGCACCGCAGTGACTATGCAAAGTCCGGGCGGGATCCATATATTCATATAGTTGATAAGAACATTGGGGTCGCTAGTGGCGTTTATCATAGTTCCCCACGCGGCGTAAGGCGGCTGAACTCCCATATTAAGGAAGGACAAGGACGCCTCGTAAAGAATCATACTACCGAGACTCAAGGTCATAGAAACGATAAGCTGGGGCATTACATTAGGGATTAGATGCTTGAATATCTTTCTTGCGGTGGAATATCCCATAGCCTCTGCCGCAACCATATACTCCTGCTCGCGGAGGAAAAGAATCTGTCCGCGGACAAGTCTTGCGGTTCCCGGCCACGAGAAAAGGGTCAGAAACGCCATGAGGAAATAGATACGCAAACGGGGTTCACCCATTATCGACTGAATAAGGGTGGGATCCTTCTCCTCGCCAAAGGCGGTAAGGAGCGTACCAAACACCAGCATTATAGGAAATCCGGGGATACACATAAGCACGTCACAAATTCTCATGACCACGTTGTCGATTGCTCCACCAAAATATCCGGCGATACCGCCCATGATAACTCCGAGGATGGTAATTATAAACACGGTAATAAATCCGATGATCAGCGAAATTCGTCCGCCGTACATCAAGCGCGCCAGAACGTCATATCCCGTCTTATCTGTTCCGAGAGGGTGAGTCGCGCTCATAGGCGCCAGAGCATTTTCCTTTTCGGTTTTCTCTGTTACCTGGTAAAAGGTGACTGTTTCCCCGTCTCTTTCGTAGCTTATCTCCTTATAGGTGTATTCTACCATAGGGGTATTATCGACCTCGATCTCGCCCCAGCTCGTATAGAATACGGGACCCAGAAAGCAGAACGCAAACAGAAACGCCAGCATTATAAGTCCCGCTACGCTGAGTTTGGACTTGAAGAAACGTCTTAATACCATCTGCGTGGGAGACATAAGACGAACGTTGCGGTCAAGAGGAGTATCCTGCTCTGCTCCGCTCTTATTCTGCTCGGTCTCAATTATCTCGTCCACTGCATTATTCTTGTTTTCAGTGTTAATCATACGCCCTCCTTACTGCAGCTTGACGCGAGGGTCAACGACTGCGTACATAAGATCCGAGAGCAGAATACCGATAATGCTAAGCAAGGCCAAGAACATATTATAACCCATGATAAGGTTTATGTCTCCCTTGATCATAGCCTGATAAGCGGTATTACCGATACCGGGGAGGTCAAAGACCTGCTCGGTGATGATTGCTCCCGAGAAAAGCGAGGGCAGAAGTCCCGCAAGACTGGTAACAAGAGGGATCATCGTATTACGGAAAGCATGCTTGTAGATAACAACCTGCTCGCGAAGTCCCTTGGCTCTTGCGGTACGGATATAATCGGAATTGAGAACCTCCAGCATATTGGTTCTCGTCATTCTCATTCTTCCGCCTATGCTCAATATTACTACCGTCATGATCGGCAGAACGAGATATTTTACATATTCTAATATATAGGCTATTCCCGACGTAGATTGCGTTGCATCGCCAAGTCCCGAGGACGGTAATAGCCCAAGCAATCCGTTATAGGCGAATATTCCCTTCAAAACCTGTCCAAAGAAGAATGCAGGTAATGAAATTCCTATCATTACCAGCACCGTGACAAGATAATCACGGAAGGAATACTGATGGGTCGCCGCTGTAATTCCAAGAGGTATAGCTATCATAAACTCAAACACAGTAGCTACCGCCGCAACCAAGAATGACACGAACATATCTCTCTTGATAACGTCGACTACGGGCAGCTGCTGAGTAAAGCTTTCACCAAAATCAAAGGTTACGATCTTTTTAAGCCATTCAAAATAGCTTACGTCGTACATCTTCATGATAGCATCCTTGGTTTCCTCGTCAACGATTGCACCGCCCGCGTTCATTTCGTTGATCTTGTTTTCAGCGAAGCTGGACGGCATATTTTGAATGAGGATAAAGAGTATCAGCGAAACTCCGAGCAGTATCAATACAGACAGAAGAAGTCTTTTCAGTATGTATTTAACCATAAATTACTCCAAAATTTTAATGGCGCAGGAGGAGATGGATAATCCGTCTCCCCTGCGACTTCTATGCAGATCAATCTGCAAATTCGATATCCCAGATGTGATCCAAGGGCGAGGTGTAGGGGTTGATCTGCGCAGGCATAGATGCGGGATCGATGATATTTGAGTTATATGCGTAAAGCACGTCTCTCTGATATACGGGAAGCTCTATTGCCAGATCAAGAACGTAACCCATGGCCTCTCTGTAAAGCTCGCTTCTCTCTTCGCGGTCCTCGGTCTCTCTTGCAAGGTCGATAACCTCGCTGAGATCGTTGAGGATAGCATTTTCCTCGGGGTAGGTTGCGGGAGAAGCAAGGATCTCACGGTATCCCCAAGCAAGAGTGCTGGTTGCGGTGGAGTTCTTATGATATACCTGATACATATCGGGGTCAACGGTAGTTCCCCACGCTGCTGCCCAGACTGCAAGCGAGCCTGTAGTCAGCTTGGTAAGAGCCTGAGTATCGGGAACGACCTCGATATCCCAACCCATTTCGTTAAGCAGATCTGCTGCCGCACGGAAGGTGAGATATGTGGGGTGATCGTTAAGGTCCGCACCTGCGATGGTAAACTTGAGAGAAAGCGACTTGTCGCCTGCGGAAACGCCTGCGGCATCCATATACTGCTGGATCATCGCCTTTGCGTTCTCTCTCGCCACGTTATCGGATATATTCTCGTTGTGGTAATCAAGGAAAGGATAGTCGTGGTCGTTTATTCTGTCGAGGTCGCCAAGCTCATTCTTGGGATATGCCCAGCTAACGGTGGACATAGGCCAGAAGATGTTCTCTGCAGTACCAACGCTGTAATAGCTCAGAGCGAGAGAGGTATCCATAGCGCACATGATAGCCTTACGGATATTGATGTTGGGAACCTTTCCTGCATTGATACCGATATAACCGTAACCGAGCTGGTCGGTGCTAAGCTTCTTAATTCCCTTAGAGGAGAGAGTGTTGAGCTTATCGATATTGTACTGAGTATACTGAGGAGAAATATAATGTACGGAGCCTTCCTCAAGCGCCGCGATTGCGTTAGATGCGCTTACAACTCTGTAACGGAGCTTCTCGATCTTGGGCTGACCCATGATAAAGTTGTCGTTTCTCTTGAAGTAAACAACGTTATTGGAAAAGAAGTCATTCTCATTGATCTTGTCGTTATTGTCTCTGTCGGTTGCCTTGTAAGGACCTGCGCCCATAGGAACCTTGATGTTTCTCGCAGACTGGATAACGTCTCTCATAAAGTCGAAGGATGCAAACTCAACACCGAACTGGTTGTTTGCGATATCAACGGTGTAACCCTCTGCATAGTAGTGCTGGGGAGCAACGGAGAATGCAAAGTTCCAAATCGCCTTGGGGTCAACGCCGTTAATGGTTATTTCAAGAACGTCGTATTCATCTGCATTTACGGGAGTGCCGTCGGCGTTATGCTCTTTTGCTACCTTGTATGTGTTATTGCCGATAGTAACCTCGGTCTCGTCGCCGGTGTGACCGAGAGATACGATACCCGAGATGTTCTCGATAGCGAGCTTGCCACCTACGGTATTTTCCTTGAGAATTACTTCTCTTGCCTGAGCGGTGTACTGAGTGCGAAGCTCGGTAGCGGTTGCCCACATAGTAAGAATACGGTCAAGACCGTTCTCGGTCTCCTGATTGAATACGTAATCGATTGCGGACTGCTTATCCTTTACAACATCCTTGCTGTAAAGAGGGGTAAGGGACTCGATCTTGGTCTTGTCCTCCTTACCGTCAGCACCCTTGGCATACTTGACCTCAACGAAGCCCTCCATAAACATGAAGCAGAATACTTCATCAGAAAATTCCTCGTGAGACTTGTAAGGCTCCTCGGTAAAGTTTTCCTTTGCAGATGCGAAGTCTTTTTCAAGCTCTTCGCGGAAAAGCTTCAAAGTAAGCTCGTAGTCTGCAAGAAGCTGTGCGCTGGTAACGGAAGAGGGGTTAGCCGAAACAGCTTTCTTATATCCCTGCGAGAGAGTGTGCTTATTGATAGCCGCTACCATAGATGAGTAGTCTGCGCTGTAAGAGCCCTGAGTCTGGGTCTTACCAACCTGCATATAGAGATTGATAAGCTCCTTGATACGGTCGTTTGCTCTGTTGTTTGCAGCAGTAGTAAGAGCATCATCGGTGTTGGACGAGCCTGCGCCAAGAGTCTGGGTTCTGTAATCCTTAAGACCGACGATATCGGTGGAATACATGGTGGAAGATCCCGTATAAACGGGGTCAAGATAAACGTACATATTGAAAAGCACGTCCTCGATAGTCAAGGGGTGACCGTCGGAGAACTGAATACCGTTCTTGATAACGAAGGTGTAAACGGTAGTATCGTTACCGTCGTTATGAACGATAGAATAATCCTTAACGACAACTGCCTCGTCGTCGCCACAGGCAACGGTAACGTCACCGTTCTCATAGCCGGTGGTAAGCATGCCGATCTGGGTCATAGCAACGATGGTGCTGTCATTTGCACTGGTGGCAAAGAAGGGGTTGAACAATCCGTCGAGATTTTCGGTCATAACAACGAATGCGTCGGGCTTTACGGTATCGTCGCTTCCGTTGTTACAGCCGTAAAGCGCAACCGTTCCCATAAGCATTGCCAGACAGAAAACTATACATAGAATTCTTTTTTTCATGGTTTCCTCCAAAATATATTTAAACAAAATTTAAACCTGTTAATTGAGCCGAATAGCAAATTACTCTGCCCACACGATGTATATTTTAACGATAGCAGACTCAACTGTTCCGTTTTCGTAATTGATGAACACTTCTCTGCCGTCAAAATCTCCCTCAATGGGCATCGTCATAGCCTCGTCGAGATATGCTCCCTCAAAGACCTTTCCCTCAACCTCGGGAAAATCCTTCATATCAAATTTTTCCTTGCGGTCGTTCCATTTGGGATATTTGATCTCAAACTTGTTTTCGATCAAGTCGATCTTTTCAAAAGCTCCCGCTTCTCCCTTGGCATAAAACTCGTAGGTGAAAGCGGGGATCCAAGCGGCGTAGAGAGTAAATTCTCCGTTTTCAAGAGAATCTATATCAACGAGATCTCTTTCAAAATCCCACTTGCCGCTATACACGTATCCCTGCTCTTTTCCGGACTCTGACACGGGAACGCCAAATGCGTCAAGCGCTTGTCCGTTCTTATCAACTCGAGGTGTTCTCTCGGTGTACCATCCTACTTGATAATACAAGGTCTTTTCGTCAGACTTGGTAAGCTTGAACGCGCCCTCGCCTCTTTTTGCGTCATTAGGCGCAAGAAGCGCAATTCCCGTCTTACCGTTCCTTGTTACCGCATCCTTTGCGTTAAACACCTCAACGATATTGACGTTTTGTGTTTCGTTTACTCTCGCGCCTCCGTCCTCGTAAATGACCTTTACGGTGTATCCCTCACCTGCGAGGTTGCCGTAGACGTCATTTCCGCACGCCGCCATACTCACCGCCGAAGCGATGAGTATAGTGGCAAAAAGTGCGCTAAAAATTCTTTTTTTCATAAAAATCCTCCAAATCCGTCACAGATCAGACGTTTTCACCGTCATTTTCGGCGGTTTCGTCATTTTCTCCGGAATTTTGAGTTTCTTCGTTTGATGAAGGCTCATTTTTTTCGGTTTCTGCGCTTGAAGGCGCATCAACTATATTTTTGGAGACATCCTTTGTTCTCTTTTGCTTTTTAGTTTTCTTTTTTGATGCCATGAGCAATATAGCAAGCACAACCGCCAGCACAACTGCCGCCGCACCGATCAATACAGCTACGCCTGCAACTATCGCAAATATGGTTATCACGGTATCGCTATCAAGATCAAACCAACCATTGTTCGTTACTTCATCTTTATCAGGCTGATCCTCGTCCGATCCGCTATCTCCACCTTGAACAAACTCAAGGTTCTTTATCTTCTGCTCTGCTTGCAGTAGCTTGTCGTAATTGGTTACGAGAGATTTTTGTGTAAGAGAAGCGATCTTATCGTATGCCGCTCTTGCCGCCTCAACCAGCGCCTTATCTGCAAGCTTCAGATTTTCGGGAATAGCATTGATAGCCTCGATAGCCGCAAGGGTCGTATCATCAGCCGCCGCCGCTCCGTTTACAGAAAGAGCGAAATACTTGCCGTAAATAAAGGAATCATATCCAACACCATTTGCGGGCTTTACCATTGTGAGGGTGGTATTAACACGGCCTACGTAGTCAACAAAGTTCGCTCCGTAGTAGATAACCGAAGGAGTTTCGGTAGCGTTCCACATAAAGTAAGGAACTATTCCGAGTCCATCGTAATATACTATCTCGCCGGTGTAGGCATCCTGATACTGATATTTTCCGGTAGCGGGAAGATTCTCTGCGGATAGCCAATAGCTATAATCGTATTCTTCTTCCAAAATAGGCGCATTGTAGCTTGCAAAGTAAACCACGGAGAGCTTATCACAATCATAGAACGCCTTGTGTCCGATAGCTTTCAATGTACTGGGGAATACTGCCTGCTTCACGTCAGAGCCGGCAAACGCAAATGCGGTTATTCTAACTGTTCCGTCGGCTACTGTAACGGTATCGCCGTCACCCGTATAGCATATAAGCTCAAGACCGTTGGGAACAACTCTGTAAAGGTTGCCGCCAATGACCTTAATAGTTTCGCTTATATCGTAAGTGTCTGTGGGCTTTATGAAGGTCTGACCATTAAAGATTTCTTCAACAGTTTCTTCAAATGCAGGAAGCTTACACATAGCGAAGGGGTTTTCGCCAAGATCATTCAAGGAAGAACCGAGAACAACTCTAAAGTCGGTCATAATCTCCTTGAGGAACGCCGCGTCGCCGATGGATATAGCGCCCGAGAGGTCGATATCGGTGATAGCGGTGTAAGCAAAAGCATACGCACCAACCTCACGGAGCAAGGTAGAGCCATTAATCTCATAGAGGTCATAGCAGTAGGAGAATGCACCCTCACCAAGAGAGATCGTCGATCTGGTACCGTCGGTAGAGCCAAAGCTTACGTCGGTAAGTCTTTCATTGTAAACGAAGGCATACTTATCAATGTTAACGATATTATCGAGCGATACGGAGGTAAGAGAAGCCTCGCAGAATGCGCTCTCTCCTATATTGGTAACGTTTGAAAGATTGATGCTTTCAAGAGCTACGCAGAGATTGAATGCTCTTGCGGGAATCTTTTTGATCTTCTCGCCAAGCTTTACATTCTTAAGCTGACGGCAGAATTCAAATGCCGCCTCGCCGATACTTTCCGCGCTCGAAAGATCAACGATTTCAAGCTGAGGAGCGTAGTATCTGTAAACGTACTCTCTGTTTTCGTCTATCTGAGGCTCATACATGCTCTGGTCAGCGAACTCATAAAGCACGTCACCCGAAAATGCGCTCGTTCCAATGGAGATCGCACCCGAGAGATCGATGTTCTTGAGCATTGTCGCATTATAGAATGCGCTGTCGCCGATCACAGCGCCATCACCAAGTGTAACGCTTACAAGCTCTGCCGCTCCCATGAACGCACTATTGCCGATCTTTACGTTCTCACCCATAGTAAGACTGTGCAGAGGCGACGTATATATGTAGTAGTAAACAAGCTTACCGTTCTCGCCGCGGTAAGAACCGGGCTCTTCGGTGAAGTTGGTCTCTCTGTCAAGACGGAAAGCGTCAGATCCGATAGTCACGTTGTTGCCGATAACAACTGTTTCCAAGGACTTGCACTCTCTGAATGCGCCCTCGCCAATTACCATTCCGTCACGAACGGTCAATGAAGTAACGTCGGTATAAGCGAAAGCATACTTGCCTATCTTATCTACCTTGTCAAGCGAGGGGACGGTATCAATACTCGTTCTGTAGAACGCGTAGTCGCCGATCAACTCAAGCTCTCCGAGATTGATAGAGATAAGTTTCTCACAGTATGCAAACGCATAATTTCCGACCTTTGTAACACTTGGGATATTTACCGAGGTGATGTTGAGATTGCCCGAAAGAGCTCCGTTTGCAATACTTGTGATCTTGCCGTCGGTAATATTGAGCTCGCCCACTATGCCGGGAGCAACCAGAAGCAGCTCATTCCCTGCCTTATTGGTCAGATACTCTCCGTTTTTAGCGGATGCAAAAGTCTTATTGTTTTCGTCAACGATTATCTTGGTAGCCGCTACGTTACTGAAAGCATATTCGCCTATAACCGCAACGTCCTTTCCGAGAGTGATGGTCTTAAGAGACTTACACTCGTTAAACGCCATAGCTGGAATTACCGCTGCGTTGATGTTGATCTCCTTTAGAGACTCACATCCGTCAAAGGCATTCTGACCCAGCTTGATAAGCTCTGCCTCGATGACAACGCTATCAAGTCCGATGTCGTATGCAAATGCGTACGCTCCGACAGACTGAACGTTCTTACCGAGAATTACTTTGTCGAGCTTAGTATTGTTTGCAAATGCTCCGTCGGCAATCGCAACGGCATTTGTAAGAGTAACTGTTCCCTTAAGGGCACATCCCTCAAATGCGCTTCTGTTTATGAACTTAACGTTTTCAATTCCCACGACCTCGGTAAGTGCGGTACAGCCGTAGAACGCGCCGAAGTCGATTCGCTCAAGGGTGGAAGGAAGAACGACCTTCTTGAGTGCGGTAAGATTTGCAAATGCGTAAGAGCCGATAGTGGTAACGCCCTCGGGAATAACCACCTCCTCGATGGTATCGTCGCCAAGGAACCACTGCTTGGTCATAGTGGGATCGTCCTCGCTTATCTCGTCTCCGGGGCCCTTATCTACGTAATCGAAGTTAGAGAACGCAAACTGACCAATATCGGTGATCGCCAGGATTGAGGGTATCTCTACTCTGCCACCGAGACCGAAATAGTGAGTAAGCGAAGGACCTGTGGTGATATAGGGATCCTTGATCTCTATATCAAGAGACTGGGAATAGTAGGTGCTGTTTCCGTCAAGCAATACGTCTACGGAAACCGAAGCATATCCCTCGGCAAGGGCGGTGATGACCCACTCGCCTCCCACATTTTCAACCTTTACAAGGTTATCGTTGCTGGAAACCGCAACCACCTTTGTATCGTTCGGGAAATATGCATCAAGCTTATATCGGAGGGTTATAGACTCCGAGGGGAACATAGAAACAGAGTATCCTGCTCCCTCAAACTTCATCTCGTCGCCTGTGCTACCGATATCACGGTCGCTGGTATTGAGGAAGTAATAAGCCTTGTTTGTCTTATATCCCGTAAGCACGAAATTGTCGGTTACGGGCTTGTCATATCTTACGTATCCCTCGTCTCCCTCTCCGAGAACTGTAAGCTCAAGTGTAGTCTGCTCTCCGGTGGCAGGATCTCTTGCGATGATCACGGTGGAGCCGGGAGCAACGGTAACTACCTTGTTGTTTACAATGTGAGCTACGTTCTTATTAGTGGAGATGTAGGTGAGGAGCTGAGTCCACTCGGTATCGGGATAGCTCTTGGGAGAAAGGGTGTAAACCTGGTTGGGACTGAGAGTCAGGCTCTCCTCTTCAAAATAGAAGGACTGGAAGTCATCGGGGAGTGCTATCTCATATGTTGCGGTATTGAGCGCATAGTCATAGGTCGCAACGGTAAAGCTGTTGGCATTTACCGCACCGCGACGAATATCGTCAACGTAATCTGTAAGCTCGTAAACCACGTACGACGTAGAGTTAACCTCGGAATATATGGGGGTGAGATACTGGTCGAAGGTCTCAAGCATATATCCGTCGGCATCCTGTTTAACGTATCCTACCTGAAGCGCCATTGAGTAGTGGTTATCGTAAACCGCGATCTTTGCGAAAAGACGAGTCTTTTCTGCGGTGCGGTCATACTCGGTGTAGAACTCGCAGCCTGTCACTGCGGGAGCCTCAAAGTCGGTTACCAGCGGGAACTCGAAGGTATTATTGAGGTTGGTATCAACACCGCCGTCGCCGTAATCAAGGTAACCTTGAAGCTTTACGTTGTACTGGGTATTATTTTTAAGATTATGCTCGTAAGCATCGAATTCAATCTTGACGTCTGCGGGGTAAATAGAGCCGCCGTCACCGTAAGACTTACGAACGTCCTCGTTAACTCTCTCAAATACCACCTCGCCCGTAGTTGCATCGGTAATGGTAACAACTATCTTAGAGGCGTTACGGAGAAGTCCTGCCCATACGTTACTGAGCTCGTGAACGCTTCCCTCTTGATTGGACAGAGAGATGTACTTTCTGTCTGCACTTATCTGCTTGGTTGAGGGATCCTGAACAAAATAGAAGGATCCGAGGTAGCTTACGTAGTCGCTCTGAACGCTACCGATAGGTCTGGTTGCATAAGCATCGGGAAGAGTCTTGTCAAGAAGGTCGATAGAGTCGTCAAGCTCGTCCTTGTTGGTTGCAAAGTAATCAAGGTCGAACAGAGGTGCCTTAGTCCAGTCGCCGTAGAAAGCGAGGTAAGGAACGCTGAGGTCTACAACGCTCTCCTCTTTCGCGTCGAGAACAACGAAGCCCTCAACGTACATACCGTTCTCAAAGGACTCGTCAAGATACTGCTTATCGGAGTCGGAGAGAGTGATGGTTACGGTTACGTTTGCGGTCTGTCCTGCGCCAACGGTCAAATTCATACCGTTCACAGTTGCGTTATTGTAGGAGGTGATAGCCACGTTTGCGCCGTCAAGGATATATCCAAGCTCGTCAACGGTGGTTTCGCCCTGCTGGGTCTTGGTGTCGCTGACGCCCTCGGTCATAACGTATGCGGATACGTCATAGGAGAGTGCGGCGCTTCCGAAGTTAACTACCGAGAAGGAGAGGGTGTAGACACCGCTCTTTGTGGGATCGTCGCCAAGCTCAAGCTTGGTCTTATCCATCACCTCACCGTTTTTGTAGGTGACGATGTAGGCTTTTGTATTTCCGATATTGTCAAGGTTCGCAAGACCTGCACCCTGCTTTCTTACGGCATAAGGCAGACCGTTTACGTTATAAACAATATCCGCAGTGGACATCATAAGCTGATTTACAAGTGCCGTTACCTTAACGGGATCGTTTGCGATCTCGGGGAAATTCTGCACCACGTACTGGCGGATAAGCGCGGTCACGCCCGCGATATTGGGGCATGCCATGGACGTACCCGACTGACGGTCGTAGCTCTGTCCGGGAACTGCGGAATAGATCATTCCGCCGTGTGCGGTGATCTCGGGCTTAATGCCGAGGTCGGGGGTGGGTCCCCAGGAGGAGAAGTCGGACATAAAAGGACCGGAAGTCTGGCTACGGCTAAGGGTAAGCTTACCGCTTCCTGCCGCCGCAAGCATTTCACCATCGTCCTGACCGATGGAGCAGACACCTATCGTGGCATCGCCAACGTTCATCTTGATGTCACCGGACACGTTGTTATAGATAATGATACCGATAGCGCCCTTGCTCTGTGCTACGTTCGCCTTTTCCTCAAAGGTAGTAGCACCACGTCGCACGAGAACTACCTTACCCGTAACGTCAAGTCCGCTGTAATCGGCAGAGCGTCCCGCACCGGGAATAGTCACATATTCGATCTCCATCGAATCGACTCCCTCGGGAAGAATATCATCGTAGAAGTTCTTTTCCTCGGCGACGCGGTCGGTGGATTCTGTGAAGTAAATTATCTTGCCGTTGTAAAGTATGTAGGGAGTCTTTACTCCGCTGATGGATGCTACCGACATAGCGCCCTCATAGGTGGAAGGAGAGCCTACCGTTGCGCTGTCGGGATTAGACGTAAGACCCAAGTTACCGTTCTTTTCGGAACCGTAGGTCGAATTGAAGCTGTTGGAAGCCGCAACTACCATACTGATACCTGTTGCGCGGATGCGGTCGTAAACGCCTGAAATTGCCTCTCTGTCCATTTCTCTGCTGAATCCGCAGCTGGTACCAATGGACATATTGATAACGTCTACCTCAAGAATAACGCAGTCCTCAAGTGCACTGAGAATCCAAGAGGTTCGCGCGGTGGAAACAACGTCGGAGAATATCTTCATTATAGCAAGCTGTGCATTGGGGGCAACACCTGTTATAACGTCATCCTTACCTGCGATAACACCCGCAACGTGAGTTCCGTGCTCGCTCGCCTGAGGAGTCATGGGGTAAACGTCAGGGTCATAGTCCGCATAGTCAAACGCGAAGGGTACCTTTTCGTTGATATAAACGTCAGCGGCGGTAAGACCCGAATGGAGCTTGCTCGCCTTGGTATCCGAGATAAAGCCCTCAACGTCGGAATACGTCATACCAAGCTTGCTTCTGTCTGCGGTAAAGTTGTTTACCGAGAATGCGCTATGGTTGTAGTCGAGACCCGTATCAAGGACTGCAACTACCATTCCTGTGCCGTCGTAACCAAACGATGTGCTGTCAAAAATACCCGTTCCGTAAACGTTCACCTTATTTTCAACCAGCTGGGTTTCGGCGGGGTTATATTCATCGCCTACGATAGCGGTAGCTCTGTCGCCCAGTGCATTGCAGAGATGCTCGAAATCCCCTGCCTTGATAACTACCTCAAAGCCGCCGAAGATAGCCTTATAATCAGCGCCGAGAGTGTAATCAAAGCCCTGCTCGTCAAAAGCGGTGGTGATGATTCCCTTTTCCTCTGCTATCGCATCGGTTACAGCCTTTGCTTCTTCGGAGTAAACGTACTCCGAGAAAGAAAGACTTGTATCCGCGCTTTCGTAAGCGTCGAGAAGCGAGTCTTTTTTAGTCTGAATGATAACCGATATTTCGTCAGTGTCCTTGACGCTATCGGGGAGCTTGTACATAACAGAGCTGTCGATGAATTGACCGAGATTTTTGTTGATCTCTCTGTCACTTACGTTGATGATAGAGGAATCATTGGCAGTAACGCCTCCGCCAAAGCTTACGAGCACCGAGATAAGCATTGCCATGATAAGTAAGGTCAATGTTGCGGCGCTTCCCCATTTCATCAGTGTTTTTCTTTTTGCCATTTTATTTTTCCTTCCGTGGAATTTTATTTGTTTGATTAATTATTAATAAAATTAAAAATATAATCGCGCAAGCGTTTATGATTATATCATATATTCTAAAAAATTTCAAGTGTTTTTGAGCCGCACTTCGATGTTTTTTTGCGAAGATTTGTAACTTTATCGTGAAAAAAATGTAATATTTCTTCTACCCCTTGATTTTTTACTAAATATATGGTAATCTAAAGAGTAAATATGCGAAAAACGAGCGTTTTTTGCCCAAATCAACAAAATCAGGAGTGTTTTATGAACAAATTCTTCAAAAAACTCGCTATTGCATTGGCAATTCTCACTGCCATGACCACATTGGCGATGTCCTTTACCGGTTGCGATCTGTTTGGTGGCAACGAGGACGAGTCTCAGTCGGTTTCCGAAAGCGAAAGTGCGAGCGAGAGCGCGTCTCAAAGCGAGACGACCCCCGACGACAAGGTGGAGTATACCATCAAGGTTACATCTATCGGAGGACTTCCTCTGTCCGGCTTGAACTTCTACATCTACAACGGAGATGACCTTGTTACATACGGAAAAACCGATGCAGAGGGTATCGGAACCGTTTCCCTTGATCCCGGCTCCGATTATGAGATCGAGCTTCCCGAGTCCGACCTGGAGGGATACGTCGTTGACGAAAGATATTCCTTCAGCGGAACAAGTGCGGAAATAGTTCTTACCTCTTCCGTTATTATGGATTCCGACCTTACCGGCGTTCAGTATGAGCTTGGTGACATTATCCGTGATTTCACCGTTACCACTACCGACGGAAGCACATTCACCCTCTCCGAGACTCTTAAAACCAAGAAGGGCGTGCTTATCAATTTCTGGTACTCCACCTGCTCTCCCTGTATAAACGAATTTCCTTACATGCAAAGCGCATACGAGAAATTCAGCGACGAGATTGAGGTCATAGCACTCAACAACTATGCAGGCGACAACGATATGTCTGTGACGGCCTTCAAGTCCGAAATGGGACTTACCTTCCCCGTGGCAAAGGACTACTCCAGACTTGGCTCTGCATTTAACCTTCAGGGCTATCCTACATCTATATTTGTTGACCGTTACGGTACTATCTGCCTTATCGAAATAGGCGGTCTTACCAGCGAAAAGCCCTTCGTTGCGGCATTTGAGCATTTCTCTGCCGACAACTACGAGCAGAAGCTTCTCAAATCTATCAACGAGCTTACTCCCACCGAAAAGCCCAATATTGAGATGCCCTCCTCCAATGAGATAGGCGCGGCTCTTAACGGAAACGGCTTCACCGCAGATTACGCAGCCGACACAGGCTCTGCAGACTCGGAATTCTCCTGGCCCTTTATCGTAGGCGAGAAGGACGGCGCTCCCTGTGTTCAACCCTCCAACAAATACAAGGATGCTTCCTTTGCAACTCTCCACGCCAATGTGAATCTTGAGGCGGGTGAGGCTCTTGCTATCGATTGGTACGCAGAGTCCGAGATCGGCGTTGATATTCTGTATATCCTTGTTAATGAAAAGGATATTTACAGACTTTCGGGTGTCAGTGAGGACTGGACCACCTGTTATCCTTACGTTGCAACAGAATCCGGCGAATACAAGATTTCTTTCATATATTTGAAGGATGACTCAACGGACGTTGGTGACGATACCGTATATCTCCGCAACTTCCGTAAGGTTGCTGCAAGCGAGGTAAACACTCCCACTTATATCCCCCGTGAAGCCGCAACAAACAAAAACGCTAACGGCCTCGGCTTCCAAAACTACATTACTCCCGTATTCAACGAGAAAGACGGCTACTATCACGTAAACCATGCAGATGGCCCCATTCTCCTTGCAAATCTTATGTCCGAGACTCTTCTCAGCGAGGAATCGCTCAACCAGCTCGGCTACGACGGAAAGCTCGTTGTTAACGGAACAGACCTTTACGTAACTCTTGTAGACTACTGCAACTATTCTATAAACGGTACTCTCTACGGTTATTCTCCCGTAACCGAGGAGCTGAAGCTTATTCTTGAGGCTGCCGCAGACATAGTCGGTTTCGAAAAGAACAACCCCAACCAGTGGCTCCAGGCTTGCTCCTACTACGATGCTTACGGCACCGACAAGCAGCTCGAGGACCCCGTCAAGGGTATCGCATTCTTTGCCGCTATCGACACACTTCTCTCCACCGATGCCGAGGACATTCTCAACTACGTTACCTATGACGGCAGAGTTATCATGCCCAGAGGTCTCAAATTCAAGTTTGTTCCCGAAAAGAGCGGCGTTTACTTTATCAAGTCCCAAAGTGAGCAGCAAGTAGACGGTTGGATATTTGACGACAAGTGCGAAATTTTACACACCGCAGCTGTGGTTGACCGTCCTTACGGCGAATACACCCTTGATACCGTTAACGTATCTATGGTAGTTTACCTCGAGGCAGGCAAGACCTATTACATAGACATCGCTTATTACGACATCTATGCCGAAGGCACGTTTACGTTCACCGTACATTATATCGGCGCATCCTATAATCATTTCCATCTTGCTTCTCCCGGATACTTCACATATAACGAAAGCACATCCGGTCAGATCAATGAAACCATCGCAGGCGGAATCAACGTCAAGCTTGGAGAAGACGGATTTTACCATGAGCTTCGTGATGACGGAACTCTCGGATCTATCGTTTACGCAGACTTCTCCACCTCGACAGGTATGTTCTCCCAGTCCATCGTCAAAATGATAGAAATGGGTGGCTTTAACTTTTCTCTCAACGAGACCGACCAGATCGTTCTCGCTAAGCTCAAGGAGCTTGGCGGCGACAAGGATGCTTGTCTTAAGTATTACAAGGATCTCTGGGGCGACACTTACGCCGAGTGGGAGGCCATTTATCAACTCGAAGAGGTTCTTGCAGGCAAGTACCACGGAAAAGGTGAGGACCTTACCGAAGAGATCACGGAGTACGTTGCAAAAATGATCAAATACTCAGAAGAAGCTCCCGAGCTTGAAGGTTGTGTCGCAGTTGATGAAGAGCTTGCAAGCATTCTCCAGCAGCTTATGGATAAATACTCCTTCAAGGGCGTAGATCACTCTTGGACAAAGCTTTGCTACTACTACAAGCATCTCGGCTAACACCACTTCTGCACCCTAAAAACCACAAATAAACGGGCTGTCGTATATGCGGCAGCCCTCAAATAAACATTTTCCACGTTTATGGAGGAAAAATGATGAAGATCAATAAATTTACAAAAATAGCGTTTGCTATATGCATTGTGGCAATAATGACCGTTTTTGCGGTCTCCTGTGATTTCTTCACTTCTGTTCCAGAAGATGGCCAGAGCCAAAACACCGGTGAAAGCTCCTCTGCCGCCTGCGACGAGCATGAGGCGGGCGATTGGATCATTGACACCGAAGCAACCTGCTCATCTAAAGGCTCTAAGCACAATGAATGTATAAATTGCGGCAAGACTCTTGAGACTGAAGAGATCGAAATGCTGGCTCATGCCGAGGAGATAGTCGCAGGACGCGCGGCAACCTGCTCCGAGGAGGGTCTTACACAGGGCAAAAAATGCTCTGTATGCGATGCAACTCTGTTGGCGCAAACACCTGTATCCAAAATTCCTCACACAGAGGAAATAGTAGATGCACTGGCGGCAACCTGCACCGAAAGCGGTCTTACACAGGGTAAAAAATGCTCTGTATGTAATGAAACCATCACAAAACAAGACACAATCTCCCCTCTCGGCCACACCGAGAGCGACTGGATAATAGACAAGCCTGCCTCGGTTGGAGTTGAGGGAGAAAAGCACAAGGAATGTACCCGTTGCCAAGCAACACTTGAAACAGCTTCTATTCCTGCTATGGAAGAGGGACACGTTCATAGCGGTTCTTCCTGGGAGATCACAAAACCCGCCACCTGTGCGGAGTCTGGCTCAAAGTCCCTTGTATGTGAATGCGGTGAAACAATAGAAACCCAAGTAATCCCCAAAACCGGCGAACATACCAGACAAACGCTTCTCGGCAAAGCCGCGACCTGCAAAGAGCAAGGTCTTACCGACGGTGTTGTATGCTCTGTATGCCAAAAAATATTGGTAGCCCAAACCGCCACCGCAACGCTTGCTCACACCGAGGAAACGGTTCTCGGCAAGGCGGCTACCTGCACCGAGACTGGAACGACAGATGGTAAAAAATGCTCGGTTTGTGGTATAACTACCGTAACTCAGGTTCCCGTAGCTCCCAAGGGTCACTCCTTCGCAATTGGCGTATGTACCACCTGCGGATTCAAGGGTAATTACGGCGTTTGGATCACCGACGGTCTTGGTATGCCCTTGACAAATATCATCGTTAACATCAAAAAAGACGGTGAAAACGTTAAGATGATCCAATACAAGGGACAGTACGTCACCTTTGATCTTGAGGACGGAGAATACACTGTTGAGCTTGATTTGGAGGGCCTTGACGTTGAATATGTTTACGACGAATCCTCTTGCGTTCTCTCTCCCAATAATAAGTCACTCAATATTAAGCTTTACCGCACCACCTCTGATGAGGAGATACTATACGTTGGAGTCCCCGAAGACAAAGATTACCCTGCATCCAATATATACAGTGACGGTTCTTATAAAGTATCTCTCACTCCCAACGCCCTTACGTTCATTATCTTTACTCCTCAAACTCCCGCCATCTACACAATTACCTATGAGTGTGAAAGCACTCTTTCAATAAGCTACCACGGAGGATCCTTCTTTGTTCAAGGAAGCGACGTTTCCGAGGGCAACAGTGAATTTTCCAAGTACAACAACGGTTTAGCTTTCAATGTATATTCTAGTAGCATTGGAATGTCTTATGTTTTCGCTATCAGAAGCACGGGCGCTACCGAGTGTGTGTTGAACATTCAGAACGTAGGCGACCCCGGAACAAGACTGGTCGAAGCGCCTTGGACTCCCTATCAAGAGGATTCCGACAAAGTTGAGGAAATGAAAAACTATCCCCAGGAGGGCACTTATACCACCATTGACCTCGGTAATATCTCTATCTCCGCAGTGCTTAATCCCGACGATGGATATTATCACCTTAACAGTGTGGACGGTCCCGTTCTCTTCCTTGATTTCACCACAGACTCCAAGTATATTGCAAGCATCTACACCATCTGTGCTAACCAGAGAATGGGTACATATATTAAGGATGCCGACGGTAACATAATTGAAAAACGGAGCTATAACGAGCTCTTCTTCCAGTGCGGCATGCCCGACCCTTATACGACAGAATCCGCTCCCGAGCCCGGCATAAGAGTTCCTCTTACAGCAAAGCTTGCAGAGGCAATTCAAAGCTTTGGCAACAATCAAGGTTGGTGGAAGGAAGGTTCCGACAGCAACATTTTTGCTAATGCTTTTTCGGGTCTTCCCTTCAATCAGGAGTACGCTTGGCTGCTCTACTGCGGATACTACGAATGAGTCAAACATTCACAAAACTGATATTTTGCAAACAACTGTTAACATTAGGAGGTTAATATGGTAAAAACCAAAATTATTGTACTTTTATGTATGCTTCTTGCAACTCTGTTGCTTGTTTGCTCCTGCGATCTGGGTCCCGTTACTGAAAGTGGTAGCGAATCCTCAACCTTGGAATCCACCGAAAAAGAAATTCCCTCGGAGACCGAGGCATCAAATGACACCGAGGAAACCGAAAGCACCGCTCCCGAAAACACAAAGGTAACCTATAAAGTAACCGTTGTAGACAGCGAGGGTAACCCCCTTGCAGGTGCATTCGTTCAGCTTTGCATTGGTGACCTTTGCAAGCTTCCCTCTCCTACCGACACCGACGGTGTGGCTACGTTTGAGTTTGACGAAGCCGAGTACACGGTTAAGGTAACTCTCTCGGGTTACACAGGCGAAGCATCTTACAGCTTCCCCGAGGACTCCTGCGAGCTGACTGTAACTCTTACCAAGGACGCTGAATAATACTTTTTAGTCACTATCAAAAAGAATCAAGGCTACCGCTTTTGCGGTAGCCTTTTTCATTAGATTTTTACACAAAAATTCATTTTTTTCACAAACAGTGCGGAAACGACTTGATTTTTACAAAAAAGTATATTATAATTATAGTGGATTTGTATTGTTACAACTTTTGAAAGGATAAATCAAATGTCAAATAAGACGAAAAAAATCATATATCTCATATACGGGATACTGCTCTCGATATTGCTTATCATATCGGGCATTTTACTGATGGTGTCCTGCTATAATATCTACAGTCTGGGAGATCGACCTTTTACTCCCGATTCTATATCGGCGGCTTTTGCCAAAATTCAAGCAATTCTGTACGTCACCGTGGGTGCTGTTGCCGTGGGCGGTCTCATGAAAATATTCATGCCTCTTGACGAGCCTGAATTCAAGGCAAACATCGCCCCCATCACCACACTCAAGCGTCTTGAGGACAAATATGATCTTTCCTTGTGCGAAAAAGAAGACGTTGCAACCTACAAAAAGGCAAAAATCATCAGATTGGTGCTCAAAATTATCACTATTGTAATCTGCACTGTTTTCTCGCTTCCGATTCTTATTGTCGCCCTCGCCCCCACCAGCTACACCTTGGAATATAATCAAAGTGTGTTAACGTTATGCAGCTTGATAATTCCATGCTTTGTCGTTTGTGCGCTTATTGCATTGGCTTACGTTTATAGCAATGATATATTGATAAACACTCAAATCTCATCCATAAAAGCACTGATTGCCGATGGTAAGGCACAGAAAAGTGAGCAGACAGAGTGCACCGCTTGTAAGCGCAGAAAAGAACGCTATCACATTACTGCTGCGAGAATAATCGTTGTATCGGTTGCACTCATTTTCATCGTTCTCGGCATATTCAACGGCGGTATGGCAGACGTACTCTCAAAGGCAATAAATATTTGTACCGAATGTATCGGTCTTGGTTAAGGCGGTGACGTGAATGAAAAAAATATTCGGTTGGATCAAAAAGCGTCTTCCCACCAAGAGACGACTTATACAGCTTTACGCAGCTCTGCTTTTCAATGCAAACATAAAGGGATTTTTCACGGGCAAGATATACAAGGGCCCTCTGAAAAACATCTGCACTCCCGGACTTAATTGCTACTCCTGTCCCGGAGCTTCAGGTGCTTGCCCTCTGGGTGCGCTTCAAAATTCATTGGCATCCAGCAATAAAACGATTCCCTATTATATGTTCGGAATCATCATGCTCTACGGCATTATTTTCGGACGATGGATATGCGGCTTCCTCTGCCCTTTCGGTCTTATTCAGGAGCTTTTACATAAGATACCCACTCCTAAACTGAAGAAGAACAAGATAACTCGCATAATTTCCTACTTTAAGTACGTTATTCTTGCTTTTTTCGTAGGAATCGTGCCCGTGGCTTACGCCTTCAGAAGCTTCCCTCTCCCCGGATTTTGCAAGTACATCTGCCCCGCAGGTACTCTTGAGGGCGCTATGGGATTGCTCTCCAACTCGGTCAACAAGGGATACCTTCGTATGCTGGGTCCCCTCTTCACCTGGAAGTTCCTGCTTATGGTGGCTTTCCTTGTGGGATGTGTCTTTATTTTCCGTTTGTTCTGCCGATTCATCTGCCCCTTGGGCGCTCTCTACGGATTTTTCAATAAATTCGCGCTCATTGGCGTTAAGGTCGATAAAAAGAGCTGTATCGATTGCGGCATTTGCGTTGATAAGTGCAAGATGGACGTCAAGCACGTTGGCGACCACGAGTGTATCAGCTGTGGTGAATGCATAGGAGCTTGTCCCACCAAGGCTATCACCATGAAAGGTCCTAAGTTTGTTATCACCTCGCCTATTGAAGCTATTTCTCCCAATGCAAGCGAGGAGGAAGCGGCAAAAATTGAAGCCAACAATAAGAAAAAACGCACCGGCAACATCATCAAGACCGTTGTGACCGCAACTCTTATGCTTTCGCTTTTGGCAGGTGTGCTTGTGCACTACAATATAGACACAGAAACAACTCAGCCTGCGGTTGGCACGGAGATCGGGAACGTTTGCCCCGAGATCTCACCCACAATCCTCTCAAGCGGCGAAAAATTCGACCTTTCAGCAGAATATGGTAACGTTGTAGTTCTTAACTTCTGGTACACCACCTGCGGCCCATGCGTCGAAGAGCTCCCCCATTTCTACGAAACCGCAAAGGAATACGGATATAATCTGACCATATTGGCAATCCACATAGACTTCCCCGGTGTTGACGCAAGCGGCTGGATAGATAACGACTCGGGACACCCTGAATGGAATGACGGCACGATGCTTATCTGCTGGGATGACAACAAGGATTGCCAAGAGCTTTTCAACATTCAAGCCTGCCCCACCACCGTAGTGATCAACGGCGAGGGCGTGATAACCGATATTTTCATCGGAAGCGTCACTCACGAGGAGCTTATATCCGCTGTGGAAAAGGCAATCAACAGTATAAATTGACCCCAAAATGCGCCCTGCCTTTGGCGGGCGCATTTAGTTAAATCAAAATTTTGAAAGGAGGAAAAAGCATGAAAAAAAAGCTTACTATCGGCATTTTAGCGCACGTTGACGCAGGAAAGACCACTCTTTCCGAGGCTTTGCTCTATATTTCCGGCAGAATACGCACACTTGGCAGAGTTGACCACAAAAACACTTATCTTGATACAAATGCGGTCGAGCGTGAGCGCGGAATCACTATTTTTTCAAAGCAGGCTCGTTTTTCAAGCGAAAACTGCGATTTTATCCTCCTTGACACCCCCGGTCACGTAGATTTTTCTGCCGAGGCAGAGCGAGTTCTTTCCCTGATTGACTACGCAATTTTGGTTGTCAGCGCTCCCGACGGAGTGCAAAATCACACAAGAACCCTTTGGCAGCTGCTTGAAATATACGGTGTGCCGACCTTTGTCTTCGTCAACAAGACCGACGTATCGATAAAGCTTACCGAGGATATTGAATCCGAGCTTTCCAAGAGTCTTTCGCCCCTATGTGTCGGGTTTCACGAAAAGCAAAGCAAGAGCGAGCTTGACGAAAAGCTTGCTATGGTCAATGAGGACTTTTTAGAAGATTTTCTATCGGGCAGAGAGATCGATGATGGCGATATTGCCTCTCTTATTGCAAGCCGTCGGCTATTTCCATGTCTTTTCGGCTCGGCACTCCGCATGACGGGCATAGATTTTCTTCTTGACACCATCGATCGCTATTCTCTCTCCCCCGTATACGATAGCGAAAGGTTTGGCGCAAGAGTATTCAAAATTTCTCGCGTGGGCGGCACGAGACTGACGTATATGAAGATCACGGGCGGTTCTCTGTCTGCGCGCGACGAGCTGACCTATGTCTGCGAGGGTAAAAAATACATGGAAAAGGTCAGTCAAATACGGCTTTATTCGGGCGAAAAATTTGAGCAGACCGAAAAAGTGTCGGCAGGCGAGATCTGTGCCGTTTTAGGACTATCTGCTACTTTTTCGGGACTTGGGCTTGGAGTTGAAAGCGACGGTGAGAAGCCGATGCTCGAGCCTGTCCTCTCTTATCAAATAAATCTCCCCGAGGGATGCGACCCGATGCTGTATTTCCCAAAGCTCAAGGAGCTTGAGGAGGAAGAACCGTCCTTGCATCTTTCATGGAACGAGGAGCTTGCCGAGATCGAGGCAAGGCTTATGGGAGAGATACAGATAGACCTTATAAAAAGGCTTATTTTCGAAAGATTTTCTATCGATTGCACTCTTGATACGGGCAGAATTTTATACAAAGAAAAGATAGCGAAAAAGGCGATCGGAGTGGGGCATTTTGAGCCTCTTAGGCACTATGCCGAGGTTCAGCTTTTACTTGAACCCGCACCCAAGGGAACCGGGCTTATATTCGATACAAAGCTCCCCGAAAACACCCTTGACACCAACTGGCAGAGACTTATTCTCTCACATCTTTACGAAAAAGATCACAGAGGTACAAAAATCGGAGCTATCCTCACCGACACCAAGATAACTCTCGTGGCAGGCAAGGCTCATCTAAAGCACACCGAGGGTGGTGATTTCCGCGAGGCAACGCTTCGTGCGGTTCGTCACGGACTTATGAAGGGCGGTTGCACTCTCCTTGAGCCATATTATAAATTCCGCCTTGAGATACCGCAAAATCAAGTAGGCAGGGCCATGTCCGATCTTCAAGCAAGGAGCGCAGAATTTGAGATAGAGTCATCCGACGAAAATCTCACCGTGATATCGGGCAGAGCCCCGGTTTCAACGCTTCACGACTACACTCGCGAGGTGATTTCCTACACCCGCGGAGAAGGCAGACTTTCATGCGTCAGCGACGGATATGAGCCTTGTCACAACGCCGAAGAAATAGCACAAAATGCTGCTTACGACCCCGAAAGCGATCTTGAAAACACTCCTCATTCGGTATTTTGTGATCACGGGGCAGGCTTTGTGGTCAACTGGCGCGAGGTTGATAACTATAAGCATCTTGACGCGGGCATTTCTCTTTCGGACAACGGCGAGACCGTCATCCCGAGAGTTGCTACCCTTACGCGGAAATATCAGATCAGCGACGAGGAGCTTGAGGCTATAATGCTTCGCTCCTTCGGGCCTATCAAGCGAAGACAGTATAAAGAACCCAAAAGCATTTCGGCATCGAAGAACGAAAAGCCTCCAAGGATCAAAAATCTGAAGCCCCAACGAAACATGGTGATAATCGATGGCTACAATCTGATCTATTCTTGGGAAAGCCTCAAAAAGACCGCCGATTTCAGCCTTGAAAAAGCGAGAGAGGAGCTTATGGACATCCTTTCCAGCTACGTTGCGTACACCAAGGTTGAGCTTTTGCTTGTTTTTGACGCTTACCTTGTCAAGGACGGAGAGGGATCGGAGTTCTCAAAGGACGGATATAAGGTGGTCTACACTAAGGCAGACCAGACCGCCGACGCATACATCGAAAAGGTGATGCACGATCTTGGCCCCGATTACAGCATCAGAATGGTGACAGACGACAGGCTTTTGCAATTCTCTGCCGTCCATTCGGGCATTTTGCGTATGACGGCGCAGGAGTTCATCGACGAACTGACCCGTGTCGGAAACGAGATAACCGCCTTTATCAAAAAGCTGACGGAAAGTCAGCAATAAATCATTTAAGCACCTCTTAAAAGGGGTGCTTTTTTCAATGCAAGTCCTCAAATTTTGCCACCCAAAATCACACAAATATGCAAACGCTTAAAAAGTCGAGATTTTATCCTGCTAAAACACTAAAATTTATCGAAAAATGTCAATAACTTATTGACAAATCTCGCCATTCGTGATATAATATTTCTATTCTTTTTTATTAAAGTTTTATCATGGCACACAACAGTTCACAGGAGACCTTTACAATGTTTTGGGATTATCTGATTTTGGCAATCTACGCTCTCGCCATGGTGGGAGTTGCTATATATACAAAAAACCGTTCAGGCTCGGTCAACGACTTCCTGCTGGCGGGCAAAAAAGGACTTAACGGCTGGATGACCGCATTCGCATACGGCACTACATATTTCTCGGCGGTTATATTCATCGGATATGCCGGTCAGTTTGGACGCTCATTCGGTCTGGCTTCGGTTTGGATAGGCATAGGAAACGCCATCGTAGGAACCCTGTTCGCTTGGATGGTGCTGGCAAAGAGAACCAAGAACATGACACGACGTCTTGAGGCAAAGACAATGCCCGAATTCTTTGAAAAGCGCTACGGCAGCAAAAACCTCAAGCTCTTCTCGGCAGTTGTTATCTTCATCTTCCTCATTCCCTACTCCGCATCTGTCTACAACGGACTCAGCGCACTTTTTGAAACAGTATTCGGTATCGACGGTTGGATAATTATGGTGGCTCTTGCCGCTCTCACCGCTCTCTACCTCTTCTTCGGCGGATATTTCGCAACCGCTCTCTCCGACTTCATTCAGGGAATCATAATGATCTTCGGCGTTGCTTGCATGATCTTCTGCTTTATGAATCACGAAAACGTGAACTGGAATATCAGCGAAATCATAAACAACCAAAATCTCACATGGTTCACCTTTGGAAACGAAAACGCATCGGGGATCTACGGCACCACCGTGTCGCTGATCTCCCTCACCCTTCTTACCTCTCTCGGCGTTTGGGCTCTCCCTCAGACTATTCACAAGTATTACGCCATCAGAGATAAGAAGGCTATCAAGCAAGGGATCATCGTCAGCACCGCGTTCGCGCTCCTCATCGGATTTGCCGCTTATTTCACGGGCGCGCTCAGCTTCTTCTTCCCTCAAACCGAGTCTCTTTCCGATTCGTTGGTCATCCCCACAATGCTCAAAATAGTTATTCCTACGGGTCTTATGGGCATTATCGCAGTGCTTATCCTTTCGGCAAGCATGTCTACCCTTTCATCGGTTTCTCTTGCCAGCGCATCGGTTATAGCGGTTGACCTCTACAAAGGCGCGGTCAATAAAAAGGCAAGCGACAAAAACACCAACACCGTAATGAGAATACTTTGCCTTATATTCGTGGCAATATCCGTAGTCCTCGCAATACTCAACGAGGAGCTTGGTATCGCCGCCATCGCTTATATGACGGGACTTAGCTGGGGCACTCTTGCAGGCTGCTTTATGGGTCCCTACGTGCTTGGCGTTATCTGGAAAAGAGTTACAAAGAGCGCAGTGTGGGCTTCCATTATCAGCTCTCTCGTGCTGACCACAACTCTTATCATTGTTCTCGGATTTGACAAGAACGGTTGGAATTGCGATTTCGGAACCGCGCTTCAAAGTGGCGTTGGTTGCTCTCCCCTCATCGGCGTTATCTGTATGATATTCTCGCTGATAATCACCGTCGTCGTTACTCTCTTTACCAAGAAGCCCGACGACAGTATCCTTTACGAGGCGTTTGACAAGCCTATCGAGGACGAAATAAAATAATCGACAAACAAAAAGAAGGTACATAAAATGATCTGGTCAAAAGAAGAAACCCTCCCCCGTGAGGAAATAGAAAAAATACAGCTGGAGCGATTGCAGGAAACCGTATCCAGAGTATACGAAAAGGTTGAGCCTTACAGAAAGAAGATGGATGAGGCGGGCGTTAAGCCCGAGGACATCAAGTGCCTCTCCGACCTCGCCAAGCTCCCCTTCGTTACCAAGCAGGATATGAGAGATAATTATCCTTTCGGTCTTTTTGCAGTTCCCAAGGATGATCTTGTAAGAATACACGCATCCAGCGGCACAACGGGTAAGCCCACCGTAGTAGGCTACACTCAGGGCGACCTTGAAACCTGGACCGAGTGTGTGTCCAGAATCGCTTGCATGGGCGGAGCTACAAAGAAGGACGTAGCCCAGATCTGCTTCGGCTACGGAATGTTTACAGGTGCTTTGGGTCTCCACTACGGACTTGAAAAGATAGGTGCGGCTATCGTTCCCTCCTCCACGGGCAACTCCGAAAAGCAGATAATGTATATGCAGGATTTTGAGACCTCTCTCCTGGTCGCAACTCCCTCCTACGCTCTTCGCTTGGCAGAGGTTGCAAGAGAAATGGGCGTTGATCCCGAAAAGGATCTCAACGTAAAGATCGCTCTTGTTGGTAGCGAGCTGCTTACAGACGCTATGCGCGAGGAAATGCACAAATATTGGGGCGAGGATATTAAGATCACCTCCAACTACGGAATGAGCGAGCTTATGGGTCCCGGTGTTTCGGGCGAATGCCTTGAGACCTGCGGTATGCACATCAACGAGGACTTCTTCATTCCCGAAATTATCGATCCCACAACAGGTGAAGTTCTCCCCGCAGGCGAGCAGGGCGAGCTTGTTATCACCTGCATCAAGAAAGAGGGTCTTCCCCTTATTCGTTACAGAACAAAGGACATCACCCGTCTTTTCTACGAGAAGTGCAAGTGCGGCAGAACATTCTGCCGTATGGAAAACCTCTCGGGAAGAAGCGACGATATGCTCAAGATCCGCGGAGTCAACGTATTCCCCAGCCAGATCGAAGAGGTCATTCTAAGCATAGACGAGCTTGGTCCTCACTACGAAATCGTGCTTGAGCGTGAGGGCTACCTGGATAAGCTTACCGTTAAGGTCGAGCTTGCTCACATCACAGACTCCTTTGCAACTCTCGAAAAGATCTCCAAGACACTTAAAAACAAGCTCAAGATCGTTCTCGGACTTGACGCGAAGATAATGCTCGAATCCCCCAACACTCTCCAGCGCTTTGAGGGTAAGGCAAAGAGAGTCAAGGATCTCAGAAACGTTAAATAACCCCCCGAAAGGACGTATATAAAAATGGCAAACAAAATAATTATGCTGGGTAACGAAGCAATCGCGAGAGGCGCGTACGAGGCAGGCGTTAAGGTCTCCAGCGCATATCCCGGTACTCCCAGCACCGAAATCAGCGAATATCTTTCAAAATATGACGAAGTATACACCGAATGGGCTCCCAACGAAAAGGTAGCGGCAGAGGTTGCTATCGGCGCGTCTATTTCGGGCGTGCGCAGTCTTGCTTGTATGAAGCACGTTGGTCTCAACGTAGCAAGCGACCCCCTCTACACCTTCTCTTACACAGGCGTTAACGGTGGCTCAGTCATCATAGTTGCCGACGACCCCGGTATGGCAAGCTCCCAGAATGAGCAGGACACAAGAATGATCGCTCGCGCAGCCCACGTGCCGGTGCTTGAGCCCTCCGACAGCCAGGAGGCAAAGGACTTCGTTAAGTTCGGTTATGAATTGAGTGAAAAATACGACGCGCCCGTAATTCTCCGCACTACCACAAAGCTTGCTCACTCCCAGAGCGCAGTTAAGCTTTGCGACAGAGTGGAGGTTGAGGACAAGCCCTACGAGCGCAACGTTCAGAAATACGTTATGATGCCCGCAAGCGCTATCGGCAGACACCTTGTGGTTGAGGACAGAGAGATTCGCATGGCGGCAGATGCGGCAAACTTCCCCGTCAACAAGATGGAGATAAACGACAAAAAGCTGGGCTTTATCACCTGCGGTATCGCTTACCAGTACGTTAAGGAAGCGTTCCCCGAAGCAAGTGTGCTGAAATTTGGTCTCGTTAACCCTATCTCCAAGAAGCTTGTTGAGGATTTTCTCTCTCAGGTTGAGACCGTTTACGTTTTCGAGGAGCTTGAAACCGTTATCGAAGAACAGGTCCGCGCTTGGGGTTACAATGTTAAGGGCAAGGAGTGCTTTACCCGTCAGGGAGAATATAGCGTTAATATGCTTAAGGCGGCAATTCTTGGCGAAAATAACGTAGTATTTGAAAAGCAGGATGCTCCCGCCCGTCCTCCCATTCTCTGCCCCGGTTGTCCCCACAGAAGCGTATTCTCCGTACTCAAAAAGCTTGGTATTCACGCATCGGGCGACATCGGCTGCTATACCCTAGGCGCAGTTGCTCCTCTCGGAGTAGTTGACACTACCATCTGCATGGGTGCCAGTATTTCCGCTCTCCACGGCATGGAAAAGGCAAAGGGCAAGGACTACATAAAGAACTGGGTTGCCGTTATCGGTGACTCCACCTTCCTTCACACAGGTATCAACTCGCTTATAAATATGGCTTACAACAAGTCTACCGGCACGGTTATGATCCTCGATAACCGCACCACCGGTATGACAGGTCACCAGGATCACGCCGCTACCGGTAAGACTCTTAAGGGCGAGGAGACCAACGCTATCGATTTCGTAGAGCTTTGTCACGCTATCGGTGTCAAGAACGTTATCGAGGTCAACGCCTTCGACGTTGAAAGACTTACCGCTGTCATTAAGGAGAGCGTCGCAAGCGACGAGCTGACGGTTATTATCACAAAGTCGCCATGCGTACTCTTAAAGGGGCAGAAATTCCCCAATAAGTGCGTAGTTGACTCCGAAAAGTGCCGTAAGTGCGCTATGTGTCTCAAGATCGGATGCCCCGCTATTACCAAGCAGGCAGACGGTAGCATTAAGATCGACGAAACTATGTGCAACGGTTGCGGTCTTTGCAAGAATTACTGCAAATTCGGCGCAATAGAAACGGTGGTGAAGTAATATGGTTAAGAATATTATGATAGTGGGAGTTGGCGGTCAGGGCACACTCCTCACAAGTAGAATTATAGGTAAGACCGCTCTCGAGCAGGGTCTTGACGTAAAGATCTCCGAGGTTCATGGTATGGCTCAAAGAGGCGGAAGCGTTGTTACCTTCGTCCGCTTCGGCGAAAAGGTTTACGAGCCCGTGGTCGAGGAGGGTCAGGCAGGCGTTATAATCGCGTTTGAACGACTTGAAGCGCTCCGCTACTCTCATTTCCTCAAAAAGGACGGCGTTCTCGTTGTAAACGATTGCCGCATTGATCCTATGACCGTTGTTATCGGCGCTAAAACCTACCCCGAAAACATTCTTGAGGGTCTTCGAGAAACTCACAACGTTTACTCAATCGACGGAATGGAAATCGCAAAGTCCCTTGGCAACAGTAAGGTGCTTAACAGCGTAGTTCTCGGCTTTGCCGCAAAGCACATCGGATTTGACGAAAATGACTGGCTCGAAATTATTGAAAAAACCGTACCCGCAAAGACTATTGACATAAACAAAGAAGCTTTTGCAAGAGGTTACAACGCATAAACACGCAAAAAAGAGGTACACTACAATGATCTGGAACGAAACAAAAGAATGCATGAGCAGAGATGAAATGACTAATCTGCAAAGCGCAAGACTCCGCAAGCTGGTCGACTACGTTTATCACAACGTTGAGTTTTATCGCAAGAAGATGCAGGCTGTCGGTCTTATGCCCGGCGATATCAAGAATATCGAGGACATAACCAAGCTCCCCTTTACCACTAAGGACGATCTTCGTGATAATTACCCTTTCGGTCTTTTTGCAGTTCCCAACTCACAGATAGTAAGAATCCATGCATCCAGTGGTACAACAGGTAAGGCCACCGTTGTAGGTTACACCCGTCACGACCTCGACGTTTGGGCAGAATGCGTTGCAAGATGCCTGACTATGGCAAACGTGAATAAGAACGACATCATTCAGGTCGCTTACGGCTACGGCCTCTTCACCGGTGGTCTCGGCGCACACGCGGGCGCTGAAAAGATCGGCGCAACCGTCGTTCCCATGAGCGTCGGCAACTCCAAGAAGCTTACCACAATGATGCTCGACTTCGGTGCAACTGCAATCGCTTGTACC
>JAZUAS010000024.1:0-8490 GCA_045638125.1 Eubacteriales bacterium | reverse complement strand
CTGCCGACAGGAGAGAGGGGTACATAGGGGAGAGAGGATGTCGCAGGGCGAGAAAATGCGGCATGTTCGCTTTTTCTCGAACAAGACCCTCTTTCACCTATGCGGCGTTTCTTTGGTTCGTTTCTTTTCGCCGAAGAAAAGAAATGAACATAAAAACAATAGATAAATCAAAATTTTATCTCCCAAACCGTCTTTTGCCGGGTTTTGCTCTCAATTTGACATTCCCTGCGAAAGCGCCAAGAATCGAAAAAAGCATCGCCGCGGTATGGAGTGATGCAGATTGCCAGAAGGCATATCCCGACGAGGAAAGTCCACGCAGGACGATTGCCAAAAGCATCGTAATGAGAGTTATCATACCGCCCGAAATTATTCCACAGAGCAGGGGTGCATCCTTTACCTTTTTGGCGGTCACAAAGCCTCCCGCGAACATCGACGGAAGAAGCGATACAAGAGACAGAGCGGGGATCAGCGCCGACGGATTGGGATTTGCGTACGCTACCGCTGTTGTGACGGTGATTAATATCAATCCCACCACAAGCGCCGCGCCGACTCCCCAAAGACCGCTTTTGAGTACAGTAAGAAAAAGCGGAGAGTCGCTTGTCTCTGCCGTTCTTGATGCAAGAGCAGTGGGGTGACTGCGTACAAGTCCGCCCCCTCTTTTTTGATTTTGAGTCATAATAAAAAACGCCTCCGTACATATATTTTTTGATAAAATATATGTTTTGAGAGGCGTTTTTATACTTAATTAAAGTTATTAGTCTGCTGCATCCTCAGCCTTAACGTCTACGCGGCTGATAGCGCTCTTGAGAATACGGATCTTTGTGCAATCACGGCTTGTCTCGATAACGCAGGTTTCGTCCTTAATGCTGACTACCTTACCGATGATACCGCCGATGGTGGTGATCTCGTCGCCTACCTGAAGGCTGTTTCTCATGTTAGCGACTTCTTTTTCCTGCTTCTTCTGGGGACGGATGCCAAAGAAATAGAAAACTACGACTACAACTACCAGCATACCGATGGTGAGGAACATGCTTCCGGTGTCACCGCCCAAAAGATTTGTAAGAGCTACTGTATTGAACATTTTAATGATTCCTTTCTTAATATAAATTGAGTTTTTACATCCTTATCATTTTACAAGCAAAAGCCTATGTTGTCAACACCAAAATTGTAAATTTTTTGATATTTGTTGTCTTTCCCTTGATGACACCTCAAATTCACCCCCATTTAATACTGCACAAAGCAAAAAAATTGCTTCCACATATTGCAATTTCAATTATTGTGTGATATAATTTATAATGTATAGGTATTTTTAAACAGTATTTTAAAGGTTTGACAAAAAAGATAGGATAAATACATGAAAAAACAATTTCTTGAATGTGGAATTATTATAAATACTCACGGTGTGCGCGGAGACGTCAAGCTTGAGTCTCTTTGCGACTCTCCCGAGGTTTTGGCTTCTCTGGAGCGAGTGTTCGTTTTTGAAAACGGACAATATCGTGAGATCGAGGTCAAGCACGCATCTGTTTTCAAGCAGTTCGTTCTGGCAACTCTTGACGGTATCGACGACATGGACAAGGCGGCGGCTATGAAGGGAACTACTCTGTATGCCTCGCGCGACGATTTCGAGCTGGGTGAGGGTGACTATTTTATCGCCGATCTAATCGGACTGTCGGTCATCGATAATGTGGATGGCAAGGTCTACGGCAAGATAAAGGACGTCATCAACCGCGGTGCGTCCGACATCTATGTGATTACTACCCCTACCGGAGAGAGAATGATGCCTGTTGTGGAGGAGTTTGTAAAAAGAGTTGATATTGAGAGCGGTGTTTACGTTGAGACTATCCCCGGACTCCTGTCCGACGATTAACGCGAGGTTTTTATGAGATTTGATATAATGACTCTCTTTCCCGACCTTGTAAATACGGTTTTGGGCGAGAGTATCATCGGCAGAGCGCAGAAGAGCGGAGCCGTTGAGATAAATACATACAATATCCGCGATTACTCCGAGGACAAGCATAGACGAGTTGATGACACTCCCTATGGCGGCGGCAAGGGCATGCTTATGATGGCACCCCCTATCTATAACTGCTATTCCGCTATCCTTGAGGATCAGAAAAAGTCGGGATTTGAGGCGCAAGAGCGCAAGGTGATATATATGTCGCCTGCGGGTAAGGTGCTTAATCAGAAGAAAGCTGAGGAGCTTTCGGGCTACGACAATATTATCATCCTCTGCGGTCACTACGAGGGTGTTGACCGTCGAATCATCGACGAGATAGTGGACGAAGAAGTCTCTATTGGAGATTTCGTGCTGACAGGTGGCGAGATTCCCGCAACGATACTTGTTGACGCTGTTTCAAGATTGCTGCCCGGAGTGCTTTCCGATCCCGAATGCTACGAAAAGGAAAGTATTTCGTCGGGTATGCTTGAATATCCGCAATATACCCGTCCTTATGAGTTTCACGGCGTTAAGGTGCCCGACGTGCTGATCTCGGGTCATCATGCCAATATCGATAAGTGGAGAGACGAGAGCGCACGAGAGTTGACCGAGCGTAACCGTCCCGATCTGCTTGAAAAATAATTAAAATAGAGTATCCTGCTCGGAAAGGAGGATAGTTTTGGCAAAAGTAAAGAAAAGATCAGGTCGCAACGGCTCATTTTTCATGGGCTTGATCGATGCGTTTACTGCGTTCATTTATTCAATGTTTTCTAACGGAAGACTTGGCACGTGGTTTTCGTCGGGCGACAAGAGCTATAAAAACAGTATATTTTCAAGGCTTTTTGATAAAGCCGTCAAGTCTTACCGATCAAGCGCGTTATCCGATGCAGTAGATCTGGTAATGAAAAAAAGTAAATTTGCGAAAGCGACCGATGCTATAAGAAGCTTTCTTTCGAATTTGAGTCTTGGTGTGTACGGACTATTCCTTCTGGTTTACGGGGTAGTTTCCATTTTCGCTTATTTTGTGCCGATGCTTCTCGGAGGAGAAAATCTTCATGGAGATAGCGCGCTTATTACTGCTATAATCACGGCGATATGCGCTATTCCTCTTACAATTTCTTCCGGATCGCTTCTCACTCAAGTCTCGGAGAGCTCTGTTTTAAGAAATATCGTAGTGTTGATCTTTGCGATTCCTGTCGAAAAGCTTAAAACTGGAAAGAAGATAGGCGGCCCGGGTTATATGATGCTGGCGGCAGATCTTGGATTTGCATTCGCAGCTTTGACCTATTTCTGGCATCCCGCATATATTTTCGTTTTAATCGGAGTTGTTGCGGTGCTCTGTCTGATCTCGTCAAATCCCGAGGCGGGAGTGGTTCTGACACTTGCGTCGGTGCCGTTTCTTCAATACACCGTTGCTCCAGATCTTATACTCCTTGCATTGATACTTGTTACGGTATTTTCTTATTTCTCAAAAGTAGTGAAACGAAGAAGAATAATAGATTTTTCAATAGAGGGATTGATCGCTTTAGTATTCTGTGGCTTTGTTTTGATCGCGGGAGTATTTTCGATTGGCGGATTTAAGACGTTTTTTGATTCCTTCCTTGCCGTAGTGGTTATTTTGAGCGCGTTTGCGACCACGTTCAATCTTATGCGCGGAAAACGATTGCTCGGCTCATGCGTAAAGATAATAGCCATATCCTTTGTTATATTGGCGGTACTGGGTGTATGGAACGTTTTCTATGACGGAATAGTAGACGGAGTTACCTATTCTATTCGCGATTACGTTCAGCCCATAATGGACGGAGATAATCTTTACATAGTTGATGATCATTCGGTTTTCAGCGTGCTGGCTATTCTCTCGTTCCCTATGATGTTTTGCTTTATGGCAAGGCAAAAAACCGTTAAAAACTTCGTTGGACTTTTACTTGTCTCTTGGGTCTTGGTCGGTGCTTGCTTTATTTACGGCACATACGAGACTGCTATTGCGATAGCAATCGAATTTTGTATCTTCTGGGCAATCTATTCTCACAAGACCTTTAATGTGATCATAGTATCGCTTGTGCCGTTGGGAATTTTGCTTGTAGTATTTCCGTATATAGCAAAGCTTTTTGATGTTGCAAGTGTGGTCGGTATGATAGGGCAGTATCTGCCTATATCGTCTCCCGAATCTTCCTATTACGTCGGTGTATCAAACAGTACCCTTATGATGCTGGCCGACCTGAAGAGCGGCATCGGTGCCGGAAAGCATGCATTCATTACTGCAATTGCGCCCTATCTTGATGCGTCATCTTACGGAGCACAGACTCCCGGAAGCTTCTGGCTGCAGGTGATCTGTTGGTCGGGCATAGGCGGTTTTGTTGCGTTCCTCGTGTTTATCGGAGCTGTACTGAAGAACAGTCTTGGTTTCCTTGCAGTATCCAGAGACCAAAAGCTTCGCGCAGAAGCCTTGGCAATTGCTTGTGGCTTGGTCGGCGCTCTTATTTTTGGAGGAGTGAACTGCTTGTGGGACGATCTGCGTATGCTCTATCTTTTCTGGGCGATGGCAGGTCTGCTTGCGGGATACGTAAGAGAGGGCAGAGATATGGCCGAAACGAGAGATGCGGAATTTGCGGATGAGATCGACAATTCCGACGTAGAGCTGATATTCCATAAATAATTAATTGAAAGGATCGTATATATGCCTGATATTAAAAATTTCGATAAAAATCAAGCTGAAATTGATCTAAAGAGTGCCGATGCTGAAAAATCAAGCGGCGCTATTCATCAATTTGCAGGTATAAATCTTAATCGAGCCAAGAAAAGCGATAGCAACGGATTTAGCACCAAGCAGGTCGCAAGAAAAAGACTTCCCGTGGTTGTGGACGTAATAATTGCGGTGCTTTTTGTTGCCATATTTTTGGGAGTCATAGCCGGCGCATATTTTGCGTTCAGAGCATTTGCAGTTGACTATGAAAACGTTAAAGTTGAATACGTTCTTGCAGTTCCTTATGATAGCAACGTTAATTATATGGATCTTGATTACAAAAACGTTTATTATGAAGATGATAGCGGAATGGAGCATTTCGGAAAGATCCAAAGCACTTACGTATCGGAAAAGAACGGAGTCGTTCTGGTAACCGTTTCTGCTACGGCTCGATTCAAAGAAGGAAGTGGCTATTCTTTTGGCGACGTAAAGCTTGCGGTCGGTCAGGATTATGAGCTTCGTACGGAAAACGGTGGCGTGATAAAGGGAACAGTAGTAGAGCTTTTTGATGATGAACATCCTAAAGCGTCTTTAGCTCAACTGCCTGTAAACGCAATGGTTTTGGATGCGGAAGGAGGAAGATGATATGGCAAAGAAGCTGAAAAAGAAAAGAGAGAGAAAAAAGCTTAATCCCTTTGACGTAGTTGTTGTCTTGCTTATTCTTTGTCTGGTCGGAACACTTGGATACAGGGTGTATGAGGGAGTTGCGAATCCTTCGTTCCAAAAGGACTCCAAATATGTAGTCACCTTTGAATGTGATGAAGAATACAACAGCGTTATAAAGTACCTTGAAAACAACGAAGCCGTTTATTTTTCGGCGAATGGGGAGCTTTTTGGAAATCTCTACGCTGAAAAGTCGGGAGATGACATTGTGTCGGTAATTACAGATGCCGATATTGATGACACAGAGACCACAGAGACCACGGATACAGATGTGACCGAGGTCGAGGATGCTTCCGATGCCTATAAATATGTGAAATTTGCGGGAAAACTCAAACTGAACGCTGATGCGATATTCATTTCGGGAGGCAATTATTATACTGTTGGTGAGATGAATTTTAACAAAGGCAGTGTTATAGAGGTTTATACCGAGGACGCGGTCTTTACCATTAGGGTGACCGGAATATCCGTTATCCAATAAAAGGTTGAGAGGTAAGGGAAGAAGCCAAATATTGTGCAAAATGCCCTAATTTGCATTCAATTTTACGTCAAAAATATATAGTTTTGCTCTTGATTTTGGTTTTGTTTTTTGTTATACTATTGGTGACCGAATTTTTCGGTGTATTTTGTTGTGTAATTTTTACATATTAGTATAATTAAACCTACATATATAGGAGTAGAATCGGATGAAAACTCGTGACGTTGTTATAACCAATGCAAGCGGTCTCCACGCTCGCCCCGCTACGTTCTTTATTCAGAAGGCAAATAGCTATAAGTCTACCATTCTCGTTGAGAAGGACGATCGCAAGGTGAACGCAAAGAGCCTTCTCGGTGTGCTTTCCCTCGGCATCGCTCAGGGAATGACGATCACCCTTATAGCAGAAGGTCAGGATGAGGAAGCTGCACTTAACGGTCTTGTTTCCCTTGTGAATTCTGGATTTAATGAACAATAAGAATTGTGCGAATTTTGAGAAAGCGCGGAGATAGTCTTCAATTTTGGGACTGCTCCGCGTTTTATTTTGTTTGAAGGAGGATTGTTATGCCTATCAAAGAGGATGAACTTAAAATACTGCTCGAAAAGGCTAACACTCTGCCTTTGCGCCCGGGCGTTTATATAATGAAGAACGCACAGGGCAACGTTATTTACGTTGGAAAATCGAGAAAGCTGAAAAATCGTGTGTCACAGTATTTCCAAAATAGCGAAAAGAACGCCAAGACCGCGGGAATGGTACGAGCGGTCAAGGATTTCGATTACTACGTCTGCGACACCGAGATAGAGGCGCTTTCTCTTGAAAATACACTTATCAAGCAGTATAATCCCAAGTATAATATAAGATTGAAGGATGCCAAAAGCTATCCTTATATAAAGATCACCGACGAGCTTTATCCCCGTCTGGTCATGACCAGAACTCGAGGAGAGAGCGGTAAATATTTCGGCCCTTATTCGGGAACAAGCACTGTTTTTTCGGTAATTAACGGTCTTTCCACGATATTGTCTTTGCCCACCTGCAAGCGAAGCTTCCCCCGAGACATCGGCAAGGAGCGCCCCTGCCTCTATTACCAGATGAACAGATGCTGCGGCGTTTGCACTGGTAAAGTTGACCCCGAGGAGTATCTTGAAAGGATCAAGCACGCATCCGACATTTTGCGTGGCAATACATCTGCGGTCAAGCGTGAGCTTACCGAGCAGATGTACGATCACGCCGAAAATGAGAGATACGAGCTTGCGGCAAAGTGCCGCGATACCGTCGCCGCCCTTGACCGTCTGGGTCAGAAGCAAAAGGTGGTTGCGCCCTCGGATACCGAGCATGATATTATCGGTCTTTATAACGATGACCTCTGCTCCTGCGTTTCGGTATTCTTTATCCGTGACGGAGCGGTTTCCGACAAGCAGGATTTTGTTTTCGGTGCAGAGCGAATTTTGGACGAGCAGAATATAACCTCGTTTATCTGCGAGCTTTATCAGATAAGGGAATATATCCCTAAAAGCATACTTTTGTCCTTCTCTCTGGAGGACGAAGAAATAGATACTCTTTCGGCGTATCTTTCAATTCGCGCAGGCAGAAAAGTTACTATCCGCACCCCCGAGCGAGGAGATAATAAGACCCTTTGCGAGATGGTGCGCGACAATGCCGCAGAGAGGGCAAAGAACTACCGCAACGAGGCAGAGAAGGACGAAAAGGTCTTGCTTCGCCTGGCTGAGTTGTTGGCTCTTGAGACCTACCCCGAGAGGATCGAGGCTTATGATATTTCCAACCTCGGTCATGAGCATATTACAGCCGGAATGATAGTTACCGAGGGCACCAAGTTCAAAAAGAGCGACTACCGAAGCTTTAAAATTGCATCTGTTAAGGACGGAACCGACGACTACCAGAGTATGCGCGAGGCACTTTCTCGTCGTCTTGCTCATCTTGATGACGAGAGCGGATCATTTGCGCAGCTGCCCGACCTTATTTTGCTTGACGGCGGTCGCGGTCACGTGTCTGTGGTTCGTGAGTTGCTTTCCGAGATGAATGTTGATATACCCGTTTTCGGTATGGTCAAGGACGATTATCATAAGACGAGAGCCCTCTGCACCGAGCATGAGGAGATAAGCATAGCCCACGAAAATGCGCTTTTCGTGTTCATTTATAAGATTCAGGAGGAGGTCCACCGCTTTACCGTTTCCAAGATGGATAGCGCGAAGCGAAAGACTCTCACCACCTCGTCGCTGACCAAAATTGAGGGCATTGGTGACGCAAAGGCGAAGGTATTGCTCAAAGCCTTTGGCGGAATCGGAAAGATCAAGACCGCAAGCGTGGAGGAGATCGCCGCCGTAAAGGGAATCGGCGAAAAGGACGCCCAAAGAATCTACAATTATTTTCACGGATAAATTGGAGTTTATGGGGGGGACGCGTGCCTCCGGCGGCAAGCTTTTTGGAAAAAAGCTTGGCAAAAACTCTCCCAAATTTTTGGGGTCCTTTTAGGGTGTGCTTTTTTCAGCAAGCTGAAAACTCGGCTTTTTCACTTCGCTACGCTCGTTAAAAAAATCCCTCACTGTCGTTTTTGTATTGATAGGGTTTAGAACCCAGCCGATATAAAACAACTTATTTTAAAGTTGCTTTAAGTTAAAATAACACTATGCGTCTTGGGTTCTAAACTGTTGCAACAC
>JAZUAS010000023.1:0-4389 GCA_045638125.1 Eubacteriales bacterium | reverse complement strand
CCGAGGTGTCAATCGTGCTTTCTCCGTCGCATATTTTCGCGTCAAGCGGGATCTTCTCGCCGGGACGGACAAGTATGATCTCACCCACCTCAACGCTCTCACAATCAATTGTGACCGCCTCGCCGCCGCGAATAACCGTTGCCTCGTCAGCCTGAAGCGAAAGCAGAGCCTTGATCGAATTGCGGCTCTTGCCGACCGCGATATGCTCGAACAGCTCGCCAACGCTGTAAAAGAGCATTACGAAGACCGCCTCGGCGTACTCACCCGTGATAAATGCGCCCACGGTGGCTATCGACATAAGAAAGTTTTCGTCGAATATCTGTCCTCGCACAATGTTTCGCGCGGCGCGCCAAAGCACGCTATATCCTATGGCAAAATAGGGAATTAAGAAAAGCAGCAGCGTTTGAAGATCAAACTCTCCAACCGTTAAAACCGTCGGCATCAGCGAAAAATGCTCGATCGACCAAGCGATCGCCAATAATACCGCCGAAACGATTATTCTTATCAGTTGTTTTTTATCTCTTTTGCGCATATCAGTCGATAATGATGCGACAATCGGGTTCTATTTTTTTGATAGCCTTCTGTGCCGCCTTAAGTATCCTGTCGAAGTCCTCGTCAGAGGCTTCGATGGTCAATTTCTGCGACATAAAGCTTATATTGGCAGAGATAACGCCGTCAATTTTGTTAATTGCCGTTTCCATTTTTGCCGCGCAATGCGCGCAATCAAGCTCTTCAAGTTCAAATACTTTTTTCATTTTAATTAACCTCTCTATGTTATGATTTTATTCTTCAATGTGTTCAACACCCATGTTGATTATGGTCTTAATGTGGTCGTCGTGCAGGGAATAGATGACAGACTTGCCCTGCTTGCGGTATTTGACCAGCCTTGCATTTTTCAAAACTCTCAGCTGATGGGAAATTGCCGACATACTCATGCCGAGTTTTTCGGAGATGTCGCAAACGCACATCTCGCCCTCAAAAAGCAGATAGAGAATTTTGATGCGTGTGCTGTCGCCCATGACCGAGAAAAATTCCGCGAGATCGAAAAAATGCTCGTCATCGGGGAGATTTATCTGATCTATTATTTCGTGATGGGTCTCATGCTCGCAACAGACGGGCGCTATTTCATGATTATGCTCCATTATATGCCTCCTTGGTTCGATAGTTGAACGATTGTTCAATTGTTGTGTTGATTATAACACGGGTTTACAGATTTGTCAATATAAAAAAAGAAAAAACGGAGAAAAATCTTCTTCGTTTAATTAAATAATCGCTATTAACTTTTTGAAAGGTTTTTGAAAGAGGTGGGGTGTGGGGAGGAGAAAACTTTTTTTCTTAAAAAGTTTTCTCCTCCCCACCAATCTCATCTTATAAAAGAAAATCAGGCATTTTCTGACCGATCTGTACCTTTTCGTACTTCTCGTCTTCCTTGTGACCGATAACTGCCGCAACTGTTTCGGGAGCAACGTTGGCAAGAACTGCGGTCTCAACTACGGGAGCGACAGGCGCTTCCTTGACTGTCTCTGCCTTAGGCGCGGTCTTTTTAGCCGCAGGCTTCTTGGCGGTGGAAGCGGGTTTCTTTTCGGTTGTCGTAGTCTTCTTTGCGGTAGAAGTTGACTTCTTTGCAGGAGCCTTCTTGGGTGCGGGTGCCGCCGCGGTGGTGGCTACCAGCTCGGGAGCGATCTTTTCTTCGTTTGTGGTCTTAGCCACTCTTTTTGTGATACTGTCCTTACCTATCGGCATATTTCATAACCTCCTGTGCCATTTCCATATATTCCTGAGCCGCGCGGCTTGTTCTCTTGTAAGCCATAACGGGCTTGCTGTTATCTTGGGACCATTCGATGGTGCTGTCGATTCTGATTATAGACTCCAAAAGTCTTACGTTGTCAAGGCTCGAAAGGGTTTCAACGGTCTGCTTGAAGTAATTCTTGCGCTCGCTTGCCTTTGTGATAGCTATGCCCAAAATTTCGATTTTGGGAGAGATCAGCTTGACCTGCTCATAGAATTCAAACATATTCGCAAGTCCGAAAAGTCCCCAAGGAGATGCCTCGACGGGAATTACGAGAAAATCGGAGGCGCACATAACGTTCATTACCCAGCAACCGAGCGTGGGAGGAGCGTCGATAAGAATGTAATCGTACTTGCCCGATTCCTTGATGCTCTTAAGTCCCTGACGGAGAATGAACTCTCTCTGCCACTTGGTGAAGAGCTGGAACTCGATTCCGCTCATAAGAGTGGAGGAAGGGATAAGATCAAGATTTTCATATTCGGTGGGAACTATAAAGTCGCTGAGATCCTTCTGCTCGACGACACCTGTATAGAGATTTTTGGGGCTTTTAGCCATCTCTAATGACTGCTCGTCGTCAAAAAACTGCAGAGTGAGATTCATCTGCATGTCGGCGTCGATAAGAAGTACCTTTTTGCCGAGGATGCTCATTGAGTAGCCTACGTTTGCGCAGGTGGTGGATTTTCCGCTTCCGCCCTTGTTGTTGGCGAAGCAGATGGTTTTGGTTATTGCCATAGCTTCCTCCGAATTGTTTATTCTTGATTGAGATAATCGATTATTGTGTCAAGCCCCTCGCGGGTGTAGGAGCTGACGTAAAATATTTTTTCTTTTTTAAGTCCGCAGTTTTTGAGCCATCTTTCGGCAAGCGGAACGTTTGCGTCTTCCTTGTCGATGCCGGAAATGATGCCTATTACGTCGCGGTTGACGTGATGGACACAGTTGGGAGGAAAGACACAAAAGGGTTCGTTTGCGCTAACCACAAGCCCGATAACGTCCGCCTCGTAGGAGTAGACGGCAAGAGCCGCCGCCAGAGTGTGAACCTCGGTGTATTCACCGGGTGTGTCTATTATGGTGTCCATGTAATTGATGTACTGGGTCTTGCAGTAGTGTATCTGCTCGCCCTTTAAGGCTTGCGTTAGCGTTGTTTTCCCTGCCGCAACGCGCCCCATAAGAATTAACTTTTTCATTCTTTTCCTACCTTTTTCGAGAAAAAGGTAGCCAAAAAGCTTCCGCAAGGATAGTTTTGAGCATACCCATTTTACGATCGGAGATGGGATTTATTTTTTTCTTTTTTCGATGGAAGTTTTTTGCCAAGCTTTTTTTCAAAAAAGTTTGCCGCCGGTGGCAGACGCCTCCTTAGGTTCTGGTCATTTCGCAAACCGAGAATTTTAGAACGTTTCTGAAATACTCGGTGATAGCCGAAAAGGAAGCTTCTACTTCCGCTACTTTTCCGGTGATAATGAGCGTGCCCGAGAAACGGTCTACAAATCCGAGATCGGCGCCCGATGATTTGAGAGCAATATCTGCCGTAATAACTGCGGTCTCGGCAGGGCTGACGGTGAGAACACCGATAGCCGCGTGCTCGTAATCAAGCTTGGGGTCAAGACCCAATTTCTGATAAAGCGTAGGTTCGGGATTTGCGATAATATGAGCAAGAGTTATCTGGCGACCGGGTACCAGCTCCTGCACTATTCGCATTTTATCTTGATATTCAAATTTTTCTAACATAAGGTTATCCTCCGATCTGCACTTGCAGTTTGGTAGATGCGTTTTGTGCCGCTTGAAGTAACATATTCATGTGGTCGGCGGTGGGCGGTGCGATGCCGTCCAACAAATAGGTGCGTCCAAGCCCCGTGTACTTGTCCTGACCCAGTCTGTGATAGGGAAGCAGATGCATTTCCGTCACGTTTGGCAGAGAATCGGCAAATCTTGCGATTGCGGCAATCTCCGAGGGGGTGTCGTTAAAGGTAGGAACTACGGGAACGCGGATTATTAAATGACGCGCATTTTCTGCGATATATTTAGCGTTTTCGAGAATTTGCTCATTGGGTCGAGTGGTGAATTCCAGGTGCTTTACGCTGTCCATGTGCTTGATATCCATCAAGAAGTGGTCAACGTGAGGCAGAAGTCTCATTACCACCTCGCGGTCGGCAAAAGCCGTAGTTTCGATGGCAGTATTGAAGCCGTATTCGTGGGTTGCACGGAGCAGAGCCTCTGCAAATTCGGGCTGAGCCATACATTCGCCGCCCGACAGAGTAATTCCGCCGCCACTGCGCGCGTAGTAGATGCGGTCGCCCATAATTTCGTCCATAATCTCGCCGACAGTGACGTCGCGTCCCATTATTTCGGTCTTTCCACCGCGGATCATCTCCTGGATTTTATATTCCTGGGATTCGGGGTTGCAGCACCATCTGCAACGGAGATAGCAACCCTTTAAGAATACTATTGTTCTGATTCCGGGACCGTCGTGCAACGAATATCTCTGAATATCAAAGATACGTCCCGTCTGTTCAAATATATTCTTATTCACGATTATCCCAAGTCGGAGGCCAAGCGGTCTTAGGAAGACAATAGAGAGGGACAACTCCTTGGGTCACAGAACG
>JAZUAS010000022.1:0-11039 GCA_045638125.1 Eubacteriales bacterium | reverse complement strand
AAATTCGCTTTTATACGTATTTCCGGATCATAAAGCATGAAAATATCTTTAAGCCTCGTAGGCGGAGGGGCAAGCCCCTCCCCTACGCTGGCTTCATTACGCTTCTCAGAGCGAATTAAACATCTCCATATATTTTTCTGCCGAAACAGTCCAAGAGAAGTCGGTTCCCATGATCTTGGAAATAAACTTCTTATTCTGTGCCTTGTCGGCATAGAGCGCGAGAGCAGCGCCAATTCTGTCCTCAAGCTCTGCGGATGAGTAGTTCGCAAAGGTGAATCCGTTGCCCTTGATCTCTCCGTTGTCAACCCAGTAGCCCTTGATGGAATCTGCAAGACCGCCGGTCTCTCTGACTACGGGTACTGCGCCGTAGCGGGAAGCGATCATCTGAGAAAGACCACAGGGCTCGCTCTTGGAGGGCATCACGAAGATGTCACAAGCGGCGTAGATCTTCTTGGAAAGATCGCGGTCGTACGTCAGAAGCGTCTTGACCTTGTCGGGATATTCCCTTTCGAGCTGTGAGAAGAACTCCTCATACTGTCCTTCTCCCTTGCCGAGAATGACGAACTGTACGTCGTTATTTCTAACGATATTACCCGCAACGGCGCGAACGAGGTCAAGTCCCTTGTGTGTCGCCAGTCTCGAAATGATGGCAAGCATAGGCACGTCAGCTCTCTCGGGCAGACCGTATTCTCTCTGGAGCGCCATCTTGTTCTCTGCCTTACCCGTGATCACGTTGCGGCGATCATAGTTCTTGCAAAGCACGTTGTCCTTGGAAGGATTGTAATAACTGTAATCGATACCGTTGAGAATACCCTTAAGCTTCTGTGAATTACGGTAAAGCACGTGGTAAAGTCCGTGAGAATACTCGGGAGTCTTGATCTCCTCTGCATATCTCTCGCTGACGGTCGACACCATATCTGCACACTCGATAGCCGCCTTCATCAGGTTAATGCAATCGTCGTAACGCATAAGCGCGTAATACTCGGGACCCATATCAAATACGTCTCCGAGGATTGAGAAATCGTATTTACCCTGATACTCTATATTGTGAATGGTAAATACGCTCTTTGTTTCGGAAAGTCCCTCTACGTAACGATATTTGGTGTTGAGATATACCACGGTGAGAGCCGACTGCCAATCGTTGGCGTGGATCACGTCGGGGTAGAAATCAAGATGGATAAGCATTTCAAGCACTGCCTTACAGAAATATGCGTATCTCTCTCCGTCATCGTAGAAGCCGTAGAGCGCACCGCGCTTGAAATAGTATTCGTTGTCAATGAAATAGTAAGTCACGCCGTCCTTTACAAGACTCTTAACGCCGCAATACAGCTTTCTCCAAGCAAGGTCAACGGTAAATACCGCTTCATCCTTCATCTGCTCTCGCCATTCGTCCTTAACTGCCGCATAAAGAGGCAGAACGACTCTTACGTCAACGTTATTTTTTTCTTTCGCCTTGATCGCCGCAGGAAGAGAGCCCATAACGTCTCCAAGTCCTCCGGTTGCCGCAAAGGGCATGACCTCAGCGCCTACAAATAATATTTTTTTCATAATTTCTCCGTTTTTATTGGATAATTTAATTAAAAATTTGAAAATCACAAGGCGATTTTCTTCCTTAACCTGCGGCCTTGGCGCAGATTTCATCCGCGCGAAGCAAGGATTTCATTCACGAAGTGAATTTCATCTGCCGTAGGCAGATTTCATTGCTTTTTACACTCTTGTAAAAAGCTTAAACGCTCATGTTTTTGCCGATGTAGAAAGGCATCGACTCATGTCCCGACAACATTCTGCCATCCTTGATGATAACGTTCTTGTCCGCGATCACGCAATTAAGCTGCGCACCATCGCAAACGTAAGTATCCTGGAACAAAATGGAGTTCTTAACGACAGCTCCCTTGCCGACCTTAACACCGCGGAAGATGATGGAGTTTTCAACCACACCCTCAATAACGCATCCCTCTGCAACAACGGAATTGGTGACCTTAGCACCCTCGCAGTATCTTGTGGGCGCAGAGTTTCTTACCTTGGTAAGAACGGGTCTGTTCTTGACACCGAACAGGCGATCACGCGCGTCGTTTTCAAGCAGCTTCATCGAGCACTCAAAGTAGCTCGCCATAGAACCGATATGAGCATAGAAGCCATCGTAATTGTATACCATATACTTTGCCTTGCCCACGTTATGCATAATAATATCGTGGAGGAAAGAATGGTGACCGTGGGAGATAGCATTCTCGATCACGTTCAAGAGATACTGTCTCTTCATTACCATGATGTTGATATAGAGCTGGTACTCGTCGTTATACTTGTCGCTGATAACGTCGGTTACGTTGCAATTTTCATCCGCCTTAATGAGGGTAAGCTGCTCGGTCTCGCCAACGCCGGTCAAGTCGCCGACTTTGGTTACAAACGTAATGTCAGCACCGGTCTCTGCGTGCTTTGTGATAACGTCGTCAAGGTCGATATTGCAGATAACGTCGCAATCCGACATAACGATGTAATCCTCATTACAACGAGAGAGGAAGTTGAGCGTACCCATAAGTGCCTCAAGACGAGAGGTGTAGAATTTATTAGCCGCCGCGTTATCAAATGCGGAAATATAAGGAGGCAGAATTTTAATGCCACCACTTCTTCTTGCAAGATCCCAGTCCTTACCGTTGCCAAGATGGTCAAGAAGCGACTGGTAGTTGTTATGAGTAACGATACCGATCTTGGAGATGCCCGAATTGACCATGCTGGAAAGAGCAAAGTCGATAAGACGGTATCTTCCCGCAAAAGGAACAGAACCGATAGTTCTCATTCTTGTGAGCTCGGGAATACTTGTATCATGAATATTGGAAAAAATCAATCCTACTGCAGTCATAATTCTCTGTCCTCCTTAAAGCTCTGAAATTATCTCGCCTGCGGCGATAACAGTTCCGTTGGGAATCTCAAGATCCTCGCCGATCACGGTAATTCCCTTTGCCGTATCGCGAGCTTCACCGATTATAGAGCCTACGCCAACGGTAACACCTGTGTCTATAATGGAGTAGTTAACAGTAGCTCCCGACTCAATTACAGTGTCACCCATAAGAACGCAATCCTTAACGTAAGCACCGGGCATAACCTTAACACCCGCACCGAGAACACTGTTCTTAACGGTTCCGTAAATTTCGCATCCGTCGGTGATATAGCTGTTGACTACCTTTGCGTTCTCGCCGATATACTGAGGACCGCCCGACTGATTTCTCGAGTAGATGCGGAAATTATGGTCGCCAAGATCAAGAACGGGATTGCTTCCGAGAAGATCCATATTTGCTTCCCAGAGAGACGAGATAGTTCCAACGTCCTTCCAGTATCCCTCAAAAGGATATGCAAACATCTTCTCGCCTGCCGCGAGCATATTGGGGATTATGTTCTTACCAAAGTCATTTGCAGAGCCTTCGGTTGCCTCGTCCTCCTCAAGATACTTCTGAAGCTTATCCTTGGTGAAGATATAGATACCCATAGACGCATTTGTGCTGTCGGGGTTCTTGGGCTTTTCGGTAAACTTGTAAATAGAACCGTCCTCGTTGGTGCTCATGATACCAAAGCGGCTTGCCTCCTCGATCGGAACGTCGATGACCGCAATAGTACAGTCAGCGCCCTTCTCCTTGTGATATGCAAGCATCTTTGCGTAGTCCATCTTGTAGATATGGTCGCCCGAAAGGATAAGAACGTATTCGGTGTCATATCTGTTGATAAATGCTAAATTCTGGTAGATCGCATTAGCGGTTCCTTTATACCAGTCTCCGCCCTTCTGACCCTGATAAGGGGGAAGGATCTTAACGCCGCCCCAGATACGGTCAAGATCCCAGGGCTGTCCGTTGCCTATGTATTCATTCAGCACGAGGGGTTGATATTGGGTTAGCACACCGACGGTGTCGATGCCGGAGTTGATACAGTTAGACAAAGTAAAGTCGATGATCCTGTACTTTCCTCCAAAGGGTACTGCGGGTTTTGCAGTTTTGGTGGTCAGTGCGTAAAGACGCGAACCCTGGCCGCCTGCGAGCAGCATAGCTACACATTCTTTTTTCTTAAACATAAGAAAATCACTCCTCTATGATAAAATTTAATTGATACGCATTTTTTGTTGACGATCAGTCGTCCTCAAATCTCTTTTTCTTCAGCCTTAACACCGAAGAGCCGAGAGGGGGGAGCTTAAATCTGATCGCCCACGGGCAGATATTCTCTGCCGCCTTTCCTAATTTTAATTCGGGATTCGGACGGCTCATAAGCTCGGATGCCGTGTTGGTCACTCCGCTTCCTCCGTACCGTTTGTCATCGGAATTAAATATTTCCTCGTATATTCCTTCTTGATTTACAGGGAGGAAATATTCGTTGTACGTACGCGGTGTGAAATTCAACACCACCAAAAGCTCGTTGCCGTTTTCGGCAATTCGCTTAAACGATATAATGCTTCTCTCCTTGTCGTCGGGATCGATCCAACGAAACCCATCCCAACCGTTATCAAGCTGCCATAGCTCGGGGTGAGCGAGATAAAAATTGTTCAGATCGGCAAGGTAGAGCTGATGTCGGTAGTGAGTTTCATAATCAAGCAAGAACCATTCGATCGCACCGTCGTGATCCCACTCGCGGAACTGCCCTATCTCACTGCCCATAAAGGCAAGCTTTTTTCCCGGAGAGGTCATTCTGAGAGCCTCGAAAAGTCGCGCGCCTGCAAACTTCTGCCAATAGTCGCCCGGCATCTTGTCAAGAAACGATCTCTTGCCGTGGACCACCTCGTCGTGAGATACGGGCAGGATAAATCGCTCGCTAAAAGCATAGGTCAAGGGGAAGTTAAGCTTTGCGTGGTTTGCACGTCTTTCGCCGAAATCGGTAGTCGCGTAGGACAACGTATCGTTCATCCAGCCCATATTCCATTTCAGATCAAACCCAAGGCCATCATCTTCAAAAGACGTCACTCCGCTCCATGCACTTGATTCTTCAGCGATCATTATGACCGAGGGATCCAGTTCCTTGACGGTTCGGTTCAATTTTCTGAGAAAGTCTATTGCCTCAATACAGTGATTGGTTCCAAGCTTGTTTGGAGTCCATTCGCCATCTTTTTTGTCGTAATCGAGATATATCATCGACGATACCGCATCGGCGCGGATGCCGTCAATATGGTATTTTTCTATCCAATACAACGCGCTGGATATGAGGAAGGACACCACCTCGCCCTTTTCCCAGTCGAAGGACACCGTTCCCCACGCTCTGTTCTCCCGCTTATTTTCGTCATCGTATTCGTAAAGATGCGTTCCGTCAAAATCGTAAAGACCAAACTCGTCTTTTGGGAAGTGAGCGGGCGTCCAGTCAAGTATAACCCCAACTCCTGCGCGGTGCATAACGTCTATGAATCGCATGAAGTCCTTGGGATCGCCGTATCTTGACGAAGGTGCGAAATAGCCGCCTGTCTGATAACCCCACGAGCCGTAATAAGGATGCTCGGATATGGGGAGCAACTCTATATGGGTATATCCCATCTGCTTGACGTACGGCGCAAGCTCGTCTGCTATTTCGCCGTATGAAAGGAAGCTACCATCATCCCGTCTCATCCATGAGCCTAAATGTAGCTCATATATGTTCAAGGGCTGGGAATATATCCCCATATCCGCCATCTCTCGCCTTTGCGCCATCCAGCCGCGATCACGCCATCTGTATCCGTCTATATCGACGATCATCGAGGCACAATGTGGGGGCACGTCCATTTTAAAGCTATACGGGTCGGACTTGTATGTCTCCCTATCGCCATTGATTATCAGGTACTTATAAATATCGCCCTCGCTTACAGAATCAACAGACAATTTTGCCTCCCAGATGCCGCCAAATGCGGTCATAGGGCAAGTCCTTTGCCAGGAATTGAACGAGCCTACGACAAAAACGCTGTCTGCCGACGGCGCCCACACACGAAAGACGTAAAACTCGCCCTCCTTGTGAACTCCCAGCCATTCCTGTGCTCTTTTTTCGTCTCCCGAGGAAAAGAGAGACACTCTATCTGCCAATGACTTTTTATTCATCGTCTCCTCCTCGCGAAATTTTTTGAGCGGCATTTTTAAGCACGCGATATAATACTTTAACATTATAACATATTTTAATGCTTGTGTCAATGCGCAATTCCCCTAAATATACATATCAATATAAAGCAAATTTCACAATTATACGCATCATTTCACTTTTTTTGACATTTTCCCAAAATATGCTTATATTTTGCCACACCCGAAAAGCATACCGACCGGCGATTCACAAAGGTGCTTTTTTCAAACTCGTTGTTGACAAAAGCTCGTTTTTATGATATAATATTATGAAATATTGTTTATTTTTGATTTGGGAGGTGACTTGGCATTGACAGACGGATGTGTATATTTCCCCGCCATTTTGGGAAATGATGCTCTCAAAGCTCGTCTTGGAAAAGACGTGGCCGAGAATCACCTTTCACACGCTTATATCATCGAAGGCGCAAAAGGAAGCGGCAGACACACCGTAGCATTAAGCGTGGCGGCGGCTATCGAGTGCGAGATAAGAGAAAAATCTCCCTCCCCTAATCTTTTCGGAGACGTTCCAAACCGCTCCATACCCTGCGGAGAATGCCTTTCCTGCAGAAAGATACTTTCAGGCAAATCTCCCGATATAAAGCTTATCGGTCTTGAGGACGATAGAGTTACCATCGGTGTAGAAACGATACGTACTCTCAAAGAGGATATGTATACCGCACCCAACGACCTCTCCGTAAAAGTCTATATCATCGAAAATGCAGACCTTATGACAGAGCAAGCGCAGAATGCGTTTTTGCTCTCCCTTGAGGAACCGCCCGAGTACGTTCTCTTCTTTCTGCTCTGCGAGGGTTCTGTAAATCTGCTGGAAACTATCCGTTCCCGAGCTCCTACTTTAAGAACCGCTCGTCTCGACCTCTCGCAAATAGAATCCTTTCTTCTCTCAAACGACCCTCGCGCCACGGAGCTTCGAGACGGTAACAGAGAGGATTGGAATACCCTTTTGTTCGTCTCTGACGGACGAATCGGCTATGCTCTGGAGCTTCTGGACGCCAAGGCTCGTTCAAATCTTTTTGAAAGTCGAAAGGACGTAAAAAAGCTTATCTCCCTGCTACTTAGCTCAAATCGGGCGGCGGCGCTTGAGGCGATCCCCGATTTTGGCAAAAAGAGACAGGACGTAAAAAACAAGCTCTCTCTTTTACAAATCGCGATCCGCGACCTTTTGCTCTTAAAGAAAAGCGAAACCGCTCCACTCTGTTTTTATGATGACGCCGAGGAGGCACTGGAGCTTTCAACTCGCTTTACTTCCAATGCCCTGCTTTCGCTCTATGACGCGGCAAGCCGAGCAAAGGACGATCTTGATGAAAATTCTAACGTCAGACTTACTCTCACATACATGATCCAGAGAGCGGGACTGATATAAGCCTGCGTTATAAACGATGCCCCGTCAACAATATTCAAAATATATTCTGAAAAAGGTTGGTTTATTATGGATAAAGAAACAAGACCCGCTAAGCAAGGCGGCAATCACAACAAGCATCATAGAAGAAAGCCTTATTATATAAAGAAAAAGAACGACACCGTCGAGGGCGCCGCCGCTGTTGAGGCAGATTCCTTGAAGGAAAACGCGAAGGATACCGTTTCCACGTCAGCTGCCTTAGCAGAAGCTAACGCGAAGCCGAATGGCGAGAAGCGCAACCGACGCGACAGACACAGAGGAAAAAGAGGTCGCGCAGACAAGCATGACCGCAACAATGCAGTTAACGAGGCCACCATCGAAAAATCATTAGAGGAAAATCTTACCTCGACGGAGGAGCTTGATTTTTCCGCAGTTGATGAGACGGTTGATGACACTCCGGAGATAGTGATCGCTATCGAGGACGAAATCATAGAAGCCGAAGACGATACCCCTCGCGTACACGTTACAGGTGTGCGCTTTAAGCCCGGTGGGAAGATATACTACTTCGACCACGGAGAGTTAAAGATCAAAAACAACGACTACGTTATCGTTGACACTGCTCGAGGTCTTGAGTTTGGAGAAGTTGCATTCGGAGACAAGACCGTCAAGGAATCTTCCTTGGTGCTTCCTTTGCGTCAGGTAGTGAGAGTTGCTACCAAGGACGATATTGAACGCAACGCCGCAAACAAGGAAAAAGAGGTAGAGGCATTTGCGATCTGTCAAGAAAAGATTCGCAATCACGAGTTGGATATGAAGCTTATCGAGGCTCAGTACTCCTTTGATAATTCAAAGCTTCTCTTCTACTTCACCTCTGCAAACAGAGTTGACTTCCGCGAGCTTGTAAAGGATCTTGCAGGCGTGTTCAAGACTCGTATCGAGCTTCGCCAGATAGGCATTCGTGACGAGGCAAAGATCATGGGCGGTCTTGGTGCGTGCGGCAGACCCCTTTGCTGTGCTACCTTCCTTTCGGATTTTGTTCAGGTATCGATCAAGATGGCAAAGGAGCAAAATCTCTCGCTTAATTCCGGTAAAATTTCGGGCTGCTGCGGCAGACTTATGTGCTGTCTCCAGTACGAATATAAGACGTACGTAGAGGAGGGTGCAAAGACTCCTTCCGTAGACTCTACCGTAAAGACAAAAGACGGCGTAGGCGTTGTGACCGAGGCAAACGCTTTGGCAGGAACCATCAAGGTTCGCCTTAAGGACAAGCCCGATTCTCCCCCCGCTCTTTATAAGAGAGAGGACGTCACGATTATTTCAAGAGCAAGTAAAAAGGACGACGAGGAATAATAAAATTAGTATATGCTAACCCATGTTTTTGTCAAAACTGCATAATTTTTAAATAAAAATTTGTGCAGTTTTTTCGGCAAAGACAGTTGAAAAAAACAAAAAATTGTGATACAATATTATCATATTAAAAAAATGGAGGTACATAACCATGGCATACAAGATTACTGACGATTGCATCGGCTGCGGCGCATGCGCTGCTGACTGCCCCGTTGAGGCTATCACCGAGGGTGACGGCAAGTACGTTATCGACGCTGATACCTGCATCGACTGCGGAAACTGTGCAGAGACCTGCCCTGTTAGCGCTCCCGTTCAGGAATAATTAAGTTTAAAACTTAAAAGCATCGCCGCGCCAATTTGACGCGGCGTTTGTTATGCTTTATTCCAGACTAAAAGTAAGGAAGTATCAAAATGCCTAACGTTACCGAAATTAACAACAACTTAAAGCTCCTGCAAGACCCCAACGGGCTTACCTTCGGCACAGATGCATATCTGCTTGCAGCCTTCGTGGGGGGCGGCTCAAAATTAATAGGCGCGGACCTTGGAAGCGGAACGGGGATCATTCCTCTGCTCTGCCTATCAAATAAAAAAGCGGCAACCATCCACGCCATCGAGGTGCAACCATCTTTTGCACACCTCATAGAAGAAAATGCCAAGCTCAACGGATTTGAGGAAAGACTTATCCCTCACGAGGGCGACATTCGTGATATAAAAGCAACAAATATTGGCTGTGAGGTCGATTTCGTCACCGCAAATCCCCCCTATATGAAAGCAAATAGCGGCAAGAGGAACGAGCACGATGAAAAATACATCGCTCGCCACGAGGTCTGCGGCGATATTGGGGACTTTTGCGCCTGCGCTTACAGACTGCTCAAGCACGGGGGCAAATTCTACATCGTCTGGCGACCCGACAGACTTGTTGATCTCATTTGTGCTTTGCGCGAAAACAAGCTTGAGCCTAAGGTCGTCACATTCGTCTCTGCCACAAAGGAAAGCGAGCCTTCAATGGTGCTTGTTCGCTCGGTCAAAGGCGGAGCCTCGGGCGTCACCGTAACGCGCAATCTGTTTCTGCACGATTCGAGCGCCGACGCCGCAAAAAACAAGCTTTCCGCAGATGCAGAAGCGATCTATAATACCTGCTCCTTTGAGCAATTCAAATAAGGAAACGATATATGGAAAATATGAAACGCCTCCTCAGCTACACCCGTCGAGGAATTGACGATTACAATATGATAGAAGAAGGGGACAAAATTGCCGTCGGCGTGTCGGCAGGTAAGGACTCCCTTACTCTGCTCTGCGCTATGGCACAGCTCCGCCGATTCTATCCCAAAAAGTTTGAGCTGATAGCGATCACCATTGATATGGGATTTGAGGGCGGCATGGATTTCGAGCCTATCAAAAAGCTTTGCGAGGAGCTTGACGTGCCCTACCACATCGTTCCTACCGAGATATATAAGATCATTTTTGAGGTCAGAAAAGAGAAAAACCCCTGCTCACTCTGTGCAAAGATGCGCCGCGGCGCGCTTCACACCGCCGCAAAAGAGCTGGGATGCACCTCGGTTGCTCTCGGTCATCATTTCGACGATGCGGTTGAAACCTTTATGCTCAATCTTTTCTACGAGGGCAGACTTGGATGCTTCTCCCCCGTCACGCACCTTTCGCGTGTTGGCATAAAGCTTATAAGACCTATGATCTACATGCCCGAAAAAGAGGTCAAGGAGTTCGTAAAAAAGAACCCGATGCCCGTTATTTCCTCTCCCTGCCCCGCAGATAAGGAAACAGAGCGCGAGGAGATGAAGCAGCTGCTCCATTCTCTTGAGCGTGAGAACAAGGGCTTGCGTTATCGCATTTTCGGTGCTATGTGCCGAGGCGAGATCGACGGCTTCGCCGAAAAAGGACGAATGCAAGGTACAAAGGCTTACGATGAAGAATAAGATATAAGCTAAAACAGGAGCGATGAAATCAGCTCCTGTTTTTGTGTTTCAAATTTTGATTTATCGGGCTAATGATAACTCCACGGCGGTGTCTTGTTGAAAGTTTTTCCGTCGCTTTTTTCAAAAAGCGACCGCACATCCAACGCGCGGAGCGTTGGTCGCCGCGCGCACGCGGCGAAACCTCTCTTTCGGCGTGTTCTTTTTTGCCAAGCTTTTTTCTTTGCGCCTCTACTGCCAAAGAAAAAAGCGGGTAAGCGATTTGAAAAGGCTTTGTATAGCAAGGGGAACCCCCCACTTGTGCGGTTCCCCTCTGCCAAGCCTACGGCTTGGCATTCACCCCTCTGTGGCGCTTTC
>JAZUAS010000021.1:0-6331 GCA_045638125.1 Eubacteriales bacterium | reverse complement strand
CGTTGGCGGCAAGGGCATCATCACCGTTGACGGCGTAGAGTACGAAATGAACCCCAGAGACGGTATCTATGTCGGTATGGGAAGCAAGGACATTACTTTCCGTTCTTGCGACGAGAACAACCCCGCGAAGTTCTACGTAAGCTCCTGCCCCGCTCACACCACCTACCCCATCGTTAAGATCGACATCGAAAAGGCAGCTAAGCGTCCTCTCGGTACCGTTGAGGATTGCAACAAGAGAGTAATTAACCAGTACATTCATCCCGCAGTTCTCAAGACCTGCCAACTTTCTATGGGTCTTACCCAGCTCGATCCCGGCTCTAACTGGAACACCATGCCCAGCCACACTCATGACAGACGTATGGAAGTTTACTTCTACTTCGATATGGGCGAGAACGACGTTGTATTCCACATGATGGGTGAGCCTACTGAGACCCGTCATATCATTATGCACAACGAAGAGGCTGTTATCTCCCCCTCTTGGTCTATCCACTCCGGTGTTGGTACAAAGAATTATTCCTTCATCTGGGCTATGTGCGGCGAAAACCAGGACTTCGACGACATGGACCACATTCAGACTAAGGATCTTCTTTAATTTATAAATTTTGAAAGGAATTATAAAAATGGCTAATAAGTTTTCTCTTGAGGGCAAGATTGCCCTCGTAACAGGCGCATCCTACGGTATCGGATTTGCAATCGCTAAGGCTCTCTCCGAGGCAGGCGCTAAAATAGTATTCAACGACATCAAGCAGGAATTCGTTGACAAGGGTCTCGCTTCCTACGCTGAGGCAGGCATCGACGCAAAGGGCTACGTTTGCGACGTCACCGACGAGGACGCGGTAAACGCTATGGTTGCTGATATTGAGGCTACTGTTGGTGTTATCGATATTCTTGTTAACAACGCAGGCATTATCAAGCGTATTCCTATGTGCGAGATGAGTGCGGCAGAGTTCCGTCAGGTTATCGACGTTGACCTCAACGCTCCCTTTATCTGTGCAAAGGCTGTTATTCCCTCTATGATCAAGAAGGGTCACGGTAAGATCATTAACATCTGCTCTATGATGAGTGAGCTTGGCCGTGAGACAGTTTCCGCTTATGCGGCAGCTAAGGGCGGTCTTAAGATGCTTACCAAGAATATTGCTTCCGAGTACGGTGAATTCAACATTCAGTGTAACGGTATCGGTCCCGGTTATATCGCAACTCCTCAGACCGCTCCTCTCCGCGAGATTCAGCCTGACGGTAGCCGTCATCCCTTCGACAGCTTCATTATCGCAAAGACTCCCGCGGCTCGCTGGGGCAACCCCGAAGACCTTGCCGGTCCTGCAGTGTTCCTCGCTTCCGAGGCATCTGACTTCGTAAACGGTCACATTCTTTACGTTGACGGCGGTATTCTTGCTTATATCGGCAAGCAGCCTAAGTAATATTTCAACCGAGGTTGAAATATTTGGTGAAATATTGGGGGTGGTGCAGAGCCAACCCCAATATGAAATATTTTGCTTCGCAAAACGTGAAATTCGCGCTTTGCGCGAGTGAAATCCTTTGAAAGCTTGCTTTCAAAGGGTTAGAGTAGAAATTCGCTTGGCGAATTTCAGTTTTTAAGCATTCGGAGGACTAACTAATGCATTACGATGAAATTATCAAGCAAAATCAAGCTTGGATAGATGAAACCTGGGCAAAAATCGAGAAAAAGGCGACCAAATCGGCGGTCAAGAGCCGCAACAAGATCCCCTACACCACAGACGCAAACGGAGATCACACCGATAAGTCAAAGGATCCTCATATGTGGACCAACGGATTCTGGGGAGCTTATATGTGGCTGATGTATGAGGCTACAAAGAACGAGGATTTTGCCATCACCGCAAAAAATTGCGAACAGTACATGGATGCTTGCTTCAACGATATGGATCAGCTCCACCACGATGTTGGCTTTATGTGGCACATCATGTGCGGCGCGAGATACGCGCTGACAGGAGACCGTGCGGCAAGAAACAAGGATCTGCTTTGCGCTATGACTCTCGCGTCCCGCTTTAAGCTTAACGGCGGCTACATCCGCGCTTGGAACGGACTTTGGAAGGGAGACAGCAACGACGGTTGGACTATCATCGACTGTCTTATGAATCTTCCTCTCCTCTTCTGGGCAAGCCGCGAGATCGGTGATGACCGCTTTGCACAGATCGCTATCTCTCACCTCGATATGGCTATGGATCATCATATTCGCCCCGACGGTTCTGTCAATCACATAGTTATTCATGATTTAGAAACGGGCGAGATGATCGGAACTCACCTTGGTCAGGGCTACGCTGTCGGCTCTACTTGGTCGCGCGGCGCGTCCTGGGCAGTCTACGGCTTTGCTCTTGCATACGCTCACACGGGCGACGTTAAATACCTTGACACTGCAAAGAAGGTCGCAAACGACTTCATCGCAAATATTGCGGTTGAAAATTGGATACCTCTCGTAGACTTCCGCGCTCCGGCAGAGCCTGTTCAGTACGACTCCACGGCAGGCGCTATCGCCGCTTGCGGATTTATCGAGATAGCAAAGCACTGTCCCGAGCACGAAAAGAAGCTCTACCTCACAGCTGCCATCAACACACTCAAGGCTATGGACGAAAAGTTCTGCCGTTGGGGCGACAATATCGATGCATTCCTTGACTGCGGTAAGGAAATGTACCACGAGGGACAGAGCCATCCCATAATCTACGGCGACTTCTTCTACACCGAGGCTATTCTCAAGCTTAAAGGCTCGGAATTTAATCCTTGGACGATCTGACCACAACATACCTAATAGGGCGGCAACCGCCGCCCTATTTTGGTAAAAATATTATGATCAACAGTAAGAGCATGTCAGGACAATATGTAACATATCCGCCATGTATTATCAGCGGATGAAACATTTCACAGGTAAAATTGCTTTTATTTATTGACATTCTGTTGTGTTGATGTTATAATGTTCATAACTTCAATCGGACATAAACATCCGGAAAGGAATAAATAACTATGGATAACAAATTTTTCAAGTCTGCTCTCCCGATCTGGATCGAGGGCAGAGACAGAGAATGGAACGTAACCGCCGAGATTCGCTATGAAGCAAAGAATCTTAAAAATGCCACACTGACAATGGCGGGCGCATCCTTCTATCAGGTATATCTCGGAGAGAAGCTGCTTCATTTCGGTCCTGCGAGAAAGGCTATCGGTTATGCGGGCGTTGACGTATTCCCCCTCCCCGACGTAGACGAGGGAACTCTCTACATCCGCGTAGCGGGTTACTACTGTGCTTGCTATAACGGTGTTGTTACATCTTCCTTCATCCAAGCAGAGATCGAACAGGACGGCGAGATTCTTGCCGCTACCGGCAAGGGTGGATTCGATTGCTATCTTTACACTCCTAAGCTTCATAAGGTCATGAACTACTCCCATCAGAGACAGTTTTCGGAGTGCTACAACCTATCCCGCAGACCCTTGAAAGCACGCTTTGCGGTAGTTGATCCCGGTGTTACTCTCATCCCCCGTAACGTTGACTTTGCGGATCTTGACGCAAAACCCGCGCGTTTTGTTGCTGCTGCCCCCTTCACTATGCAAAAGGAGCTTAAGCACCCGCTTCGCGGCTATCAGACAGGTCCCGAGTGCGAGTACAAGCCTGCTCAGTATCCTTACGAGGAGCTTGAATCAAAGCCCTTTGAGGATTACCTTAGGATGGTTCCCGACTACACTGCAGAGTGTCAGCGCGGTACTGCAGGCACAGTTGAGCATTACGACCTCGGCAAGATCGAGACGGGATTTTTGACGCTTCACGTCAACGCAAAGACCGATTGCCACATCATAGGCGTATTCGGCGAGCAGAACTACCCCGACGGCAGACCTAACCCCATTCCCGTAAACGCTACCAACTGTGTCGAATGGAAGCTGCCCGCGGGTAAGTATGAGCTTTACAGCTTCGAGCCTTACACCGTTATGGGTATTGAAGTTATGATAATGGAAGGCGACGTTGAGATCGAATACGCAGGCGTTACCGAGCTTGCTTACTCAGCAAGAAAGATCAAGACCTGCAAGGTAACCGACCCCGAGCTTGCTCTCGTTTATCAGGCGGCTGTTGCCTCCTTCCGTCATAACGCGTTCGACATCTTTATGGACTGTCCCTCCAGAGAGCGCGCAGGCTGGCTCTGCGACAGCTACTACACGGGGCAATCCGAGTATTATTTCACGGGCAAGACCACCGTTGAAAACGAATTCCTTAATAGCTATCTTCTCGGTGGCGGCGCAAGAGAAGGTCTTGACGGAATGGTTGAGATGTGCTACCCCTCGACTTCCATAGACGGCAGGTACATTCCACAGTGGTCGATGTGGTACGTTCTTGAGCTTTACGACTATTTCACAAAGCGTGGTCGCGGCGACAGAAAGGACGACTTCAAGGCTCAGCTTTATGCTCTCCTTGGCTACTTCAAAAAATATGAGAACGAGTTCGGACTTCTCGAAAAGCTCCCCAGCTGGAACTTCGTTGAGTGGTCTAAGCTTAATCAGAGAGTTCACGACGTAAGCTGGCCCACCAATATGCTTTTCGCCGAGGCGGTTGAGTGTATCGGTAAGCTTTACGGCGACGACGCTCTGCTCAAAAAGGCGGCAGACCTCCGCAAGACCATCAACGAGATGGCTTGGAACGGAAAGATGTATATGGACAGAGCTATGCGTCAGGAAGACGGAACTCTGAAGAATACCGACGAGCTTTCCGAAACCTGTCAGTATTACGCATTCCGCTACGGTCTGGCTGATCTTGAAGAGGAAAGATGCGCTTACCTCAAGGATATGGTCATGAACGTATTCGGAAAGAATATCATGGCTGAAAAATGCCCCGAGATCGAGCCTTCCAACTCGCTCCCCGGCTTCTACATCAGAACCGAGCTTATGCTTAAGTGGAAGATGTACCCCGAGCTTGTCGAATACATCAAGCACTTCTTCCTTCCTATGGCAAAGTCTACGGGAACTCTTTGGGAGAACAAAACTCCTGGTGCGAGCTGTAACCACGGCTTCGCGTCCTTCATAGCAATCGCTATTGATGCTATCGAAAATGAGATGAAATAAAAAACTAACGGCGAGCTGCTTTGGCTCGCCGTTAATTTATATAAATTAAATGATAGGACTCTTGCGAATAAAGAGAACTCCTAGGGTATTACGTCCGCAGTGGGAAGATACGGTACAACCTGCACGGGTTATCATCACATTAGCGGTGGGGGCAAGCTCCTTGACTTTATCAACGCAAGCGTCGATGATCTCCTTGTCACATCCTGCGTGAGTTACGAACACCTTATCAAGATAGATATCGGATGCGTCACCGATGCGGTCAGCGATATATTGCGGAAGAACAGCGGCAAATTTTCCTCTGTACTTTTTGTTGACACCCATTTTGCCGTCCTTTACCACGATGCAAGGCTTAAGCTGAAGCAGATTTGCACCAAAAGCCGCCAGGGCAGAACATCTTCCGCCCTTGTGGAGAAATTCAAGGCTATCGATAACGAAGGATGCGTCCACGTTTGCCGCAAGGCGCTCACACTCCTCTGCGATCTCCTTTGCAGTCATTCCCTTTTTCGCCATTTCAGCCGCGGTTGCGACCAAAAGTCCGCCGCCCGTTGAAAGGTTACGACTATCGACTACGTACACGTTTTCATAGTCCTCTGCCGCAAGGCAAGCGTTATGATGTGTAGAGGACATCTCGGAGCTGATGGTAAAAAGCACTATGGAATAGCCGTCCTTGGTACATTCTTCGAAGAAATCCTCAAAATCTGCGATATTTACCGCGCTTGTCTTGGGAAGCTGACCTGTTTTTTCATAATTCGCGTATATCATATCGGGGTCTATATCCACGCCGTCAGTATAAGTGTTCTCGCCCAGGGTAACGCCGAGAGGAAGTATCTTCACGCCGTATTTTTCGATAAGCTCGGGACCGAGATCGCTTGTGCTATCACTCGCAATAATAATCTTTTCTGACATAAATGCTCCTTTAATGAGTAAATTATGGTATTGTTTTGATTATATCATCGTTTTATTAATTAAATTTTAAATTTTGGCAAAATTTCTAACATTAATTTTGTCATCCACAAGACTTTATGAAAAATAATTATTATTTTTTTGAAAAAGCTATTGCTTTTTATAAAATTTTGTGGTATAATTACAAAGTCGTCAATACGGAGGCATAGCTCAGTTGGTTAGAGTACTTGCTTGACATGCAAGGGGTCGTAGATTCGAGTTCTACTGTCTCCACCAAAAAAGAAAGAGAGGGTTAATCCCTCTTTTTTGTTTTAACGAACACTTTTGGAACGAAGAATCTCGAAATACAAAACCG
>JAZUAS010000020.1:0-2653 GCA_045638125.1 Eubacteriales bacterium | reverse complement strand
TTTAAGCTTTAATAAGATCACGGCTACAGTTCAAAAGTTTAAGAGGGGCTTTATGTCTATTTAACAAATTACACCCACCACAAACAGAGAGGGGATACTTAAGGGGAGAGGATGTCGCAGGGCGAGAAAATGCGGCATGTTTGCTTTTTCTCGCACAAGACCCCTTTCCGCTTGAGCGGCGTTTCTTTTCGTACTTTTCTTGCAGCTGGTGGCAAGAAAAGTACATATAAAAAAGATAAACTCCAATTTATCTCTTCTCCCTAATCATCTCTCGGAGAGCCTCCAGCGCTTTATCAAGTCCCCCGACCTCGTCGATAAGCCCGTACTCCACCGCTTCTCTGCCCTCGATGATCGACCCCACGTCGGTCGCCATCATGTCGGGGCGCATCATCAGCTCGTAAATTTTGTCCTTGTCAGCGCGGCTGTGGGCGCAGATAAACTCAATTATCCGCTTCTGCATCTCCTGAAAATAGGTAAACGTCTGCGGCACGCCTACTACAAGACCGTTAATACGAACGGGGTGAATGGTCATCGTCGCGCTCGGCACGATAAATGACTTTTTCCCCGAAACCGCCAGCGGCACGCCGATAGAATGTCCCCCTCCAAGCACCACCGAAACGGTGGGCTTTTTCATTGACGCGATGACCTCGGCGATCGCCAGCCCTGCCTCAACGTCACCGCCCATGGTGTTGAGCAGTATCAGCACGCCGTCGATCTCCTCGTCCTGCTCGATCGACACCAGCATCGGCAGAATATGCTCGTATTTCGTCGCCTTCTGCCCCTCGGGGAGGATATAATGCCCCTCGATCTGCCCAATTATCGAGAGACAATGTATCGTCTCCTCGCGGTTTTTCGCCACAACGCCGCCGCTCTCCTCGATAACGTCGATCTCGCTCAGCTTTCGGTCGTTTATGCTCTCGTTTTCACTCTCATTTGCCTTTTTGCTCTTATCACTCAACATAAAATCTCCAATCTGTACAAAACACTTCAATTCTGCACTCTGCACTCCGCATTCTGCATTTATATAAGTATTGCCAAGATTTTTTAGAGATAAACAGGCACATTTATTAAAAATATATCTTTACAAATGGCGTAAAATGTGATAAAATATAATGGAATGGGGATTTATGTCCTCAAATGCGTATAAAAAAATAAATTACATAAGTGAGGTAACAACAAATGGAAAAGAAGATCCTTGTTGAAACGTCCGCAAGACACATCCACTTGACCGACGAGCACGTTGCTATCCTTTACGGCGAGGGCGCTAAGCTTGAGCCTAAAAAGATGCTCTCTCAGCCCGGTCAGTTCGCTACTGCCAACGAAAAGATCAAGGTAGTTGGCCCCAAGGGTGAGCTTATGCTCTCCGTTCTCGGTCCTACAAGAAAGGCTACTCAGGTAGAGCTTTCCTACACCGATGCCAGAGTTCTCGGCCTTAAGGACGTTCCCGTTCGTGAGTCCGGCGCTGTTGAAAACACCCCCGGCTGCAAGCTCGTAGGCCCCTGCGGCGAGGTTGAGATCGCTGAAGGCTGCATCATCGCTATGCGTCACATCCACTTCGATACCGCTACCGCGAATGCTATGGGCATCTCCGACAAGCAGATCGTTAAGGTTAAGATCGCAAGTGGCAGAACCACTATCTTTGATGACGTAGTTTGCCGCGTTTCCGACTCCTACGCTCCCGCTATGCATATCGACACCGACGAGTGCAACGCTTGCGCTGCTTTCGGCGAGGTTTACGGCGAGATTATTGATTGACCTACTTTCTTTGGAAAAGAAAGTAGGCAAAGAAACTTCCCGAATCGTGTGGAGATAATTTTATACGATTATTTATCCCTCGACAGTGAAGTTCACCTGAAAACAGTTTGCCAAGCGCAAGCTAACCATTACATTAAACTAACAAAAGACCGAGATAAAATTTTCAAAGGCAAGGCGCACCGGAAAAAGCAAAGTGAAGGCGTAGTTTCCTACGTCGAACTGCTTTTGAGGAGCAACGCAGTATTTGGAAATTTTAGCCGGTCAGAAAAGAATAAAAGGAGAACAAAAATATGAACAATGTTAGTGAGTTCCCTTACGCACAGAGCCTCGAAGTTCAGCACATGTGCGTAGTTAAAAAGGGTTGCGACCACGGTCCTGCTCCCCTTCCCGAAGAGGGCAAGTGGATCCAGGCAAAGCAGATTTCCGACATTTCCGCATACACCCACGGTGTGGGCTGCTGTGCTCCCCAGCAGGGTGCGTGCAAGCTCTCCCTCAACGTTAAGAACGGTATCATTGAGGAAGCACTTGTAGAGACCATCGGCTGCTCGGGTATGACCCACTCCGCAGCTATGGCCGCTGAGATCCTTCCCGGCAAGACCATCCTTGAGGCTCTCAACACCGACCTCGTTTGCGACGCTATCAACACCGCAATGAGAGAGCTCTTCCTCCAGATCGTTTACGGCCGCAGCCAGTCCGCTTTCTCCGAGGGCGGTCTCGTTATCGGCGCAGGTATGGAAGACCTCGGTAAGGGTGTGCGCTCCATGGTCGGTACTATGTACGGAACCAAGGAGAAGGGCGTTCGTTACCTCGAGATGACCGAAGGCTACTGCACCAGAATGGCTCTTGATGAGAACGACGAGGTTTGCGGATACGAGTAAGTCGGAGGCCAAGCGGTCTT
>JAZUAS010000019.1:0-13331 GCA_045638125.1 Eubacteriales bacterium | reverse complement strand
CATCATTAGGCGCAGATGTCAATAGCTTTAAGCATTTTTTACTTATTACTTTCAAAATTTGTTTGCCATGTACGAAACAGACTACTGATTTTTGTTTGAAGTGACAACAATTTCAACAAAAAGCGAGTGCGTCTGTCAAGTAGTCTCGCCGATCAAGAGTCTGGGCTGCAGAACCACCTTGCGAGGGGGAGCTGCGTTCTCTATCTGTTCGATGACGATCTGCGCCGCCAAGCGTCCCATTTCATAGCGAGGCTGCTCAATGGTGGTGATTTGAGGGTGCAGCATCTTTATCATATCCAAACCGTCATGCCCCATGATGGCAATTTGTTCGGGTACTTTGACGCCCCTCTCCTGCAAGCGCCTATAAATCGTCAAAGCCATGATGTCATCTTCGCAATACAGTGCGGTGATCGGTTCTTTGGCGGAGAGTATCTTTTCGACGATCTCATAAGAAGCAGGTTCTGCCACCTCGGGCTGTCCGTTACAGAGGAAAAAGCCTGCCGCTTCAAGACCGCGCTCGGCGAGCGCGTCAACAAATCCCGCCGTACGCTGCTGCCAGATGCGGAACTGGAAGGTGTCCTTATAACAGGTGGAATCCGAATGATTTCCGGGTACCAATTCGCCGTGAATACAGGCGATGCGGCGGTGTCCCTTTTCATACAAATGCTCTGCCGCCATACGGCCGCCGACATAATTATCGGTATTTACGCAAGAAACGGAGGGAAGATCGTACTCGTTGTCCAAAAGCACGCATTGGATTCCTGCCTGCTCAAGCTCGCGGATCTGTTCTTCGGTTACTGCGAGATGATGAAAGACTGCGCCGCCGATACATATCTCTTGAAACATATTAAAATAATCGTGCTGTCTTTCCGCCGAGTGAACGTCGCACATCATACTCGTGTAGTGACCGTGGTAGGCGCTCGACTCAAATCCTTGCTTGACTAAATTATGAAACGGGTCGGAGATATTGACCATAACGTATGCCAAAATGCTGGTGCGCTTTGTCACCAGTGCCTTTGCCAGCATATTGGATTTGTAATTTAGCTCACGAATAGCGGTTTCTACGCGCTTACGGGTCTCTTCGCTCACATACCCTTTTTTGTTGATAACGCGAGAAACGGTCATTCGCGAAACCTGAGCGCGAGCGGCAACGTCTTCAATGGTAGCCAAATTCTATCCCTCCCTTGCTAAATCTTACTAATAAATATATTACCATACTTCACGGAAAAAGTCAACAGTGTGTTGCCAAGAAATGTTTGGAGCGTATTGTACTCCCTGATGCAAGGTGAAGGCTCTTTTTTCCTTGTTGATTGCATATACTGTAAAGAGCGTGAAAACGCAAAGCTTTTATTTTGTGGGGGAGAAATGACACCTGATTTTGAATATTTGAAACAGCTTTTTATATCCTGTCTGGAGGCAGATTATATTGACGTTGAAAATGGTGGGAGCTTTGCTCAAGTGCGGGACGGAGAGGTGCTTTATCTCTTTTTCGAGAAAAGTAATGGGGGAGAGGATTGGTTCAACAATCTGTCATATCATGCCGTGCCACATGGGAGAGAGGGCGATGAGTGGTTCTGCCACGAGGGATTTTTGAGGGTGTTTGAGAGCGTTTCACCATATATTGAGACGCTGATACTTAATCCGGCGGTCAAAAGAATCGTGTTGGTCGGTTATAGTCACGGAGCGGCGTTAGCTCTGCTTTGTCACGAATACATATATAACGCGCGGCAGGATATAAGAGCCTACTCTCTCGGATTTGGCTTTGGATGTCCTCGCGTAGTTTGGGGTATAGTAAATGGTGAAGGGGAGAGATGGAGGAATTTTTATATGATACGCAACGTGGGGGATATAGTAACCCATCTTCCGCCGAGAGCGCTGGGATATAGGCACGTAGGCAACGTGATAGAAATAGGCACATCGGGAAAATACAATGGTATTGACGCTCACAGGGCAGAAAACTATATTTTGGAGCTTGAAAATGCCGAGAATGGCGTTAAATAGGGTCAAAAGGCTCTAAAGAGGGGCAAATCACTTGACAAAATGCGAAAAATCAACTATAATAATATAAGTATGATTTTTATACCCTCAAGGAGGACGTTGCGTTGTCTCGATTGTCGAATAATGTATATATCTTTTCTACTGCTAATGTGGATTTCGGAAAGATCATTGCTTGTGTCGATGGTGGCAGAGAGCGTGCGGTGGGAGAGGATATTTTTGAATATCTGGGCATCTCATACGACGAACCGAAAGAATTACAAAGTTGGATTTTAGGTTACGGGAACGACAATTATGCCACTGTTTGCGGAAAAGATAGACTTCGCGCGGTGTTTTTCTTCAAATATTTCGCATCTGACTCCTCATTGTGCTTGGCGTTAGCCCCCAATCTTTCGGCTGCGGCGGTTGCGCACGCTATGGCATCGGGTATTTTTGATGGTTTTAAGATGTCTTGTGCGCTTGCGTGCCTTGCAGACAAGGGTCGGATTTCCCCGACAGTTGAGGATAGTGACGTGCGGTTGCATTTATCCCTCGCATTTGGGCAAATAATGAAAGCGGCGGAGTTGAAGCTTCAGCACGCGGCTCAGTCTGCCGAGGATATTCGTCTCGCGGCAGAGGGAGTGGCTCATCTTATGGGACTCTCCTTGAAGTTTGAGACATATTTGGTGGCAGATGACGAGTCTCTGGTAGCAACCGATGAGGTGTTTGATGGAAAGTTTTGCGCGGCGGCGCTATTCGTGTTCGCTATGATCGCCGCGAAACGATCTGCAGACCGTTCCTTCAAGCTTACCGTCGTGCGAGGAATGGGAGGAGTCTTGATCGATCTTTCATTCCGCAAGAGCCGCGGTATGAGGCGGGAGGCTTTTGAGCGCTTAAAGGCTTCGGCACAGGATCACGGGATCATATTTGACGTGGTAAGCGAAAACAATATAATTGGAATTCGCTTCATACCACTTTATCAAGACGTGGGTTTTCTTGGCGTTAAGAATGGGGAAGAGATTTTTGATCTCATCCGTTACAAGGAGCTATTTTAGTCGACTAATACGAAATTAGAAAAAAGATAATTATTAACGCCCATACGGGCAGGAGGAACATATGGCAAAATACAGACAGGGAAGAATAAACGACGAATTTCAGAAAGAAGTAGCGATGATATTGCGTGACGTTAAGGACCCCAGAGTCTCGGGAGCGTTTATCAGCGTTACCGCGGCAGAGGTTACACCCGACCTTAAATACGCAAAGGTGTACTATTCTTCACTTATGGGAGATAAGAAGGAGGTAAAGGCGGGACTTCGCGCCGCGGCAGGATTTATTCGCGGTCAGATCGCTCGCAGAATGAACCTTCGTATCACTCCCGAGATCACTTTTGTAGAGGATGGCTCTATTGAGTACGGTGCAAAGATATCCAAGATACTTGAGGGCATCACCATAACCGATCCCGACGAGGATGAGAGCGAGGAAAATAATGACTGATCGGAGTCAAAACTATCGTACTCTTTCCGTGAATGAGGCGGCAGATATTATCTGCGAAAATAAAAATGTTTTGATACTTTTTCACGTTCACCCCGACGGAGATGCGGTTGGATCTGCTTTCGCTCTGCGCGCCTTTGTGAACGGCATTGGAGGGCGTGCGTGGTGTGCTTGCGCTGATAGACTTCCCGATCGATTTGGCTTTATCTTTGAGGGTGTGCAGGAGAGTGTGCTTGCAGAGGATATTCCCGCGGATTTTGTGCCCGATGCTATCATTTCTGTGGATACGGCATCCCCCTCACAGCTTGGAGGACTCTATGAGCTTTACAAGAATAAAATAGATCTGATGATAGATCACCACGGAAAGGGTACGCCCTATGCCAACAATCTTGTGAAGCCTGATGCGTCCGCTTGCGGCGAAGTCCTTTATGAGGTTTTGAAGCTTGCCTCTGACAGGCGCGGTGTGGAGCTTTCAAATGAAGTTAACAGGTTGATATACACTGCCGTAAGCTCTGATACGGGTTGTTTTAGGTATAGCAATGTTACACCGTCCACTCATTTGCTTGCCGCAAGACTTATTGAGAGTGGGGTTGACGGAGCCGACATCAATCACCGTCTTTTTGGTATAAAGACCTTAAAGCAAATGCAGGTCGAGCATGCAGGATTTGAGAGAATGAATCTTCATTGCGGCGGCAGGGTTGCTATAATTACCTTTCCTTACGATCTCAAGAATCAATACGGCGCTAACGACGAGGCACTTGAGACTCTTATAGACGTAGCACGTTGCGTAAAGGGTGTTGATGTTGCCGCGGTCATTAAGCAGCCGACCGCTGAAAACAAATTCCGTGTTTCGATGCGTTCATCCTGCGATTTTGACGTTTCCGAAATCTGTGCGTTTTACGGAGGCGGAGGTCACGTTCGCGCCGCAGGTTGCACTATCACAGCAGACTCTATTCTTTCGGCAGAAATGACGATTGTCCTTGCCGTCGAAAATAAACTCTAAAAACAAAAAGGGGATATCTCAACGGATATCCCCTTTGTTATGCGTTAAATTTATTAGTTTTCTTCTGTAACGTTTTCCTGCATTTCAGCTACGTACTTTGCGAATGCGGAGTTTTCATCCTCGGGAACGATGATGTAAGCCTTCTTGATGCCTGCGAATACGTGCTTACCGATAGCGGGAGTCTTTATTTCAACACCGTCAACTTCTACGGTGTAGATTTCAATATTGACCGAAGCGGAGAGGTCAATCGCACCCTCTGCGTTAAGGCCCTTACAGCCGTAGAACGCCATGTTGCCTATAGAGTTGAGGGAAGCGGGAGTTTTGATGTATGTGAGCTTTTCACAATCGCCGAATGCCTTTGCGCCGATAGACTTAACACCTTCGGGAATAGAAATTGTTTCAAGGGAAACACAATCATTAAACGCATAGTCGCCAATGGTCTCAAGCTCGCTACCTTCAAAAATTACGGTTTTAAGATTTTCGCAACCGTTAAATGCGCCCTTGCCGATTGAGGTTACCGATGCGGGAATAGTGATGCTTTCAAGTCCTACGCATCCTGCAAACGCCCAGTCGCCAATGTGGGTGAGAGTTTCGGGAAGCACGATCTCGGTAGCGGCGGTGCAATAATAGAATGCCTCGTTTCCGATCTTGGTTACGGTAAGCTTAGAGCTACCCTCGCCGACGGTTTTGCCTATTACCACCTTATGAGAAGTGTATATGCCTGTATAATTGGTAATGATAGCGGTGTCGCCCTTGTCGTCCTCAAACGTAAGCGTTCCTACGGTCTCGCCATCTACAACTACGCTCTGCTCACGAGAGGGCTTTGCGTAATCGGCAACTCCGGCGGAATCATCTTCCTCGCCGCTTTCACTGTTACAAGCGATAAGCGAAGCTGCGAGCATGATTGCAAGCAAAATCAAAGCTAACTTTTTCATATAAACCTCCATAAGGGTACATTTATCAATTTTACACATATAGAATTATACAACAAAAAAAATAAATTGTCAATAGGTTTGAAGCGACTTTGACATCGTGTTTGTAAATAATTTTACAATGTTTATTAACAAATGCGTTTTTTGATCGATTGATGTTGTATTTTTCCAAAATGTATGCTATAATTATAAAAATACATTATAAGTAAAGCTCAGGAAGGGATAAAAATATGCTTTCATCGATATTTTGTGCAGGAATATTTGGAATTGACGGTTATATAGTGACGGTGGAAGCCGACGCACAACCAAGACTCCCTAATTTTGAGCTGGTCGGTCTGCCCGACGCGGCGGTCAAAGAAGCAAAGGACAGGGTAAGGACGGCTTGCATCAATAGCGGCTACCGTTTTCCCGAGATGTCCTTTATGCTCAATCTTGCTCCTGCCGACAGAAAAAAGGAAGGCTCGGCTTACGACGTAGCCATCCTTTTGGGTATCATGAAGTGCGCGGGCATCGTTCGATCCGATATTGACGTATCCGACAAATGCTTTGTGGGTGAGCTGTCTCTTTCGGGCAATCTTCGTCACGTCAGAGGCGTGCTTTGTATGTGCGTTGCGGCGAGGGATGCGGGATTTAAGGAATTCTACGCTCCCGCTGAGGACGCTATGGAAGCGGCGGCAGTGGAGGGAATTGCCGTTTACTCGGTTGAAAACATGAGGCAGCTGGTTGGTCATCTTAACGGTAGCGAGCCTTTGACTCCTGTAAACTATGACAGAAACGAATTTTCCGAGTCCTCATTAAGCTACGGCATAGATTTTTCTGACGTTAAGGGTCAGGCTCAGCCGAAAAGAGCTATGGAGATAGCGGCAACCGGTGGACATAACATCCTGCTCATAGGCCCTCCCGGTACGGGAAAGAGTATGCTTGCAAAGCGTCTGCCTACAATTTTGCCGCCTCTGTCATTTTCCGAGGCAATAGAGACAACAAAGGTGCACTCGGTTGCGGGAACGTTGCATGAGGGCGTTTCTCTCTTGTCAGTGCGTCCTTTCCGTTCACCTCACCATACTATGAGTGCGGTAAGTCTTGTGGGTGGCGGTATAAATCCCATGCCCGGTGAGGTCTCCCTTGCCGACCACGGCGTGCTTTTCCTTGACGAGCTTCCCGAATTCCCAAAGCAGGTGACCGACGCTCTCCGTCAGCCTCTTGAGGACAGAAAGGTGACTATCACTCGTGCAAACGGTAGAGTAACGTTCCCTTGTAACTTTATGCTTGTTGGTGCTATGAACCCCTGCCGTTGCGGATATTTTGGTCATCCCACGAGAAAATGCACCTGTAAGAGTATCGACGTTAAACGATACATATCGAGAATAAGCGGTCCTATGCTGGATAGAATCGACATTCAGATCGAGTTGCCCAGTCTCTCCTACGATGAGATTTCAAGTAACGATCAGGCTACCGAGAGGAGCGAGACCGTCAGAGCAAGAGTCATCGAGGCGAGAGAGTTTGCGAGAAAGAGAATGGAGGGCGACCATTACGTCAATAATGCGGCGCTTGACTCGCCCGGAATCAGAAAATACTGCAAGGCGGACGAGGACGCTATGGAACTGCTTCACGCGGCGTACGATTCCATGGGACTTTCTGCCCGTGGATATGACCGTATTATGAGAGTTGCAAGAACTATTGCAGACCTTGATAAGAGTGATATAATCAGAGCCGAGCATATTGCCGAGGCGATACAGTTCCGCAGTCTGGACAGAAAATATTGGGGAATGGAAGATGACCGCTAAGCGGTCATCGGTGTTATTCGCTTTCGGCGAGTGGTATTTGTGCTTCGCACAAGTGATATTTTGCTTCGCAAAGTGATATGCCTTGCTTTGCAAGGCGTTATGAAAGAGAGGAAATGCTTTTTGACAGAACTTTTGTGTAAGCTGTTCGTAAAGGACAGAGAAAATATAAAATCTCCTGCGGTAAGGAGGTCTTACGGAACGCTTGTCAGCGTCGTGGGAATAATTGTGAATTTGGTTTTGGCGGCAGGAAAGATTGCGGTCGGTATGCTTTTCGGCGCAATATCTCTTGCAGGCGACGGTATAAACAACCTGTCCGACGCAGGGTCGCAGATAATATCATTTATCAGCTTCAAAATGGCGGCAAAGCCTGCGGACAGAGATCACCCATTCGGGCACGCGAGAATCGAGTACGTGGCATCGATGATAGTTTCGTTTTTTATTATGCTTGTGGGTTGGAATCTTTTTAGAGAGTCTCTGGGAAAAATATTTGACGCAGAGCAGGTGACCGACGGTTCTAATATCTGGCTGATGGTGGGTGTTTTGGCGGTATCTATCGTCTCAAAACTCTGGCTCGTGCTGTTTAACCGAAAGATCGCTAAAAAGATAGACTCGTCTGTTATGAGAGCTACGGCGGCAGATAGCCTTTCCGATGCCGGTGCCAGTACCGCAGTGCTTATCGCTATGCTGATATTCTATTTTACGGGTGTGGACATAGACGGATATATGGGACTTGCCGTAGCAGTGGTAATTTTCATCGCAGGCATCAAGATCCTTAACGACACGAAGAATTCTATTCTTGGCGAAGCTCCCTCGGAGGAGGTTATTGACGGAATAAAGTCGATAGTTGCCGAGTTTCCCGAGGCTCTTGGAATTCACGATATGGTAGTACATAGCTACGGCCCCGGACGATTCGTGGCAAATCTTCACATTGAGGTTGACGGTTCAAGGGATATTTACGAGTCTCACGATATGATCGATCTGATCGAAAAGAGACTGAACAGTGAGCTTGGCATTCTTTCAAACATTCACATGGATCCTATCGTCATTGACGACGCTGAAAACGATGCGATGAAGGCGTTCGTTATTGAGCAGGTCAAAGCGGTTGATGAAAGACTTAATATTCACGATTTCCGTTTTGTACGAGGCAAGACACACACCAATCTGCTTTTTGACATCAGCGTTCCATTTGAGGTGAAAACAAGCAATAACGACGTCGTTGCGGAGGTGCAGGACAGGATTGCGGAGTTGCGCCCCGACCATTTTATAGTTGTTAATATTGATAGATGCTAAATAAAAAGCTCGACAGTGTCGGGCTTTTTGTACCAAAATATGCAAATATTGATTTTGGTGAGGTTTTTGTGATCGAGCTTGAATGTTAGGTGTGGATTTCTTGCAAAAATCAAAGAAAACTGCCGTGAATTATCAGATATTTTGAAAGTTTACAATTTGTTAATTGCAAAAAATGGTGTGTTAGTGGTATAATACCTATATTATTCATATTTTGATTGTATTTTGAGTCAGTTAGGAGATCAAATATGCAGCTTTATTCCAAAAATTACTCAAGCGACCACGATGAGGAAATAGAGAAAGAATTTCAATCTATGCTGGACGATGCCAGAAGTGCATACGTTATTCCCAAGGCGGCGTTTGACAATTACAGAGTGAAAAGAGGACTTCGTGAGGCAGACGGCTCGGGCGTTACCGCAGGCGTGACCCGAATAGGAAACGCTCACGGATATATTATCAACGAGGGTGAAAAGTGTGCCGTTGACGGCAAGCTTGAATACCGCGGTTATGAAATAAGTGAGCTTGTAAACAACTTCGTAAAAGAGGATCGATTTGGTTTTGAGGAATGCGCGTTCCTGCTTTTCTTCGGTCATCTTCCCACGAAAGAGGAGCTTGCCGATTTCAATAATATCCTTGCGGCTTACCGTCGTCTTCCGCCGAGATTTACCGAGGATATTATTATGAAGGCGCCCTCGAGATCGATCATGAATAAGATCGCAAGCTCTATCCTCGCGCTTTACGCTTACGATGACAACCCCGATGATACCGACCTTGAAAATATGCTCCACCAGAGTATGGAGCTTCTTGCAAGACTTCCTATTATCGCGGCGCAGTCCTATGCGGTATATCAGAACGCATTTCTTGATAAGAGCTTGAATCTCCACAACCCTAAGGATTCGCTTTCTACCGCCGAGAACTTTTTGAGAGTTCTTCGTCCCGATAAAAACTATACAGAGGAGGAGGCAAGACTTCTTGACCTCTGTCTGGTAGTTCACGCCGAGCACGGAGGAGGAAATTGCTCCACCTTTACCTGCCGCGTGCTTTCCAGCTCGGGCTCTGATACATATTCTGCTATTTCCGCGGCAGTGGGCGCGCTCAAGGGTCCTCGTCACGGCGGAGCGAATATCAAGGTTCAGGAGATGTTTGATTGCATCAAGGCGAATGTAAAGGATATTCACAACGAGGACGAGGTTGCCGCATTCCTGCTCAAGATACTTAACGGCGAGGCGAACGACGGCTCGGGTCTTATCTACGGTATGGGTCACGCGATCTACACCAAGAGTGATCCTCGTGCGGTAATGCTCAAGACGTACGCAAAAAAGCTTGCTTACGAAAAGGGATATGGCGACGATTTCGAGTTGCTTGAGAAGATCGAGACTATCACTCCCGCCCTGTTTAAAGCATATAAGGGCGTTGAAAAGGATATGTGCGCAAACGTTGACCTCTATTCGGGTCTTGTCTACCGTATGCTGGGCATTCCCGAGGAAATGTACACCCCCCTCTTTGCTATCGCGAGAGTGGCAGGCTGGTGTGCCCACCGTATGGAGGAATATTGCACGTCCAATAAGATCATCCGCCCCGGTTATAAGTGCATAGCTAAACCCAGAAACTACGTCCCCATGGACGATAGATATTGATTATGTGATATTGTGTGGAGGGAGAAAACTTCTTGAAAGAAGCTTTCTCCCTCCACACACCCTCCCTTTTTCAAGAACTTTTAAGAAGAGGGGTATAATTGAAAGCGCGCGGCATTTTTAGCCGTGCGCTTTTTTGTTGTCTAAGTTTTATTTTGGTTTGTCTCCTCATATATTTATTCAAGGACAACTTTATAGAGGGAGTGATCGAAATAGTAACAAATAGAGAAAAGAGGGCAGAATATGCTCGGCGTGGGCTTGACTCGGCGGAGGTTACAGCATCAAGGGCGGCAAATGGTGATAATCGGTTGTCCAAGGCAAAGAAAAAAAGCTTTTTTCGTCAGTTTATTTCAAATCTCGGCGACCCGATAATCAAGATACTTATAGCTGCACTGGTCATAAATCTTATATTCACGTTCAGACATGCAGATTGGGTGGAGACCGTGGGTATCGCCGTGTCTATTCTTCTGGCAACCTTTATTTCCACCATGTCGGAGTACGGTGCGGGGAGGGCATTTGAGCGATTAGAGGACGTTTACGGTAGACAAAAATGTCGTGTTTTGCGGTCTGGCGTAGTCGCTGAGCTCGACATGGAGGACTTGGTTGTAGGCGATCTTGTTTACATAGGTGCAGGCGAACAAATACCTGCCGACGGCGAGTTGATAGAGGGAAATCTATCCTGTGACCAGTCGGCTATGACGGGTGAGAGCCGAGAGATATACAAAAGAGCAAGGAGAGAGGATGACGGTGAGGACGATACTCCGTCCTCAGAATATTTTTGCCTGCGCGGATGTACTGTTTTGTCGGGGGAGGGACTCATGCGCGCCTTGCGTGTGGGAGACAAGACCTTCCTTGGCGGAATTTCCCGTGAAGTACAGACGGATGTGCGTGAAAGCCCTTTGAAAATAAGACTTTCAAAGCTTGCCAAGCAGATAAGCGCGGTCGGTTATATTGCGGCTTTTTTAGTTGCGATGGTCTATCTTTTTAACGTTTTTGCCGTTGACAGTGCCTTCGACGTTGATATTATAAAATACAAGCTGACCGATCTGCAATTTCTGTTTTCACATCTGATCCATGCCCTAACCTTGGGGCTTACCGTCGTGGTTGTCGCCGTTCCGGAGGGGCTTCCGATGATGATAGCGGTGGTCTTGTCTTCAAATGTCAAAAGAATGGTGAGAGATCAGGTGCTGGTGCGTAAGCCGGTGGGACTTGAATCTGCTGGTAGCATGAATATTCTTTTCACCGATAAGACGGGGACTCTGACCGAGGGGAAGATGAGTGTCGGTCAGATATACCTCGGCGATGGGGAGAGCTTTGAGGGTGTGGCGAGTCTTGCCAAGACCGCGGCATTAGGCAATTATCTGCTTTCTGCTCTTGGTAATACCACGTCAAAGTTATCGGGCAACAAGCGTGCCGTAGGCGGTAATTCAACCGACAAAGCTATCCTTGAATCGGTCATCGGTAGGGAAAAGGCGGCAGAAAGCTTTTCTGTGGTCAAAAGCATTCCTTTTGACAGTGAGAAAAAATTCTCCGCGGCACTTTTGTCGGTGGGGGGAAAAAGACGTCTGTTTATCAAGGGGGCGCCCGAAAAGCTTTTGCCACAGGTCCGTTCTTATATTGATCGCGACGGAAGTGTCAGAGCGTTTTCGCCCGAACTCATTGAAAATATATGTAAAAGCTTGACAAGCAAGGGGAAGAGAGTTCTGCTTGTCGCCGAATCTGCCGACGGATTTATAAATTCAAGGCTTGCCGACGGAGATTTTGGCGCGCTTACGATGATCTGCCTTATTACACTTGAGGATAGGATCAGGAAAACCGCCTCGGACTCTGTAAAAAGGCTCCGAGGACCAGGAATACAGGTTGTTATGATAACGGGAGACAACAAGGAAACGGCTCGTCATATAGCATCTGGGTGCGGAATACTGGGCGGTGGAGTTGATACGGTTTTGACCGGCGGAGAGCTTGCTCGCCTTTCGGATAGTCAGCTAAAGGAGATCTTACCGCGACTTGGCGTTGTGGCACGCGCTCTGCCTGCAGATAAGAGCCGACTTGTCCGCATTTCGCAGGAGCTTGACTTGGTGGTGGGAATGACGGGGGACGGAGTAAACGACGCTCCGGCATTAAAGCGCGCCGACGTAGGATTTTCAATGGGCAGCGGTACGCAGGTGGCAAAGGAGGCGGGGGACATAATCATCCTCGACAACGATCTTTCAAGCATTGCGAAAGCGGTGCTTTACGGCAGAAATATCTTCAAGAGTATAAGAAAGTTCATTTCTCTCCAGCTTATGATGAATTTCTGTGCCGTAGGTGTTTCGATGATATGTCCGTTTCTCGGCTACGATGCTCCCGTCACCGTTGTCCAGATGCTTTGGATCAATATAATTATGGATACTTTAGGCGGTCTTGCATTTGCAGGAGAGCCAGCCCTTGAATCCTGCATGAAAGAAAAGCCAAAGAAGCGCGACGAGACGATTTTGAACGCATATATGATCTATGAGATCGTATTTGGCGGAGGCTTTACCGTGGCGTTGTGTATAGCCTTTTTGAAGATTCCCGAAATAAGCTCGCGTTTCCGCTTTGCGGAGGACAACATTTATCTGTTGACTGCGTTTTTCGCGCTTTTTATCTTTGCCTCGGTATTCAATTGCTTCTGCGCCCGAAGCGACAGGGTACGGTTGCTTGCAAACATTACCCAAAATCGCGTTTTCATCCTCATTATGGCGACGATACTGCTCATACAGATAGTGTTTATATATCTTGGCGGAGCGGTACTGCGTACAGCGCCGCTGACGGTGTATGAGTTGGGTATTACGTCGCTTTTGGCGCTGACCGTTTTTCCTGCAGACCTTTTACGCAAGCTTCTTTGGCGCCTGCTTGTCGGAAAAAAGGGTTATTGATAAATGTTATATGTTCATTTCTTTCCAACAGCGGAAAGAAACGAACCAAAGAAACGCCGCTCAAGGGGAAAGGGGTCTTGTACGAGAAAAAGCGAACATGCCGCATTTTCTCGCCCTGCGACATCCTCTCCCCTTAAGGAACCCCTCTCTGTTTGTGGTGGATGTAATTTATTAAATAGACTTAAAGCTCCTCTTAAACTTTTGAACCGTAGCCGTAATCTTATTAAAGCTTAAAGCTCTGTCGCGCAAGCGACCTTTCCGAAGGAAAGCCTCATTAAATGTAAAAGTTTAATTTGGCTATAATCTTAACTTATCTCTTTTAACCATTG
>JAZUAS010000018.1:0-5091 GCA_045638125.1 Eubacteriales bacterium | reverse complement strand
TGGCTCACAGAACGACATGGCTACGATCCGACTTCAAAAAGGTGGCAATCGTCGGATATACCAATGCGGGAAAATCAACTCTTCTGAACCGCTTGACCGATGCCGGAATTCTGGCGGAGGATAAGCTTTTTGCAACGCTTGATCCTACCACCAGAAAGTTCACTCTCCCCGGCGGTGAGACCGTGCTTTTGACCGATACCGTCGGATTTATCAAAAAGCTGCCTCACCATTTGGTCAACGCTTTCCGCTCGACACTCGACGAGGCGGTATATTCGGATATTATAATGATAGTTATCGACGCCAGCGACCCCGAGTATCTCTCGCAGCTCGAATGCACCGAGCAGACACTTGAGGACCTCGGCGCAGGGGATAAGCCGATTCTTTACGTCTTTAACAAGTGCGACAGAGGAACCTATGACGATCCTGTAATCGACCGCACGAAAGACCGCCAGCAGGTGGTTCATATCTCTGCGAAGACGGGGCAGGGCTGCGACACCCTTGCGGAAATGCTCCAGAATATCGTCCACGACGGCAAATGCTCGGTTGTGTTTAAGATACCCAATGCAGAGCAGGGTGCGATGAACATTCTTTATCGTGATGCAACCATCGAGGACGTTGATTACGGCGCGGAGTTTGTTACCGTTAAGGCGGTAGTTGACGCAAAGGTCCGAGGAATGCTAAAAAAATATGACACTATGCTTCCCGACGAGAAAGAAGATTTTTGATATGCAGAATAAAATTCAATCTTTTAATGATTTCCTTCAAAAATTAGTTGGTTTGGAATTGTTCTATGGCATTAAAGCTCCTGATCTTCATTTTTATGATTTAGGCTTTGGTTGTCCCGTTGAATCAGAATCGTACGATCAAACCAAAAGAGTTTTGTCGCCCTATATACTCCACACCACGTGTGATTTTGAGATTGTTTGGAAAAACAATTCTCATGTTGATAGTTTTAATTGTGAAACACACAAAGAGTTTTTCGACCATTATTTCTTGACACAGTTAAAGGGCTTAATCATTGAACACGTCACATTAAAAAACAACAATGAATTGAATTTGCATTTAAAAAATTGCTGTATTACATTTTCTCCTTTTAATGACGATGTTGAATCGTGGCGAATATTTTCCACCATTGACAAAGAAGCTCCGCACTTGGTTGCAAGCTCAATAAAAATTGACTTTGAATGATTTTATTGGAGTATATTCAAATATACAATTTTTGATAAACAAAGCCAATTTTTTAAAAGTTTTTGAAATCAAGAAACTTTTCTCAAAAAGTTTCTTGCGGGTTCAGGGCAGAGCCCTGCTAAGAAAGGATAAGTATGGCGAAAGAAACACCCGAGCTTTACACCACGTTAGCTGGTGAGGGAAGCGACGAATTTGAAGAAAAACGCTCTATATTCATCGGCCACGCCAAGCATATTACAAGCGAGGACGAGGCGATGGAGTTTATCAAGGCAAAGAAAAAAGAATATTCCGATGCTACGCATAACTGCTGGGCGTATCTTCTCAAAGGCGGTATCGTCGCGCGCTATTCCGACGACGGCGAGCCACAGGGTACGGCAGGAGTACCGATGCTGGAGGCGATACGCAAAAGCGGAGTAGAGGACTGCGTTGTAGTGGTCACCCGATATTTCGGCGGTATTCTGCTTGGCGCAGGCGGACTTGTGAGAGCATATTCGCACGGAACAAGTGTGGCTCTTGCGGCGGCGAAGGTGGTCACTTATGAAAAATACACCGAAATGCAGCTCGATTGCTCCTATTCCGACTATCAAAAATATTCGGTTATATTGCCTACTTTCGGAGCGATAATCGACGACACCGACTTTTCCGACAAGGTGATCGTCCGCTTTGCTGTAAAGGAAACCGTGGTCGATAAATTAATATTGAAGATAACCGAGATGTCGGGCGGAAGAGATAAGCCCCAAAAGGTGGGAGAGAGGTTTGATTACAATGAATAAATTATTTGATACTCACGCCCACTATTTTGATCGCAAATTTGATGAGCTTGAGGGTGGCGCAGATGCGCTTTTGTCCTCTGACGAATTTTGCGAAACGGTTGGCGGAGTAATAAACGTGGGGACGACCTACGAAAGCTCGCTCCTTTGCATCGATCAAGCAAACAAATACGATTTCATGTATGCCGCCGTGGGAATTCACCCCGAGGACGCCCAGACCAAGTGTAAGCTGACCCCCAACGAGGAGATAGCTAAAATAAGATCGTTGGTCTGTGACAAAGAAACACAGAAAGCAAACAAAATCGTGTCTATTGGCGAGATTGGATTTGATTATTATTGGCAGCCCGTGGACAAGGCTTTGCAGTACGAATATTTTTCAAAGCAGATGGAGCTTGCGAGGGAGGTCGGGCTTCCCGTAATCATTCACAACCGCGACTCCCACGCAGACACCTTTGATATGATCTGTCGCTACACGGGCGTTGTCGGAGTGCTGCACAGTTGTTCAATGAGCGCCGAAATGGTCAAGGAAATAGTCAAGCGCGGTTGGTATATCTCATTTTCGGGTACAGTTACCTTCAAAAACGCAGAAAGAGTGCGTGAGGCTTGCCGCGCCGTTCCGCTCGACCGCTTGCTCATCGAGACCGACGCGCCATATCTTGCCCCCGTGCCTTATCGTGGGAAGCTCAACAATTCCATTCTGATGCAAGAGACCTGCGCCACCGTCGCTCAAGTCCACCGCATAGGAGCCGACGAGATGGCGGATATAACCTACAAGAATGCTTGCAAACTTTTTAATTTGCAATAACTCAAAATCAAAGCCTCGCGCTTTTGCGCGAGGCTTTATTGTTTTATCACGCTAAAGGAATAAATAATTATGTGCAAAATGCCCGAATTTGTGATAAATATACAAAATTCAAGTCGCAACTTCTACAAATCGGACACGAAAAAATCGAAAAAAATCATTGAAAAGCTTTGAAAAATATAGTATAATAAATAGTGTGAATGTTTATTTGTCCGTATATACGGATAGATTCGCAATACAGGAAACTATATGAAAGGGCTCACATTGGGTGAGCAAAGGAACAAAACCATGGCTCAGTACAACACAAAACAGATCAGAAACATCGCTCTTGCAGGTCACGGCGGAAGCGGAAAGACCTCTCTTGCAGAAGCTATGCTTTACGTCAGCGGCGGAACCGACCGTCTCGGTAACGTTCCCGACGGTAACACTGTATTTGACTACGATCAGGAGGAGCAGGTAAGAAAGTTCTCTCTTACGGCTTCTATGGCACATATTTATTGGAAGGACGTTAAGATCAACGTAATCGACACCCCCGGTTACCTCGATTTTGAGGGCGAAGTTAACCAGGCGGCAAGAGTTGCCGACAGCATGGTTATCTGTGTCGACGGTAAGGCAGGTCTTGAAGTAGGTGCTGAGCTTGCTTGGGACAAGGCAGTCGCTGCAGGTATCCCCAAAGCATTCTTCATCAACAAGTGCGATAACTACGACGCGCACTTTAACGCAACCTTTGACCAGCTTCGCGAGAGATTCGGTAAGTCCCTCTGCCCTGTATTTATCCCTGTTGGTAAGAACGGTAAGGATATTACCATGATCGACCTTCTCGACATGCAGTCCTACGTATATGACGACTCCGGCAAGAGATTCCCCACCGATACCACTCCCGAGCTTGAGGCTGCTGCCGAGAGATATAAGGAAGTTCTTTGGGAGGCTGTTGCAGGTACAAGCGAAGAACTTATGATGAAGTTCTTTGACGGCGAGGCGTTCACCAAGGAAGAGTGCGTCGAGGGTCTCCACCAGGGTATCATTGACGGTACTATCACTCCCGTTTACTGTGGTGCGGCTACCAGACTTTGGGGCGTTGTTGCTATGATGGATTCTATCGCGGCATCCTTCCCCCGTCACACCGCAAAGAAGGTTGAAAAGGATATCGCAGGCGCTGACGTTGCCATCGATCTCGAGGGCGATCCCGCTATCTTCGTATTCAAGACCGTTGCCGATCCTTTCGTAGGAAAGATGTCCTTCTTCAAGGTTATGAACGGCTCTGTCAAGAAGGACTGGGTACTCAAGAACGCAAGAAGCGGCGGCGAAGAAAAGCTTGCTCACATCTACATCATGAAGGGTAACAAGCAGGTCGAGGTTGACGAGCTTGCTTGCGGAGACATCGGCATGGTTTCCAAGCTCTCCGACACCAACACTAACGATACGCTCTCCCGCTCGGGCAAGGTAGAATACAAGAAGGTAGCTTATGCTACTCCTTACTACTGCAAGGCTATGTATCCTCTCACCGCAAAGGACGAGAGCAAGATCTCTCAGGCGATCTCCCGTATGACCGAGGAGGATATGACCCTCAAGTACGAGAACAACCCCGAGACCAAGCAGCAGCTTATTTATGCGATGGGTGACATGCACCTGACGATCCTTGCGGCTAACCTCAAGAACCGTTTCGGCGTTAACATCAAATATGAGACTCCTTCCATCGCTTACCGTGAGAAGATCACGAAGACCGTTGACGTTGAAGGTAAGCACAAGAAGCAGAACGGTGGTTCCGGTCAGTACGGTCACGTTTGGATCAAGTTCTCTCCCTCCGAGGAAGAAGGACTTACCTTCTCTGTTTCGGTTGTCGGCGGCGCGGTTCCCAAGAACTTCAACCCCGCAGTTGAAAAGGGACTTTTGGATTCTATGCTCAAGGGTGCTTACGGCTATCCTATGACTCGCCTTGCGGCTGATCTCCATGACGGTTCTTACCACGACGTTGACTCCGACGAGTTGTCCTTCAAGACCGCGGCGTCTCTCGCATATAAGAAGTGCCTCGAGCTTGCTAACCCCGTACTCCTTGAGCCTGTGGGCGACCTCGACGTAACCGTTCCCGAGAGCATGGTAGGTGACGTTATGGGTGACCTTAACAAGCGTCCTTCTGCCGTTATGGGTATGGATGCTTGCGGAGATAAGCCCGGCTACACCACTGTTCACGCTATGGCTCCCAAGGCTGAGCTTGCAGACTACCCGATCGTTCTCCGCGCTATGACGCAGGGACGCGGTTGGTTTGAGTATAACGTAACCGGTTACGACACCGTTCCCCAGAACGTTGCTCAGAAGGTAGTTGCTAAAAAA
>JAZUAS010000017.1:0-7163 GCA_045638125.1 Eubacteriales bacterium | reverse complement strand
GATGCTATGGTTAAGGCAGCTAACGTACAGCTTATCGGTTCCGAGAAGATCGGTAGCGGACTCGTATCCGTTATGGTTCGTGGCGACGTTGGAGCAGTTAAGGCAGCAGTTGAGGCAGGCGGCGCAGCAGCAGCTAGACTCGGCGAAGTAGTAGCTACTCACGTTATCCCCAGACCTCACACCGACGTTAACAAGCTTCTCCCCACTCTCGGTTAATTTTTGCTCCGCAAAAATTAACGTGATATTTGTCCTGCGGACAAGTGAAATGTAGCTTCGCGACGTGAAATACGCCTTCGGCGTGTGAAATGTTGCTTGCAAGCAAGCAACGTGAAGGTTAGCAAGGGCAAGAGAGCTTGTCCGAGGACAGATCAAACTACTTAGGAGACAAAACTATGGAAAAAGCAATTGCACTGCTTGAAGTTCAAGCTATGGTTACGGCTATAGTCGGACTTGACGCAATGGTAAAAGCGGCGGATGTTAAACTCATCCACGTTGAAAAGCGCTTGGGCGGAAGACTTGTGACAGTTGTTGTTGAAGGTACCGTTTCTGCGGTTACCGCCGCGCTTGAAGCGGGAGTTGAAGCAGCAAAGACAGTTGGACACGTAATGTGTCAGGAGGTCATAGCTCGTCCTCATCCCGACATTGTTAAATTTATTAAGACCGACAAGGGAGTTTAATCCCTCGGCATATAAGTGAGCTTGCTCACCAACAAAATTACAAAAATTTATCCAAAAGGAGATTTTTATCATGAATGAAGCATTAGGAATGGTTGAGACCAGAGGTCTCGTAGCAGCAATCGAAGCAGCAGATGCTATGGTTAAGGCAGCTAACGTACAGCTTATCGGTTCCGAGAAGATCGGTAGCGGACTCGTATCCGTTATGGTTCGCGGCGACGTTGGAGCAGTTAAGGCAGCAGTTGAGGCAGGCGGCGCAGCAGCAGCTAACCTCGGCGAAGTAGTAGCTACTCACGTTATCCCCAGACCTCACACCGACGTTAACAAGCTTCTCCCTACTCTCGGCTAATATAGCGAGAATCAGCGGACGCGCTTCAAAAAACGTCTTGTGTCTTGCCCGAGTATTTCGGGCAAGACACAACCCCAAGATAATTTTCGTATGAAGTTATTTAATTGCTTCAAAATGCCAAATTAAGCACCTTCATAAGAAAATTATCGTAAAAAATCGAAAGGAACATAACCAAAATGAGCATTTCGACACAAGATATTGAAAGCATTGTCAAAAAAATAGTCTCGGAGATGACCACCACGTCGACCGAGCCTGCCAAAACCGGATACGAGATTCCCGTTGGTATCTCCAACCGTCATATTCACTTGACAAAGGAAGATTTGGAGACCCTTTTCGGTCCCGGATATGAATTAACTCACCTCAAGGACCTTTCCCAGCCCGGCCAGTACGCCTGCAAGGAGACCTTGACCATTGTAGGTCCCTCTATGAGGGCTATCGAGGGTGTTCGAGTTCTCGGACCTCTCAGAAAGGCAAGCCAGGTAGAGATCTCTGTTACCGATTCGTATGTACTTAAGGTAAAGCCCCCCGTTCGTGAGTCGGGAAGCCTTGTTGGCTCCTCCCCCATCACAATCATCGGACCTAAGGGCATCGTAAGACTTTCCCAGGGCTGCATCATTGCAAACCGTCACATCCACATGAGTCCCGACGACGCGGCACATTTCGGCGTTAAGGACGGAGACTACATCGACGTTGATGCTATGAGCGGCACAAAGAGAACCCGCTGGTTTGACGTTCAGGTAAGAGTTCATAAGGACTTCCGCCTTGAAATGCACGTTGACACCGACGATGCAAATGCAGTCGGATTCAAAAACGGTTCTACCGTTACCCCCGTTAAGTGATTAAACAACTTTACATACAGAGGTTAAAAAATGTTAAAAGGAAAAGTAATTGGAAACATAGTATCCACCAACAAGCTTGATAAGCTGATCGGATATAAGTTTCTTGAAATTCAAGTGATTGAAAAGAACGAGCTTACCGACAAGTTCATCGTTGCGGTCGACCGCACGGTAAGTGCAGGTATCGGCGAAGAGGTTCTTGTAACCACCGGTAGCAGCGCTCGCGTTGCCGTTGGCGACGAAAGCTCTCCCGTTGATGCGGTAGTTGTCGGTGTAGTAGATAAAAAGCAGAACTAATTGATCAAGCATATAAAGAAAACGAGGCCAACAATGTCAGAAATGAATTTAAAATCAATAATGCAAAACAACAGCATCGTTGGTGCAGGTGGTGCAGGATTCCCCTCCTATGCAAAGCTTGCCGACAGCGCAGAAATTCTCGTTATTAACTGTGCAGAGTGCGAGCCCCTCATGTACACCGATTACATGATCATGCGCGAGGAAATGTCCAAGATCGCAGAGGGCGCAAAGCTCGTTATGGCTGAAACAGGCATCAAGCACACTTACGTAGCGATCAAGGAGCACAGAGCTCACATGCTCGGCTATAGCGAAGGTCAGACCCTTGCAGAGGGTGTAACCGTCAAGCTCCTCCCCAACGTATATCCTATGGGTGATGAAATCAACCAGATCTACGAGGCAACCGGCAGAGTTGTTAAGCCCGGCAATCTCCCCATCACCGCAGGCGTTATCGTTTACAACGGCGAGACAGTTTACAACATCTGGCGCGCAGTAAACGAGGGTAAGCCCGTTACCGAAAAGTGGCTTACAATCGGTGGCGACATCCCCGAAAGATACACCGTTAAGGTTCCCGTAGGTATGCGCGTTTCCGAGATCTTCGCTCAGCTCGGTGTTACGGTTAAGGACACCCACGCTATGATCGACGGCGGTCCTTCCATGGGCCGTATCAAGGATCCCGCAACCGCTACCGTAACAAAGACCACAAAGTCTCTTCTCATCATTCCCGAGACCGCACGCGCGATCAAGAATAAGAGAGTTGACATGAACGATATGCTTCGCCGTGCGGCTTCTGCTTGTTGTGGATGCTCCAGATGTACCGAAATGTGTCCCAGACACCTTCTCGGTTATCCCATCGAGCCCCACAAGATGATCAGAGTCGCTATGGGCAACGCTGCGAACGACAATCCCGAGATGATCGCAACCGCTTCCCTCTGCTGCTCTTGCGGAGTTTGTGCTGAGGTTTGCTGTCAGGAGATCTCTCCCAAGGACGTTATCCTTAACCTCAAGGGCATCCTTGCAAAGAACAAGATTAGATTCCAGTCCGGAAGCGAAACCTACAAGGTTTCCTCCGACCGTCCTTACAGAATGATCCAGTCTGCAAAGTGGGAGGATATGCTCAGCGTACACAAGTACGACGTAGTATCCAAGTACATCCCCGAAAAGCTCAAGGCAAGCAAGGTAGAGATCATGATGTCGGGTCACATCGGCGCTCCCTCTGTTCCTGCGGTCAACGTAGGCGACATAGTTGAGGAAGGCCAGCTTATCGCAAACCCCGGCGCAGGACTTTCTCTCCCCCAGTTCGCTTCCATCAGCGGCAAAGTAACCTTTGTTGATCCTACAAAGATCATCATTGAGGCTTAAGTCCAAACACATATCGTAATAAAGAAAGGCACAGGAAATACATAATGTATCAGGCAATTGGTGTAATTGAACTTAAAAGCATAGCAAAGGGTATTGAGGCAACCGACGCGGCTCTCAAGAGCGCAGGCATCAGTCTTGTATCTGCTCGTCCCGCTTGCCCCGGTAAGTACGAGATCATTCTTACAGGTTCCATTTCTAACGTAACAAGTGCAGTTGAGCACGTTAAGGAGCGCTTCGACGAAAAGCTCGTTGACTCCTCCATTATGGGTCGTATCGATGAGCAGGTCATCACCTCCCTCTTCGGCACCGCTCCCACCGAAAAGAAGGGTAGTCTCGGTATCATCGAGACCTACTCCGCAGCTTCCATCATTAAGGCGGCTGATATCGCAGTTAAGACCGCAAAGGTTTCTATTTTCGAGCTTCGTACCTCCCGCGGTATGGGTGGTAAGGGCGTTTGCCTTATCACCGGTGACGTTGGTGACGTTACCGCAGCTGTTGAAGCAGGCGCTCAGCACGCAAAGGATCAGGGACTCTTCTTCGGAAGCTCCGTGATCGCCGCTCCCCACGGCGAGCTCTGGGATCAGATCTAAGAGACGCAAGGGACGCGAGGGATGCGTTCGAGAACCTTTCTTGGAAGAAAGAGGTTCTCGAGCTCTCCAAAGAACTTCCCACAAAAAGGATTAAATCAACCCCATACAGTTATTTGAAGTGGGATTGACTTAAATCAAAATTTATTCGCTATCATGTTGCGAGCAATTCTTATATTTTTGAAAAAGCAACACAACTCCCAAATAAAATTACGGAGAAACTAAAACTATGAGTCAGATTAAATTTGTAATAGATAAGAGTCCAAGAATACAGAAGCTTATCGATCATCTGTACGAGGCAACTCCTCAGATCGAGGCAGACAGAGCCGAGCTTTTGACCGAAAGCTACAAGATGACAGAGGCGCTTCCTATGGTCAAGCGTCGTTCTGCGGCTTTCCGCCATATTCTTGAAAACATTCCGATCATTATTCGTCCCTACGAGCTTTTCGTTGGAAGCAACTCGATAGTTCCCCGCAGCTGTCAGACCTTCCCCGAGTACTCGTTTGAATGGCTTGAGGGCGAGTACGACACAATAGCAACCAGAGATGCAGACCGATTCTACATTTCTCCCGAAACGGTTGAAAGACTTAAGAAGGTGCATCCTTACTGGAAGGGCAGAACCGTTAGTGATCTTGCGGCACAGTCTATGGATCCCAAGGTTCTTGACGTCTTCCTCAATCACGGAATCTTTACCGTAGGAAACTACTTCTACAACGGTATCGGTCATATTAACGTAGATTACGCAAAGGTTATATATAAGGGCATGGAGGGCATTATAGCCGAGGCACGCGAAGCAATGTCCAAGCTTTATGCCGGAAATGGTGACTATCTTTCCCGCAAGAATTTCCTTGAGTCCGTAATCGAGAGCTGTGAGGCGGTAATTACATACGCTCATCGTCACTCTGACCTTGCTCGCAAGGAAGCGGCAGAGTGCACCGACAGCAAGAGAAAAGCAGAGCTTCTCCGTATAGCGGAGACCTGCGACAGAATCCCTGCCAAGCCCGCTCGTAATTTCTACGAAGCGTGTCAGGCTTTCTGGTTCGTTCAGCAGCTTATCCAGTGCGAGTCGAGTGGACACTCTATCTCTCCCGGACGCTTTGACCAGTATATGTATCCTCTTTTCAAGAAGGATATCGACAGCGGCGCTATCACTTATGAAGAGGCGCAGGAATACATCGACTGCCTCTGGGTAAAGCTCAACGACCTTACCAAGGTAAGAGATGCCGCATCGGCTGAAGGCTTTGCAGGCTACGGTCTGTTCCAAAACCTTATCGTCGGCGGACAGAATGAGGAAGGTATCGACGTTACCAACGATCTCTCGTATATGTGTATGGAAGCAACTATGCACGTTCGTCTTCCCCAGCCCTCGCTCTCTATCAGAGTTTGGAACCGCACTCCCCACGACCTTCTTATCAAGGCGGCTTCGGTTGTAAGAGAGGGACTTGGCGTTCCCGCGTTCTATAACGACGAGGTTATCATTCCTGCGATCATGGCAAGAGGTCTTACCCTCGAGGATGCTCGTGACTACGCGATTATCGGTTGCGTTGAGCCTCAAAAGGGTGGCAAGACCGACGGCTGGCACGATGCTGCATTCTTTAACATGTGCCGTCCTATCGAGCTTGTATTCTCCAACGGATATGACAAGGGCGAGCTTATCGGTCTTCAGACCGGAGACGTTGAAAAGATGACAACGTTTGAGGAGTTCTATGAGGCATACAAGGCTCAGCAGAACTACTTTATTGAAATGATGGTACAGGCAGACAACGCTGTTGACTATGCTCACGGTGTTCGTTGTCCTCTTCCCTTTGAGTCTTGCCTCTGCAACGACTGTATCGAAAAGGGCGTTTCTCTCCAGGAGGGCGGCGCTCACTACAACTTCACAGGTCCTCAGGGATTTGGTATCGCCAACATGACCGACGCGCTTCTCGCTATAAAGACTCTCGTTTTCGATGAGAAGAAGGTCACTATGGCAGAGATGAAGCAGGCACTTGCAGACAACTTCGGTAAGGGTTACATCCCCAAGAAGGCGATCGAGCTGACCACAGAGGTTGCAAAGCAGCTTGACGCAAGCGGTGTAGAGGTCACCGAAAGCACCATCAAGCAGATCTACACTACATTTACCGAGGCTTCTCACATCTCCGCCGACAAAAAGGCAAGATACGATGAGATCCTCAAGATGATAGAAGCACTTCCCAAGTACGGTAACGATATTCCCGAGGTCGACGCATTTGCGCGCGACGTTGGTAATAGCTACACCAAGCCCTTTGAGAAGTTCACTAATCCTCGTGGAGGAATCTATCAGGCAGGACTTTACCCCGTATCGGCTAACGTTCCGCTTGGTTACCAGACCGGAGCTACTCCCGACGGACGCCTTGCATTCACCCCCATCGCAGACGGCGTAGGCCCTGCATCGGGCAGAGACGTCAAGGGCCCCACCGCAACCGCTAACTCGGTTGCCCGCCTTGACCACGCAGTGGCTTCCAACGGTACGCTCTTTAACCAGAAATTCCATCCCTCCGCACTCTCCAGCATGGCAAGCCTTGAAAAGTTCGTGGCTTACCTCCGCGGATACTTCGATCAGAAGGGTATGCACGTTCAGTACAACGTAGTTTCCAGAGAAACACTTCTCGACGCGCAGAAGAACCCCGAAAAGTATAAGACTCTCGTAGTAAGAGTTGCAGGATATAGCGCACTCTTCACTACCCTCTCTCGCTCGCTCCAGGACGATATTATCAACCGTACCGAGCAGGGTAACATCTAATTGAGAGGCGAATGCGGAACCCTTTTTTAAGGAAAAAGGGTTCCGCACCTCCCAAAAACCTTGAATAAGGACAGTAATGGTTACAGACATTTTATTTCACTAAATGGTGTAGTGAAAATATAATTGTAGAAATTATTACTCGCCTTATTTGAAGTTTTTGGAATTCTTAAAACCTTTTTCTCAAAAAGGTTTTAAGTTGCCGAAGGAAATAAAACGAAAGGAGACCGACGTGTCTACTAACATATACGAACAAACGGGACGTATCTTTGACATTCAGAGAAGTCGGATCGTAGCCATGTC
>JAZUAS010000016.1:0-17358 GCA_045638125.1 Eubacteriales bacterium | reverse complement strand
GAACGCTCCTCACCTTGACGGTCAGTACGCAGGCTTCGGCAAGCTCACCGACGGATTTGACGTCCTCGACGCTATCGCAAACGTAGAGACCGGATCGTACGGCTGGTATATGCAGGACGTTCCCTGCGATGCGGTTGTAATCGAAAGCATGGAAATAGTTGAAAAGTAAACCGCTTTTTCGAGAAAAAGCTTGGCAAAAAGCTTCCCGGAATTGGGGTTCTAACCGCCGTTGTTCACTTTATAGTACAACTCGGACTGCTTGCTTGCAAGCAGCGGTTTGCAACAAATTGATAAACAATTAAGTTTAACTTCACGTTGCATATAGTGACGCTGAAATTTTGTACACAAAATTTCAGCCTGCTCGCCCTTTCCGTATTGCAACAGTTTAGAACCCAACCGATATAATTCAACTTATTATAAAGTAAATTTAAGTTAAAGTTAGATAAAATGTCTTGGGTTCAATACCCTATCAATACAAAAACGTCAGTGAGGGATTTTTTAACGAGCGTAGCGAAGTGAAAAAGCCGAGTTTTCAGCTTGCTGAAAAAAGCACACCCTAAAAGGACCCCGAAAATTCGAGAAAGTTTTTGCGGAGCTTTTTTACAAAAAGCGACCCGCCGGAGGCATCGCATCCCCTAGAAATCAAAAATTGAAACGCAAAAGAGGAGAAAGCGAACGCTTTCTCCTCTTTTTTATTGAATTAATCCAATTCTCTCTTACCGGTGTAGAGCTCGTAGTAGCGTCCTTTCATTTCAAGGAGTTGCTCGTGAGTTCCGCGCTCGATAATCTCGCCCTGCTCAAGTACCATAATGGCATTTGAATTGCGGACGGTGGAAAGACGGTGCGCTATAACAAACGTCGTTCTCGTTGCCATAAGGCGCGCAAGACCGTGCTCGATATGTCTCTCTGTTCTGGTATCGACCGAGCTTGTCGCCTCGTCGAGAACGAGGATAGGCGCTTTGGAAATTGCCGCTCTTGCAATGTTAAGCAGCTGACGCTGACCTTGTGAGAGGTTTGCGCCGTCACCCTCAAGCATGGTTTCATATCCGTTTTCAAGTCGCATAATAAAGCTGTGCGCCGAAGCGGTCTTCGCCGCCTGTATTACCTCTTCATCGGTAGCATCGGGACGACCGTAACGAATATTTTCCATAACCGTACCCGTAAAGAGGTGGGTGTCCTGAAGCACCATTGCGATATTGGAACGAAGAGCTTCACGCTTTATATTGCGAATGTCAACACCATCGATGGTGATCTTACCCGAATCTATATCGTAGAATCGGCTCAGCAGATTGGTAACAGTGGTCTTACCCGCACCGGTAGAGCCAACGAATGCTATCTTCTGACCGGGGTGTGCATAAAGAGAAATGTTCTTGAGAATCACCTTATCGGGGTTATAACCGAAGGTCACGTCCTCAAACACCACATCACCGCGCATCTCGGGCATTTCAACGGCCTCGGGAGCATCAGGTGCTTCTGGAGCCTCGTCCATAACCGCAAACACACGCTCCGCACCAGCCAAAGCCGAGAAGATAGAGGATGTCTGCTGGGAAATGTTATTGATAGGCATACTGAACTGCTTGGAATACTGTGCAAAGAGCTGGAGCGCACCGGGGTCGAGCTTGCCGAACACAAGCAACACGCCGCCCACGCCAACGGTTACAGCGTAGCTTATCATACTTGTGTTGTGCATAATGGGACCCATGATACCGCCGTAGAACTGCGCCTTCATCTGCTTGTCGCGGAGGTCCTCGTTAAGAGTTTCAAACTCCTCGCAGCATACCTTTTCGTGATTAAATACCTTAACGACCTTCTGACCTGTAACGGTTTCCTCAACGTATCCGTTTGCCGCGCCCAGAGCCGCCTGCTGACCCGAATAGTATTTTCTTGACATATTTGCGATCTTCATACCGCCGAGCGCGAAGAAAGGAATGAATGCCACGGTGATGATAGTCAACCAGATGTTGGTGGTTATCATAAACACAAGAGTTCCTACAAGAGAGATAACGCCCGAAACGATACCCGTCAAGGAGTTATTCAGCATAACGTCGATATTATCAACGTCATTTGTAAATCTCGACATTACCTCGCCCGTGGGGTGAGTGTCGAAATATCTTACGGGAAGTGTCTGGAGCTTCTTGAAAAGGTCATTTCTGATCTTTTCAAGGGAGTTTTGCGAAATGGTCATCATAACTCTCGATTGCATATAGTTGGTAATTATACCAAAGGCATAAATACAAACGAGAATGAGTATAGTTGCTCCAATATAGAACATTACGTCTGCCGCCGCACCGTTGAACTTGTCGCCAACGATGTTAGTCAAAAGTCCGCTCGACCAACCCTTGACGGTCTCGATCATAGTATCAAGCGCGATGTAGATAGGTGTTGAAAGCGTTGACTGATCGAATTCCAAACCAACGTACATAGAAAGGCGGTTAATGATAGGCCTTGTGAGATAGCCTCCGACGAGAGATGTTACGGTATTAATCATCATAAATATAAGCACCACGAAGAAGAGCGCCTTATATTTTCCAACGTAACTGAGGAGTCTACCGATAGTCTTTTTTGTATTCTTGGGCTTGCCGCCGGGGCCGCCCATTCCGGGACCTCTGCCACGAGGGCCGCCGCCACCGGGTCTGCCGTGACCACCGGGCTTGGAGGAGCTGTGATATTGCTTTTGAAGCTCTGATAAACTTCTTGCCATTACTTATTCTCCTCCTTTCCCGAAATCTGAGAATTGTAAATTTCCTGATATTCGATATTGTTTTGCATCAGTTCGTCGTGAGTTCCGATACCCGTGATCTTACCGTCATCCATAACGACGATCATATCAGCGTCCTTAACCGACGAAATTCTCTGTGCAATAATTATCTTGGTGGATGCCGCCAGCTCCTCACGGAATGCGCGACGGATCTGCGCCTCAGTTGCGGTATCGACCGCACTTGTGGAGTCATCAAGAATGATGATCTTGGGGTTCTTGAGAAGTGCGCGAGCGATACAAAGTCTCTGCTTCTGTCCGCCCGAAACGTTAACGCCGCCCTGACCAAGCTCGGTCTGATAACCCATGGTAAAGTTCTTTACAAACTTATCCGCCTGCGCACTCTCAGCCGCGGCAAACATCTGCTCGTCGGTAGCGTTTTCATCGCCCCAACGAAGGTTTTCCTCGATAGTTCCCGAGAAAAGAACGTTCTTCTGGAGCACCATACCAACGCCCTCGCGGAGGTTGTAGAGTGTGTAATCCTTAACGTTTCTGCCGTCTACCAGCACTTCTCCCTCGTCGGTATCGTAAAGACGGGGGATGAGAGAGACGAGAGTGGTCTTACCGCATCCGGTAGAGCCTATAATACCAACGGTGCTTCCCGCCTCGATCTTGAGGTCGATATTGGCAAGCACAGGCTCTGCACTGTTCTTATAGTAACGGTAGCCAACTCCGCGGAACTCGATCTCACCGCGCTGGACGGTAGCGGTGCTATCAGCATTCTCGCCATCGGTGATGTCAACCTTTTCGTCAAGCACCTCCTTGATACGCTTTGCACTCGCAAGCGCTCTGGAGGAGAACATAAGCAGAAACGTCACCATCATAAGCGACATAAGAATCTGGGATACGTAGATAATAAACTGGGAAAGGTCTGCTACGCTAAAGCCCTCGATGCCTGCCTCAAAATTGGTGAGGATAAGCTGGCTTCCGAACCAGATAACGAGTCCTGTGGTGAGGTACATAAAGAATGTCTGAACGGGCTGCATGAAGATCATATTTTTCATAGCAGACATTCCCGCAGACTTAAGGTTTCCGTTGGCACTTGCGAACTTTTCGGTTTCAAACTCTTCACGGGTAAAGGATTTTACCACGCGGACGTTGGTAATATTCTCCTGAACGGTAGAGTTGAGGGCATCTATCTTGGTCTGCATCTTCGAGAAGAGAGGCATACCTCTAGCAATTATCAGCGCCATAGCGCCCAAAAGCAGGGGGATGGTAATCGCCATAACTATGGAAAGGTCGGGGCTGAGCTGAATCGCCATAATTATACCGCCTATGAGCATACCGGGGGAACGGAGCATCATACGGAGCATCATGTTAACGAACATCTGCATTTGCGACACGTCGTTTGTAAGTCTTGTAACCAGCGATCCCGTTGAGAATTTGTCGATATTTGCAAAGCTGAATCCCTGCACCTTGCGGAAAAGGTCGGCGCGGAGGTCAGAAGCAAAGTTAACCGACGCCTTTGCACCAAAGTAAGAGCCGCCAACGCCTCCAAGCATCATAAGAAGCGCCGCACCTATCATTTTTGCCATTACCATAAGGCTGGTTTCAACGGTGAGAGTACCCTTTTGCGCACATTCCAGGATATCGCCAAGGAACATAGGCATCAGGACTTCACCAACCACCTCTACGATCATACAAAGAGGGCCAAGTATGAAGAAATGCAGATAGGGCTTGATATATTTAAACCATCTTTTCATTTTTCGTGTCCTTTCGGTCATTTTCGCTATTTTCCGCTTTCTCTACGGGCAAGGGAGCGATATTTTTCAAGTTTTCTTGCATTCTTTCAAGCAAGGAGGTGAATGCATCAAGCTCCTCGGGGGAAAAGCCCTTGAAAGCCTCTCCGTCTACGTGCTGGAAGTATTTTCGACTCTGCATAGCCGCCTCTCTTCCGCGCTCGGTTATTTTGATCTCATTAATACGAGAATCGGAGCATTCTCCGCATTTTCCGCGCTCGATATATCCGTCGCTCTCCAGCTTTTTAAGAGTTACCGTAACTGCGGCGGGGCTGATGTCAAAATGCTTTGCAAGATCCTTTTGTGAGGGTGTGCCCTCGCATCTGGTAAGATACATAAGCATACGATGCTGTGAGCGGTGCATTCCTGCGTCGGTCGCCCATGCCTCGATAGCGCGTCTGTGCATAATATCCGCCTTTATAAAGGCTTGGATAGTTCTCTGCAAAGGGGAGTATCCGTCGTCCTGCGACATCGGCATAAATTCTTTATCCTTTTGAACCAAAATTCTTCTCCTTTCGGTATATTAATACAAAAAAGTTAACGTGTTAATCGTTAACTACTTAATTATATCACGAAAGGCAAAAAAGTCAAGTGAAATTTTTATGAATTTTATAAAAAAATCAGCTTTTCAAACTCAAATAAAAAAGAAGAAGAGATCCATCGAGCATCGACAGATCTCTTCCCTATTTTATTACTTAATTATTCTGGTTGAAAATCGGTTATCACTTCAGCAAGTCTCTCCCATTCCTCATCCGTGAGCGAGGATGGTGAACCATTTTCGATAAGAGCCATTCGCGAGATATAGGTCTGCTCGGGATAAGACTCCATAACGGCGCCGTGTCCGACACGGACGTAGTCTCCCGTGGCAAAATAGCGAAGAAGATCAATGCCTTCTTTCTCTAACAACCACATAAGCGAGCCATCGGATTTCAACAGCAACACTCCGGTATCGTGATAATATAGTCTGCCCTCACTTACCGAACCCAAATCATCGTTTATAGCCTCGATAGGACACGGACGCTTTGAGTAAAGAAGGTCTCCTCCGATATTTATACCGGCATTAGCAAGATCGCAAGATACCATAACGGACATACAAGCAAGAGCCAAGGACATGTATAGAGCAAAGAATAGCCTTTTTTTCATCGTCTTGCCTCCAAATCAATCTGTTATTTTGCAAAATTTCTTATAATCTCTCTAAATTCAGCCTTGTAGGGGTCACCCTCCAGATCAAGAGAGTCAAGATCCTCAATAATGCCCTCAAGGGTTATACGCTCGGCATATTCGCTTCTGTGAAGAAGCATGCAGGTCTGAATTACCACGCCGATAAAACGAGTGTCGGCAGTGGGCTCTGCGGTCATTATCTCGTTTCCGAGAGCGTACTCGTTAAGCAAGCTCAAGGATTCACCGGGATTCTTGTATCGAACACGGAGAGTCATAATTGTTGCGGATTCCATGCTGTAGGTCGTGGTAGGCGAGAGCTTGACCTCGTAAACCACGGTCACCTGATGAGATGCACCGACCTCACCTGCGTCCTTCTTGTCATTCTCGAAATCCTCGTTGTCCATTACTCGGTTTTCGTATCCTACAAGACGGTAGGACTCTACTCTTTGGGTGTTAAATTCTATCTGGAGCTTAACGTCCTCTGCTACAGTGTAGAGAGTGCCGAGAATATCTGTGCCGAATACCTTTTCAGCCTCGGTCTCGCCGTCGATGTAGTAATAAACACCGTTACCGTTGTCGGCAAGGGCCTCCATATTGGCGTCCTTGTAATTACCCGAGCCAAAGCCAAGCACCGAAAGGTAAACGCCCTGATCTCTCTTGCCCTCGATATAGGAGGTCAACTCCTCTGCGGAGCTTATTCCCACGTTAAGGTCGCCGTCCGATGCCATAATTATACGGTTGTTGCCATCGGGCTTAAAGTGCTTTTCAGCGATCTGGTAAGCCATAGTAAGACCTGCCTGACCGTTGGTCGATCCGCCTGCGCGGAGAGAGTTGATAGCGTTCATGATGGTATTGGTATCAAGCCCGTTGCATCCGTCAAGCACTACCGCTTCCCTTCCCGAATAGGTAACGATGGAAACGGTATCGTTTGCGCCAAGATTGCTTACAAGGTAAGAGAACGCCTTCTTCAAAAGGGGGAGCTTATCTTGGCTCGACATAGAGCCCGAAACGTCGATGAGGAACACAAGATTGTTGCCGCCCTCGTTTACCGCTTCTTCTGCCTGAAGAGTTACACGGAAAAGCATACTTTCAGCATTCCAAGGGCAAGGAGCGAGCTCGGTATAAACTCCGAAAAGCTCACCCTCCTTGGGGCCTGCAACGTCATATCTGAAATAATTTATAAACTCCTCGGTTCTGAACTGACTTCCGCTGTTGAGCAGATTGGAAAAGCTATATCCGTTCAGCGCCAGCTTGCGGAAGTAGGTGTAGGACGCGGTGTCAACGTCTGCCGAGAAGGTAGAGGTGTTCTGCTCTGCGGTGTTTATAAAGGGATTTTCAACGAATACGGGAGGCTTTACCTCGGGCACGTCGAGCTCGGGCACATCGGGAGCGTTTACTTCGGGATTCACAACCACATCATCCATATCCGCCTCGCCGCCTTCTTCCATTTCCGCATCGTCACCAACCTCGGCGTTCGTTCCGCCCGGTACGCCACCTTGAACGTTGCCGCCGTTTACATCGGGGGAGGAATAATTGGGGAAATTAATCTCGGGGAGCAAGTCAAGTCCTCCATCCGCATTAGGAGCTGCTTCACTCATATCACAACTCACAAAAGCAAGCACGAGCATAATAGCCAAAATAGCCGACAGTAATTTTGTGTTAAATAATCTTTTCATAGCGACCTCCAAAAATCTTATTTAAGTATATCCGAAATACAATCTACAAGCTCGTCATCGGGAATGATCTCCGCCTCGTAGTCAAAGATCTCACAGCCGATGTTTCCACGGTTGGCCTTGAGGTAGGGCGTTCTTACGTTACCCTTTCCGTCAAGCACCCAAACGCTGACCAAAAGCGTGGGTGAATCCTCGCCGACCTGCGTTCCGTTTCCTACACAGCTTTGAACACTGGCAAGCTGGGCATTGGAGAGTTCTAAAACGTATATCTCTCCGCTCTCCTCGTATTGCCATACGAGGCTTGCACCTCCAACGTAGGAAAGCTCCTCCGCAGAATCAAGCTTTTGATATTTTCCCTCATTTTTTTGCTCGTTTAAAAGAAGATCAAGCTTGCCGTAGGGTTTGACAACAGCATCAAGGTCATTTTCCAGGTTCTCATCTCCGATTGAGCCTTGGGTCTCATTTTCCTCAAGGTTCGGGGAGTTGACGTCACCCGGCAGCAGATCACCAACGGTGAAGATAACTGCCAGCGGCAGAGCCATCACAAGAACCATAACTACCGAGAGACACGCCGCAAGCACGGGAATGATAAATGTTTTTTTGCGTTTACGCTTGTAGGATGCCGCCTCGTTCAGTATAGAGTCGTCGATCTCTCCGACCATGGAAAGCAGGTATTGGCTTTTTTCATTTTTATTCATAACAGCTCCTGCTCCTCCAATCTTTCCTTTAATTCTTCTCTAAGTCTGTGCAACGTGACCTTAATTTTAGATTCTCCCAAATCCAATTGTCGGGAGATCTCGCTTATTGGCTTGGAATAAAAGTATCGCAGGACGAACATTACACGTTTCTCCTTGGGTAATGAAAGCAAAAATTCATTTAATACCGCTCTGATTGCTTGACTGTCCTGCTCTTTTTCATATTCATCCTCCGAGGGGATGCACTCGGAAAGCTCGCTGAGGAGATTTTCAATACCTCCGCGCTTTTCTCTGTGCCTCTCACGGTAACGGTCGATGGATATGCGACGAGTTATTTTTGACAAAAATGCGCCTAAAAACTGCGGGCGAGCGTCGGGCATAGCGCCCCAAGCGCCTACGTATGTATCGTTGACACATTCCTCGGCATCCTCAAACGAGGAAAGCAAGGAGCGTGACAACGAACGCAGCATTCTGCCGTATTTTTTGTCTGACTCATCGATGGCTTTTTCATTCCGAGCCCAATACAGATCAACGATCTTGCTGTCGTCCATGATGTACCTCGATCTTCTTTTGTATTTCGGGCTTTCACCCTATATGTCGCTAATTTTTTCGATTGGTTACAAATTTTTAGAAATTTTTTCAAATTTTGATTTATAGGGATGTTGTAAATTTGAATGGTGCATCCTCATCCACCGCTTCGCGGTCCCCCTTCCCCTGTCTTGGGGAAGGCTAACGCAAAGCGTAAATTATTGCAAATTTGTATCCATGAAAATGATTTTATGGCTATAGTTAAAAGTTTGCCTCAGTTAAACCAAAGCCTTCCCCAAGGCAGGGGAAGGGGGACCGCGAAGCGGTGGATGAGGATGCCCCTTTCCAAAAAACAGCATTCCGATAAATTGCAATTTATCTACTTCAACAAAGTTGCAAAAGGAGGGGAAACACCTTTTATGCTTCCCCTCCTCGGTATTCACAATTATCTTACTCTCTCTCCGAGAGGGGTATCCTTATCAAGGAACACTACTCTTACGGTCTCCTCGCCCGATGCGAGGATCATACCGTTAGACTCGATTCCGCAAAGAGTTGCGGGCTTGAGGTTAGCAACTACGATGATCTTCTTACCGATAAGATCCTCGGGCTGATACCACTTTGCAATACCCGAAACGACCTGTCTCTTCTCATATCCGAGGTCGATCTGAAGCTTAAGAAGCTTCTTTGCCTTGGGAACCTTTTCGCACTCGATGATCTTTGCAGTGCGAAGCTCAACGCCCATAAAGTCCTCAATACCGATAAGCGCACAGCCCTCGGGCTTTTCGGGAATGGCGTTTGCCTTAGCTTCAGCCTCTGCAGCCGCCTTCTTTGCCGCCATTTCAGCCTCAAGCTCGGCAAGAAGCTTTGCTTCGTCGATTCGAGCAAAGAGCACCTTGGAGTCGCCAACTGTGCTGCCTGCAACGATTGCGCCGAACTTATCCGCACTACCGATAGAAGCATAATCTACCTTATCCGTGCCGAGCATAGCAAGAATGCTTTCTGCGGTCTCGGGGATAAAGGGAGCGAGCATTACCGCACCCCAACGAATAGCCTCAAGGAGGTTATAAAGAACCGTACCGAGACGAGCCTGCTTGGTCTCATCCTTTGCAAGCGTCCAGGGAGTTGTTTCATCAATATATTTGTTCGCGCGCGAGAGCATCTCGAAAATGCACTCAAGAGCATCTGCAACACGGAATGCGTCCATGTTCTTAACAAGCCCATCGTAAGCCTTTACGCAAGCCTCTTTAAGCTCTGCGTCCAGCTCCTCTGCCTCACAGGGTGCCTGAACAACCTTATCGAAATACTTCTTCTGCATATCAAGCGTTCTCTTAACGAGATTTCCGAGATTATTTACAAGGTCGGTATTGAATCTCTTGATAACGGTCTCGTAGGTGATGCTGCCGTCGTTTGCAAAGGGCATTTCGGAGAGCGCATAGTATCTGACGCCGTCAATGCCGAATCTATCTGCCAACTCGTCGGCATAAATAACGTTTCCGCGAGACTTACTCATCTTATCCGCGCCGAAATTGAACCAGGGGTGACCGAATATCTGCTTAGGAAGCGGAATATCAAGAGCCATCAGGAAGATAGGCCAATAGATGGTGTGGAAACGAAGAATATCCTTACCCATAACGTGAACCTCCCAGGGCCAATACTTTTTGAACTTCTCGCTCTGCTCCGCGTATGTCTTGTCGGGGCCGTAACCGATAGCAGTGATATAGTTAGTAAGTGCGTCGAGCCAAACGTAGGTTACGTGACGGGTGTCGAAATCAACGGGAATACCCCAAGAGAAGGACGTACGGGAAACACAGAGATCCTGCAAGCCGCCCTCGACCTTGAGGAAATTATTGACCATTTCCTTCTTTCTCGACTCGGGCTGAATAAACTCGGGATGGCTGTCGATATGCTCCATAAGCTTATCGGCATATTTGCTCATCTTGAAGAAGTAAGCCTCCTCTTCTGCCTTCTGAACGGGTCTGCCGCAGTCGGGGCACTTGCCGCCCTCTGCCTGGGTTTCGGTGAAGAAGGATTCGCAGGGAGTGCAATACCAGCCCTCATACTTTCCTTTATATATATCACCCTTGTCGTAGAACTTCTTGAATATCTTCTTAACCGCGTCCTCGTGATAATCGTCGGTGGTGCGAATGAAGTGATCGTAGCTTACGTTCATCTTATCCCAGAGATCCTTGATCTCACCCGCTACGTTGTCAACGTAAGCCTTGGGGGTGATGCCTGCGTCCTTTGCAAGGTCCTCGATCTTCTGGCCGTGCTCGTCGGTACCCGTACACATGAATACGTCAAAGCCCATCTGTCTCTTGTAGCGCGCCATAGCGTCGGTCATTATAGCCTCGTAGGTGTTACCGAAGTGAGGCTTCTTGGATGCATAAGCAATCGCCGTTGTGATGTAATACTTTTCCATTTTGTCTTACCTTTACATACTGCGAATGGGCAGTATGCCTTTCTTATTGTAATCTCTTTTACGCCGCTCGCGGCGGCTTAGGAATTTTGCCATCAAGGCAAAATTCGCGCGTGAAACAGTTTATTTACCTATCAAAAGATAGTACCTTTCACGCTCTCACCCTTGAAGATGACTTCTTGGATGTTTAATTCTTTGTCAAATATGAGCATATTTGCAGTCTTGCCTGCTTCAAGTGAACCGACAGTATCAAATACGCCTAACATTTTTGCGGGAGCTACGGTTGCGTGGTAAAGAGCCTCCGAAAAAGGTATTTCGGCAAAGGCGGCGAGGTTTTTAACGCCGTCTATCAGTGAAAGCGTGCTTCCCGCAATCGCGCCCTCGTGTGTTCTTGCCTTTCCGTCCTTAACCGTGACGGGGAGACCCGCGATACTGTATTCTCCGTCGGGCATGCCCGTAGCTTCCATTGAATCGGTGATAAGCACAAGCTTTTTGCCCTTGAGCTCATACGCCAGCTTCACCGCCTCGGGGGAGACGTGAAAACCGTCGGCAATAAGCTCACAATATACATTTTTGTTAAGCAGACCGGCACCGACCGCGCCGCCGTCTCTGTGGTGAAATGGAGACATGGCGTTATAGGTGTGCGTCAGGGAAATTGCTCCACGTTCAAAAGCCGCCTGCGCCTCTGCAAATGTTGCATCGGTGTGAGCGAGCCCCGAAGTTGCGCCATTGTCAAGCACCGCCCTCGAAAAGCTTCCGTCAGCATCCAATTCAAGCGCCGCGCTGACGTGAGCCTTTCCGACTTTTTTCATTTCTATAATAAGAGCCTCGATCTCGTCACCATCAAGAGGTGCCAGCAATTGGGAGGCGTGTGCGCCTCTTCTCTTTTCATTTAAATATCTGCCCTCAAGGTGCACACCGATGAAGTTTTCCGCTCCCTCGCTCTTCGCCAAGGCGATGATTTCAACAGAGCGTTCCAATCCCCCCAACGTATCGGAAGCAAGAGTAGGCATAACGCTTGTAACGCCACTTTCAAGATACGAGCGAGACATTTTCTTCATCATGTCCGTATCGGCAGAATTAAAATCGCCGCCTGCACGACCGTGAGAGTGCACGTCGATAAGTCCGGGAGCGATCCACCCCCCCTTAAGATCGACTACCTCGTCAAATGCGTCGCAATCTCCATCAAAATCACCAAAAGCAATCTCGGAGATCCTCTCGCCGTCGGTTAAAAGCCAGCCGTACACAAACTCAAAATTGCCATCGATATCCTCGACGTAAAGATACCCGTTTTTATACAATTTTTTCATTTCGAGCACCTCCCTTGGGCATATTTTCCCATTATATTTTAATTATAACAAATTTTTCTAATATTTACAATAGGTATTTAAAAATTTCCCTTAAAAAGCTCAAAAAAGCTTGATTTTACCGTAAAAATTCGATAATTTTTTGTCAATGTGAAAAAATGTTATAAATTGTAAAAATTGTATATATTTCCATTTATTAGGCTGTAAATGTTAATTATTTATCACAATTAAGAGTTAATTTTTTGTCAGTGGCATTTTTTTATAAATTTTGCAAAAAAACGCCCCCTAATTTTCGTACACTATTTCCCGTTTAAATTGCTTAAACCCCTTGCAAAGAGATAATAAATCTGTTATAATTATAGTGTAGAGCGATTTTGCCGTTTTTTTCGAAATGTCGGCAAATCCCACAAAAAATCTATTCAAATATCAATAAATGCGCGAAACACCTATCTATGTGATTCGTGCAAAGAAAGGAACGGTCCAAACTATGAAAATTCTGGTTATCAATGCCGGAAGCAGTTCTCTTAAGTATCAGCTTTTTGATATGGAGAACGGCAAGGTTTTGGCTAAGGGTCTGTGCGAAAAGATCGGACTTACCGGCGCTATTACTCACAAGCGTCCCGGCAAGGAAAATTACGAAGCAGACTACCCTATGCCCACCCATAACGAGGCTATTGCACTTGTGCTTAAGCTTCTTACCGATCCCGAGCTTGGCGTTATCGCAAGCGTAGATGAGATCAGTGCCGTAGGTCACAGATTTGCTCACGGCGGCAAGCTCTCCAAGTCCTGCATTCTCGGCGAAGAAGAGCTTAACTACATCGAATCTATCGTTCCCATCAATCCTCTCCACGGTCCTCCCGCTCTCAAGGGTGTTGCCGCTTGTAAGGCTTTGATGGATAAGATCCCCCACGTTGGTGTATTCGACACCTCCTTCTATTCCGAATTCGAGCCCAAGGCTTACATCTATCCCCTTCCCTACGAGTGGTATGAAAAGTACGGTGTTCGCCGCTACGGCTTCCACGGAACCTCTCACCGCTATGTTTCCGCGAAGGCTTGTGAGTTCCTCGGACTTGACTATAACAAGACCAAGATCGTTTCCTGCCACATCGGCTCCGGTTCTTCCATCACCGCAGTTGATTGCGGTAAGGCAGTTGATACCTCGATGGGCTTCACTCCTCAGGAAGGTCTTCCTATGGGTACACGTTGCGGTACTATCGACCCCTCTATCATTGAGTACGTTTGCAAGCAGAGCGGCATGACCGTTTCCGAAGTAAACGACGCACTCAATAAAAGGTCCGGTCTTCTCGGCGTTTCCGGCGTTTCCAACGACGCTCGTTACGTTTGGGCAGCAGCTAACGAGGGCAACGAAAGAGCAGCGCTTGCTATGGAGCTTCTCGTTCGCCAGGCAAAGAAGATCATCGGTTCTTACACCGCTGAAATGAACGGTCTCGACGTTCTTATCTTCACCGCAGGCCTTGGAGAGAACGACGCAAAGACTCGTCAGCTTGTTGGCGATAACATGGAGTTCTTCGGCATCAAGATGGATGCTGATGCAAACTTCAACGGTCCCAGAGGCGAGAACCTCGTAATCAGCGCACCCGACTCCAAGGTAAAGGTTGTAGTAATTCCCACCGACGAGGAATTTATGATTGCATCCGACACCTACGAGCTGGTTAAATAATCTGGTTAAATAATTTAGTAAACAAATAATTTGAAATAAATTTGTGAAAGGAATACAAAAAATGGCACAATCTTCTTTCGAAATCAAAAAGGAAATCTGCGACATTGGTAAAAGAATCTACGACCACGGCTTCGTAGCGGCAAACGACGGTAACATTTCCGTCAAGGTAGGACCTAACGAGTACTACTGCACTCCTACCGGTGTATCCAAGGGTTTCATGACCCCTGACATGATCATCAAGATCGACGGTCAGGGCAACAAGATCGACGGTAAGCTTAACCCCTCCTCCGAGATCAAGATGCACATGAGAGTTTACCAGGAGCGTCCCGACGCTAACGCAGTCGTTCACGCTCATCCCCCCGTTGCAACCGCATTCACCGTTGCAGGAGTTGAACTCGACCAGTACATTCTTCCCGAGGCAATTCTTACCATCGGTAACGTTCCCACCTGTGACTACGGTATGCCCTCCACCATGGAGATTCCCGAGTCCCTTATGCCCTACATCCAGAAGCACGACGCATTCCTCCTCAAGAACCACGGTGCTCTTACCGTTGGTAACACTCTTCTCAGAGCTTGCTTCACCATGGAAGAGGTTGAGTTCAATGCAAAGATTAACCTTTACGCTCGTCAGATCGGCGTAGGCAAGAACGCTCACATCGAAGAGATCTCCTGCCACGAGCTTGAGAGACTTATGGAGCTCCGCAAGAAGATGGGTCTTCCCGGTAAGCATCCCGGATGTAAGAGCTGTCCTAACAACGGTACTCCCAACTGTAAGTGCAAGGATAACGGCGGTAGCTGCTCTTGCGGTAGCCACGCTCCCGCAGCTGCAGGTGACGATCTCGTAGCAGAGATTACCAAGAAGGTTCTCGCTGCTCTCGGCAGATAATTCGAGACGAAGTTTTCTTCATTTATATATAACGTCTCACAAATCTGAGAAAGGAGAGTAGACCCGAAATGGCAATTAATCTTACCGAGGCACAGATCAACGCTATCGTAGCGCAGGTCGTGTCCGAGTTCAAATCAAAACCCGCTGCACCCGTAGCGACCAAGGACTGGGATTCTACTCAGTACAAGGGACGCAAGCTCATCGGTATTTATGCTACTATGGAAGAAGCCATTGAGGTAGCAAATGCCGGTTACAGAGCGATCCGCTCCATGAGCGTTGCGGACAGAGAAAAGGTTATTACGGCAATTCGTAATCTCACCAGAGCCGAGGCTCATATTATGGCTGAGCTTGGTGTTGCCGAAACCAAGATGGGTCGAGTTGACCACAAGTTTGCAAAGCACAACCTTGTGGCAGACAAGACTCCCGGTACGGAGGACATCATTGAGGAGGCAAGAACCGGAGATAACGGTCTTACCCTTACCGAAATGGCTCCCTTCGGAGTAGTCGGAGCGATCACTCCCTCCACTAACCCCTCCGAGACCGTAATATGCAACAGTATCGGTATGATAGCTGCAGGTAACGGCGTTGTATTCAACCCCCACCCCGGCGCTATCGCAACCTCCAACTACGCAGTTGACCTGGTCAACAGAGCAGTTCACAGCGCAGGAGGCCCCGAGGTACTCGTTGCCAGCGTTGTCAAGCCCACTCTTGATACCGCTAACGTAATGTACAAGCACCCCTCCATCAAGCTTCTCGTTTGTACGGGAGGTCCCGGAGTGGTTAAGGCGGTTCTTTCTTCCGGAAAGAAGGCAATCGGTGCAGGCGCGGGCAATCCCCCTGTTATCGTTGATGACACCGCCGACATTGATAAGGCTGCAAAGGACATCATCGACGGATGCACCTTCGACAACAACCTTCCCTGCATCGCAGAAAAGGAAGTTTTCGTATTCGAAAACGTTGCCGACAGACTTATCGCAGGAATGCAGAAGAATGGATGCATTCTTCTTACCAAGGCTCAGGCAGACCAGCTTGCCAAGGTCGTTCTCGTTGAGAAGGAAGGCAAGGACGGAAAGGTCAAAAAGATCGTTAACCGAGATTGCGTTGGCCGTGACTGCCGTGTTATCCTTGAAAAGATCGGCATCCGAGTCGGTCCCGAGATCCGTTGCGCAATCGCCGAAGTTCCCTTCGAGCACGATTTCGTGCAGGAAGAGCTTATGATGCCTATTCTCGGTATCGTTCGCGTAAAGGACATCAAAGAGGCAATCGACTTGGCGGTAAAGGCTGAGCATGGCAATCGCCACACCGCTCATATGCACTCCAAGAACATTGACAACCTTACTGCATTCGCAAGAGCTGTTGAGACCACCATATTCGTCAAGAACGCTCCCTCTTATGCGGGAATCGGATTTGGCGGTGAGGGTCACACCACATTTACTATCGCAGGTCCTACCGGCGAGGGTATCACATCGGCTCGTTCCTTCACCAGAAAGCGTCGCTGTGTAATGGTTGACAGCTTTAGAATCATTTAAAGAATCTACGAAAGGATATACATAACATGGATATCACAGCTTCCCAGATCGAAAGCATCGTTCGCTCCGTGATCAGCTCCATGGGTACAGGCGCCACCGCAAAGGCGGCAGGTCCCATTCCCACCACAGCTCACGTTGCAATGCTTACCGGTCCCAAGAAAATTGAAATACAGGAGCTTCCCATTCCTCCTCTCGGCGATGACGACATTCTCGTTCGCGTTGAGGGCGCCGGTGTTTGCGGAACCGACGTACACGAATGGAAACAGGACCCCTTCGGTCTCATTCCCGTAATTCTCGGTCACGAGGGTACAGGCGAGGTCGTTGCGGTCGGCAAAAACATTAAGACAGATACCGCAGGCAAGCCTCTCGGAGTTGGCGATAAGATCGTTACCTCTGTTCTCAGCTGCGGCGACTGCTACGCTTGCCGTATGGTACCCGGCAGAACCAATCTTTGTGACAATCAGGGCGTTTTCGGTCTGATCGGTGACAAGAGAGGTAGTGCTGAGGGCAACCGCGTCAACGGTTGGTTTGCAGATTACATGGTAATCAAGGGCGGCTACGGTGTGACCTACTTCCAGGTCAACGAGCTTAACCTCAAGCAGAGAATGATCCTTGAACTTGCGTGTGTTTGCGTACACGCGCTTGAGAGAGGTCAGAAGACAGGACTCCTCAACTTCGGCTCCAAGGTTCTCGTTCAGGGTTGCGGACCCGTTGGTCTCGTTATGATCACGGTTCTCCGTGCAGCAGGTATCAACCACATTATCGCGGTTGACGGTAACGAGGACAGACTTAAGGTTGCAGAAAAGATGGGCGCTAAGACCACCATCTGCTTCCGTCGTCCCGACGAGGATACCCTTGATAAGAGAGTTGCAAAGGTCAAGGCTATTGCTAACAACGTAGGCGTTGACTTCGCATATCAGTGCACAGGCGCTCCCGTAGCGGCTGCTGACATTTACAGCTACATCCGCCGCGGCGGTGGTATGTGTGA
>JAZUAS010000015.1:0-6420 GCA_045638125.1 Eubacteriales bacterium | reverse complement strand
CCTTATCACATCTCAATGTCGGGACGTATTGCCGCACGATAGACCACTTCATCCATTTCATCTTCGGGATCCCACATAAGGTCAGCCATTACCGCAACAGCGAAAGGAATAGTTTCCTCAAGAAGTCCGTCCTCGATCAACGCCTGCGCGGTATTCGCGCCACCCGAGGAAAGACGAAGCAGAGCCTCTTTGGCAAGATGTCCGTTTTTCAACCAAAAGGCGTTTACACGTCTCCAGAACTTGTTCTGCTTATAGCGTCTGTCCGCAACGCTTCTTTCGTTCCAAACGCCCATAGGATACCTTCCAAACTGATTTTCAAATTCGAACCATTCAAGGCAAGAGAGTCCTTTAAGAACCACTCCCATATTCCCCTCTCCAAGAGCTGTGATCCTCTCGGTGAGAGACAGCATCTGTTCGGAATTCTCGGTGTTCTCCGGGTTATATTCGTACGGGAAGCAACCAAGATCCTCCCATATTATCTCAACACCGGGGTCAATACCACCTATTTCGTCGAGATATTTTTTAACGCTTGTCGCGTGAAGACCAAACTGTATTCTGATGTCTCCAAATCGACTTTTAAATCTCTCGTGTATTTTATTGACGTAAATCTTTACCGCATGAGCGATATTTATTCCGTTCTGGGTGTCTTGATCTGTCTCTGTGAAAGACTGAAAATATATTCCGTCGCCACCGAGATTTGAGTAATTCTTTTCATAATGCGTCAGTGCATCATTGATAATGCGGTCAAGCTCCTCATTATCCGAAATATTTACCTTGTATCCCCAACCGATTGAAAAGCCCCAGATGACCTTAATTCCTGCACTGTGTGCATATTCAACGAACTCACGCGCATTTATAGGGGGGAAGTCGTTCCACACCGTGACAATATTCATGCGAAGTCTTTGCATATTGTCGATAAAGCGCTTGTAATCGTAAATTACGTGTCCCCAAGTCCACACACCGCGCTCTCTCATTTTAGGAGTCCTGATTCTGTAGGTCTCCGCGGTTTTTCGCGTAAAGTAAGGAACAAAGCGAAGCTTGTGAAGATCGCGGCTCTCGGACTCGGGAAGATAATTCCCAATATACTCGCTGACGGCATAGCAGACCGCGTGAGAGCTGGATCCTGACAAGATTGTTAATTGCTTTTCCGCATTTTTCGGGTTATCGAGAACTCTTACAACGTATCCGTCGGGGTCGTCGGGAATAGATATTATTCCATCCCTCACAAGCGAAGCGATATAGGGGTTATCCTTTGCCGTTCCAACGGCAATAATGTTATAATAGCTCTCTTTTTCGTCGTCAAGCTCGGACGCCGTCGTGACAGTAAGAACGTATGGCAGAGAGGGTGCTATCTCCCCGTAAAGAAGATTCAGATACCTCTCCGACGCGCTCTTTTCCGACCCGACAACTACAGTTACTCTGTTATCACCATATACTTTATTTGGCATATTCTGTCCTCCTTTTTGCTTTCTCACCTTTATTATCTCATATTGGAATTGGCAACGCAATATTTCTTTTGACCATTTATTTGCACTGTATTGACTTTTTGGGAATAAAATGCTATAATTTGTGTAAAAGAGGTGATTGTTTTGTATAACGATAGCTACAGAAGGCGCTTCACTACGATTCCTGCGGCGGTCAGTTACGGGATCGTAAAGGCGTGTAATCTTAAAAACCGAATTATAACCCCTGCCCACAATCACAATGACTGTGAGATCTTTATAGTTAAGCATGGAGAGGCAAGGCTAACCATTGGTTCGGAAGAAATAATACTCCGCGAAAAAGAAACCGCCATAGTCAATCCCTATGAAATACATTCGGTATTTGCCGAGTCGGATACTCTTGACTACTTTTGTATCACCTTCAGCCTTTCCCTTCTTACTGCCGTCAAGCAGCATCCCGCAACAGAGCTATGCGACAAGCTTCTTTTGTGCGAGGTAAGGCTTAACAACAAAAGCGACAATTTAGAGATATTCGAGCTGATGCGCGAGATCGAGCGCTTGTTTTCCGACAAAAGTCATGGTTGGGAATTTTTTATTTCCGCCGATATATTCCGCATTTTTGCGCTCCTCGTCTCAAATAATAAATGTTTTCCCACAAGAAGCGGACGTAAAAATACATTTTCCCGACACGTCCATGAATTTATAGAAGAGAGATACTCCGACCGTATTACCTCGCACGATGCCGCCACTGCGCTTTCATACGACCAGAGCTATTTTTGCCGTCTCTTCAAAAGCAGCTTCGGCAAAAGCTTTGGAGACTATCTCACGTTTTTCAGAATAAACAAGGCAAAGGAATTACTGCTTAATGGAATATCGGTATCCGAGACCGCAACGAAAACGGGATTTGACAGTACAAGCTATTTCACCAGAGTTTTCAAAAAGCATACGTCGATGCTCCCGTCAAAATACTCAGAGCACTACGACAATATGCAAATGCAAAGCGCAAAAACGAATCACAAGTTATAAAACGAAAGAAGGAGCATTAATTACGCTCCTTCTTTTTATTTATTAATCTATCGCCTCGATATAATAAGTCACGGGACGGAAGCCGTCGTTACAAGAGACCATTGCGGAATAAGGATTCTTCATCCAGCCGTCAAAGAAATTGCCACCACCCTCGGCAAGGGTCTTGACAAACTCGTACATACACCCCCACGCCACCGAGCAAAGCCCATCGGGCTTTTCCGCGTTTACCGACACGAAAACGTCACCCACCGTCATCTCACAAGGATTTTCCAGCGGATTTTCGTATTTTTCCATGAGGTCGGGATATTCTGTCCGCCTGATCACGGTGATCTTAACCTTTTTCATATTATTTCTCACTTACAAGCCTTTCTATGGGCTTTCTTTTTTTCTCGCGCAGCTTGTCGTCATCGGCGGCGTAGCCTAAAGTAATGACAAGACGCACAGGCTTTGAAAGATCGCATATCTCGCGTATCTTCTTGTCGTCAAGCCAGCCGAGGATGCAGGTGGAAAGTCCCTGCGCCGTCGCTTCGGCTGTGATATAAGCGGCAAGGATGCCTATGTCAATAGAGCGGTAGTCATTTCCCTTTACCTTTGATCCCAGCGCGGCGCTGGCAACGTAATCCTCCTCGGATATGACAAGCAATATCGGCGCGTCGGCGGCAAACTTGTTCATTCCCATGCCCATGACCGCCTTTGCCACACCTTGAGCGGTCTCACCGCGGCAGACGGTTACATGATAGGGCTGACCGTTACAAGCCGACGGAGAAAGCCTTGCGCTCTCCAATATAGCACTCAGTTTTTCTTCTTCGACCGCTCTCTCGGCGTGATATTTTCTACATGACTGTCTGTTTTTCGCTATTTCACTGAAATTCATTTGTTTTCCTCACTTTCAAGCTCTTTTGCCACGTCCTCCATGCCCATAAGCTTTTTGAGGTCGCCGTAGCTTTTATCGTATTGCGCCTTCGATATCGCTCCCCTTGAAAGGAAGGTGTCGAGGGTCTTTTTCTGCTCTATAAAGAGCGCCTTTTTCTTTTCGTCCATTGCTATCTCCAATATCACACGATGAATTTTTTAAACTCTCGCAATATCAGAGCGAGATCGTCGTCTGCGTAATAGAAATGTCCCGATCCGTCAAGCTCGTAAACGGTAACACACGAGTTTTTCCGTAAAAGCCTTGCAGAGCGGTTGGAGACCATCTCATCCCGTCTCGACTGACAGGCAACGCAAGGAGTTTTGAGAAGCTTAAGATCACGTCTCGTCGCGCTCATCTTTGCGAAAAGCTCAAGATAGCGCGGTATCCAGCCTACGTAGAGAAAAATATTTCTTGAATGTTTTATGCCGCAGCAGCGTTTCGCCGCCACGATGTCAACGTCCTTCTCTTTGACCTTGTCAAAATATACACTCATTACCGTCTTAACCATTCTGGGCCTAATACATAGTCGCAGGGGCGACTGCAACCAAAACATTTTTACGATCTTTTCGTTGCAAAGCGCCTGCTCCATAGTAAGGAGCGTTCCCATTGAGTGGGCGACCACGTATATCTCGTCATGGCTTTTCGCAAGCTCGTCAACTGCGTCCTTCACCTGCTCTCTCCACTTTTTCATTGACGCGCGCGAAAATTCAGCCACACCATAGCCGTGACCGTCGAGCAGAAGATTCCAAACAGACACGTCACTTGGGAGAAGCGGGATCAATTCGTCAAAATGGTCGGGCGTTCCGATAATTCCGTGAACAAACAAAAACGCTCTTTTCGCTCCCGTTATCATTCTTTTATATTCCTTATGATCCATTATCTCACCCCCTAAGCTACCGTATATTCAGTATAACATAAAATTGCGGATTTTGCAACAGCTGATCTCAAAACCGAATTAAAACCAAATATTTTAAACCGATGCGTAAAAATCTGCCGTTTTTGGGAACAATAATAGAGCCAGAAAGGCAATTTTTTATGAAAAGGAAAATTAAAATGGCAAGAATTATTATTATCGGCGGTGGAGTTTCGGGGCTTTCCGCAGGGATATACGCGCAAATGAACGGCCACAGCGCCGTAGTGTGCGAAAGGCAGGCGGTGGCAGGCGGCAACCTCACGGGTTGGAGACGCGGCGATTATGAGATAGATAACTGCATACATTGGCTGACAGGCACTAACCCCGCCACATCGACCTATAAAATGTGGGAGGAGCTTGGCGCTCTCGGAGGTGTCGAGGTCTATCAAAGCGAAACTCTTTACTCCTGCCGTAAGGACGGAGAGGAGCTATCTCTAAACAAGGACATAAACCGATTGCGACACGACATGCTGTCTATATCCCCCGAAGACAAAAAGGAGACCGAAGCACTTATAAATGCTGTAGCGCTTATGCAAAGGCTTTGCTCGATCGGCGGAGAAGAGCACAACGAGGGTCTTGACGGAATCAAAAGCATCTTACGCTTCCCTACTCTCGGGAAATATTACTTTCTGACCGCAAAGGAGCTTTCCGAACGATTCAAGCACCCACTCCTTCGAGAATTTGTCCGTACGTTTTGGGGAGATGACTTTGGTGCGCTTGCGCTGATCTTCGTTTTCGCACATTTCTGCGGCGAAAACGGCGGCATTCCGCAGTATGGCTCTCGCGGAATGGCGAAGCGCATGTCCGACCGATTCAAATCCTTTGGCGGCGAGCTTCTCTTGAAAAAAGAGGCTACGAAAATAATATGCGAAAACAAAAAAGCAAGATCGGTAAGGTTTGCCGACGGAACAGAGCTTGAAGCCGACTACGTAGTAATTACAACCGACCCCGCCGTAGCATTCAGCGGTCTCTTGGATGCCCCCATGCCCTCACAGATCAAAAAAATGTACGATAATCCACGCTTGAAAAGATTTTCAAGCGTACAGTGTGCATTTTCCAGCAGATCAAGCTTTCTTCCCTTTCGCGGAGATCTGATTATTAATATCCCCAAAAAGCATATTCACGCATTAGGCTGCGACAGACTTGTGCTTCGAGAATTTTCTCACGAGAAAAGCTACGCTCCCGATGGTGAAACGGTAATTCAAGCTATGGCATTTTGCGACGAAAGCCGCTCTCTTGAATTTATTCGTCTTCAAAAGCAGGACAAAGCCGCATACGATAAAGCCAAGCAAAGGTTTGCTGATATTGCACAAAGGCTTATTCAAAAAAATCTTCCCGAGCTTGACGGAGACTTAAAGCTTCTCGACATCTGGACACCTGCCACCTATCACCGTTACACCGACTCGCAGATCGGCTCTTATATGAGCTTTATATTGCCCTCAAAGGCAATCCCCTCACGCAAAAGCAACCGAATAAAGGGACTTTCCAACGTGATTCTGGCAACTCAATGGCAACAGTGTCCCGGTGGACTGCCTATCGCCGCCTCGGGCGGAAGAGCGGCGATAGCGACAATAAACGCCCTTGAAGGGCTTGAACGCTCGCCGAAAACGCAATTTTCTCCCGGGAAAGCCGCAACAGGGTCGAATTTTTCGCTTTAAAAGCATAAAAAAGGCTACCGCCGTGGCGGTAGCCTTGAAAAATTATGTAATTTTTACTTTTGTATGATTGCTTTTAGCCGATATTATTCAGCAGCGTCAGAACCTTCTTCAGCGTCAGAGCCTTCTTCAGCGTCAGAACCTTCTTCAGTTCCAGAGCCTTCTTCATCTTCAACTGCAGCAGCAACCGTAACGTTATTCAATGTTGCACACAGAACCTTAGTGCCGTCGTTGGTTATTGAATAAACCTCAACGGTAACCGTCTGTTCTTCATATCCTGTAAGATCAAGAGCTTTGCTGAATGATCCGTTCAACAGAGCGGTGTCGGGGTCAAGTCCGAAGCCTTCTGCCGCGCCTCTGTGACCGGTGCTTTCAGTCAGATCCGAAGTGGTGTACTCTATCTCCTTCTTGTTGCCCTCACTGTCGATAATACGGCAAACGTACTTTGCGGTTCCGCTTTCAACGATGAAC
>JAZUAS010000014.1:0-4471 GCA_045638125.1 Eubacteriales bacterium | reverse complement strand
AAGAATGTCCATAGAGGGGGACATGGTGAGGTGGAAGGCGCGGTTTCTGTCATATACGCCGGTGTTCAAGAAATCGGTGAGGATGTTGTTTTTGTTAGATGCGCAGATCAGCTTGCCCAAGGGAAGTCCCATAAGCTTGGCAAGGTACGCCGCAAAGATGTTACCGAAGTTACCCGTGGGAACGCAGACGTTGATCTTGTCGCCGTACTTGATCGTTCTGTCGTTGAGAAGGTCGCAGTAAGCGGAAACGTAGTAAACGATCTGGGGAGCGAGTCTGCCCCAGTTGATAGAGTTTGCGCTGGAGAAGAAGTGTCCGTTCTCGTCAAGGAAAGCAACTGCCTCGTTGTCGGAGAATATCTTCTTAACGCCGCTCTGGGCATCGTCGAAGTTGCCGCGGATAGCCACAACGTCAACGTTAGAGCCTGTCTGGGTCGCCATCTGCATCTTCTGCACGCGGCTTACGCCGTCCACAGGGTAGAACACCATCATTTTAATGCCGTCGACGTCCTTATATCCTTCAAGTGCCGCCTTACCGGTGTCGCCCGAGGTAGCAACGAGAATGAGGGCAGTGCGCTCCTCACCCGTCTTTGCGAGGGCGCGGGAGAGCAGACGGGGCATTATCTGGAGAGCCATATCCTTGAATGCGGCGGTAGGGCCGTGCCAAAGCTCAAGAGAGTAAACGCCGTCGCGAGCCTTTACGAGAGGCGCCGCGCCACCGGGAAAGCTATTTTCACAGTAAGCCTTTTCGCAGTCGGAAAGAAGCTCCTCGTAGGTGTAGTCGGAGAGATATTTTGAGAGGATGGTTGCCGCTCTTTCGGGGTAGGACATCTTGGAGAGTGCCTTGATGTCGTCCTCAGTGAGGGCGGGAATGCTTTCGGGGATGAAAAGACCGCCGTCGAGAGCAAGTCCCTGCTTGATGATTTCTGCCGCCGAGCGATTTTCGCCCGAGCGTCCTCTTGTGCTTGTGTAGTTCATGGTACTGGTTCCTTTGCTTTATGTGTGTGTTTTGGTTTTCAATGCAACTTTCTGCCTCTTGCATCAAATGCGTTGCGGATGTGATTTATTTGCAACACTGTAGGGGTCTTAAACTCGGATTTTTGTTCGAGCAGATAGACCTCGATTACGTCGATTCGCGGTTGCTTGTTTATGTAATTTTTCCCAAGGTAATCGCGTGCCGCCTTTACGGTGTTTTTGCGCTTTCCCTCGTCCACGGCTCGACCGGGTGAGCCAAAGTCACCCGACTCGGGGTAAAGACAGCTTCGTGTCTTAACCTCGACAAAAACGATATATTCGTCGTCCTCGCAGACGATGTCAAGCTCGTTTTTTCCAAATCGCTGATTGCGACGGATGATACGGTAGCCATTTTTCTCAAGGAAGTCAGCGGCAAGATCCTCGCCGAGACGACCTACAATTTGCTTTTCGGTATCAGGCATAATTACTTATCCTCGTTTAAAAAACGAATGAATTTCTTTCTGTGTATGGGCGATGGGCCAAACTCACGGAGCGCGTCCATGTGCGCTTTTGTGCCGTAGCCCTTGTGCTGTGCGATGCCGTAATGGGGATAATCGCGGTCGAGGTCGATGCAAATGCGGTCACGGGCGACCTTTGCAAGAATAGACGCCGCAGCGATGCTCATGCTGGTGGCGTCGCCCTTGACTACTGCCATGGCTGGGATCTGGAAATCGCGAGCGATATTGCCGTCGATAATGGCGAAATCGGCTTTTACCGAAAGACCGTCGATGGCGCGTCGCATAGCCAAAAGGTCTGCTTCAAGTATGTTTAATTCATCGATCTCCTCAACGCTTGCCGATGCTATGCAATAGGCGATAGCGTTCTCGCGGATGACATCGAAAAGCTTTTCGCGCTTCTTTTCGGTCAGCTTTTTTGAATCGTTGAGCCCCTCGATATAAAGACCGTCGGGCAGAATACAGGCGGCGGCAAAGACGGGGCCGCAGAGCGGGCCTCGACCTGCCTCGTCGATTCCGCATACGTAGGTGTAGCCTTTTTCGTGAAGCTCTTGTTCTATTGTGTAATCAGGCATAATAATACCTCTTTCAAATTCTATCTAACGTAATTCTACCTAATTTCGCGGCTCTAAACTCGTCGAGAAGCATATCGGCGGTTCGCTCGGTATTGATCTCGCCGCCCGAAATGAGAAATCCACGCTTTTTACCAATATAGCAGAGAAGGTCGTAGTCGCTCATATCGGTGAAGGTATCGGCCTCGCCCAGCTTGTATCGGGTAGCCAAAAGCTCGGGGTAGAGATTCTTCATTCGGTTGCAATAGGCCATCGCAAGTTCTTCTATAAGAACTACGTCGTCCTTGATAGCGCCTGTCAATGCAAGATTTTCGCCAACGGTTCTGTCCTCGAATTTGGGCCAGAGGATACCGGGCATGTCCATAATATCAAGTCCTATACCGGTGGAGAACCACTGCTTATCACGGGTTACACCGGGGCGGTTTTCAACCTTCGCCTTTTTGTTGCCCGAGAGCTTATTGATAAGAGTTGACTTACCCACGTTGGGAATTCCCAGCACCATAGCGAAGATGCGGCGGTTCATACCCTTGTTTTCATAGCGCTCAAGCTTCTCTTTGAGCAATTCACGAATAGCGGGGAGGATCTTATTCAGTCCCTCGCCCGTAAGACAATCTACGAGGATGCAGGCGGTCTTGTCAGTGCTGTAATGCCCCTGCCAGAGCTTATTCTGGACGGGGTCGGCAAGATTTGCCTTGTTGAGTATTATCAACGAGGGCTTGTTTTCTATTAATTTTGTGATTTCGGGGTTTCTGGACGAATAGGGAATACGCGCGTCAAGAATTTCAATTACAACGTCAACGTTTTTGAGGTTCTCCGAGATCAATCGTCTCGTTTTCGCCATGTGCCCGGGAAACCACTGTATCTGATCAGATGGCATAATTATCTCCTTTCGGAAACTAATATTTGGTCGTTAATTAAAAAGTGAAAAGGGGGATATACGGACAAGCGCCTTGCCGAGTATGCAGTTTTCGTCAACAAATCCTACGCTGACTGCGCGTGAATCAGTTGAGTGATTACGGTTATCTCCCATAGCAAACACCTTGCCCTCGGGCACGGTTGCAATAAATTTGATGCTTCCGTCCTCGTCGGTGACGAGATATTGCCTGTCAAATTCGGAGCGAATGTCGTATGCTCCGCCGTCAACGAAAATATAGTCCTCCGTGAGAGTTACTCCGTCGACGCTGACAACTCCGGTTGTGAAGTTGATCTCGACAGTCTGACCCTCGGTTGCGATAACGCGCTTAACAAGGGGCTGGGTGAAATGATTGTTGGACAGATGAAAAACGATCACGTCGCCCGGCTTCGGCTCATAAAAGAGATTAGTGGTAATAAGCATCTCCCCGTGCTCAAGGGTGTGGTTCATAGATTGTCCGTCCACCCTGCAAAGACGGAAACAGAACGTAAATATAAGCAGAACTGCAAGGACTGAAAAAGCAAATATCTCCACGTAATCAAAAAGCGATTTCAGTACGCCGGAGACGTCGGGCTTGCTATTTTCACCATCTGCACTTTCTTGTGTCGCCTCGGTCTCGGACATCTCTTCAACCTGTTCGGAATTTTCAAGTGCAGTGTCGACGATCTCAGATCCTGCCTCGGATACATCGGCTTTTGACGTGAGGTTGCCCGTCTCGTTTTCGGAGATATTGTTTTCGGGTTGGTTGTTCATAAAACTACCTCTTAAAATTTATTTTTCGATAAATCTCTCCATGAGAGTGTGACCGGCAGAGACGTAACGTCCCGTTGCGGCGGCGCTTGCTTCGGAGAAGCACGCAACTCCCGTCTTTTCTTCCTTGGAGGCGTAGAGCATATAGGGAACTGCGTCCATAGTGTGAGTGCGGAGAGCGATAGGAGTGGGATGATCTGGGAGAATTGCTATTTTGAAATCGTCACCGCAATTTTTCAGATATTCGTAAATGGGGGCGAGAATTTTTTCGTCGATAAGAGAGATGGAAAGCACCTTGTTCTCGGTCTCGGCTCTGTGACCGCACTCGTCGGGGCCTTCAACGTGGACGTAAACGTAGTCGATGCCATTCTTAAACGCTTCGATAGCTGCCTGCGCCTTGCCGTCGTAATTGGTATGTACGTTGCCGGTAGCACCCTCAACGTCGATAGATTTCATTCCCGCGCAAAGACCGATTCCCTTGATAAGGTCAACTGCGGAGATGACCGCGCCCTCAAGTCCCCACTTTTCCTTAAAGGAGGGGAGTGCGGGCTTTTTGCCGGGGCTCCAAAACCAGATAGAGTTTGCGGGCTTCAGACCGCGTGCGCAGCGAGCTTCGTTAATGGGATGCTTGTCGAGAATATCCCAGCTTGCCTTCATAAGCTCGTAATATTTATTGCCTATCTCGCCCGAGGGGAGATATTCTTTGATTTTTTTGCCGAGAATATCGTGGGGGGGAGTGAAGCCGTAGTTGTCCTCGACCCCGTCCCAAA
>JAZUAS010000013.1:0-36126 GCA_045638125.1 Eubacteriales bacterium | reverse complement strand
ATCATGGCTTCCGAGACTACCGCTGCGGCAGCAGGAGCTGTCGGCGTAGTTCGCCGTGACCCCATGGCTATGAGACCCTTCGTAGGCTACGATATGGGTGACTACTGGGCACACTGGCTCAAGATGGGTACTACCATTCCCAACGCTCCCAAGATCTTCCACGTTAACTGGTTCCGTACCGATGCTGACGGCAACTTCATCTGGCCCGGCTTTGGTGACAACATGAGAGTTCTTATGTGGATCCTTGCTCGTTGCGAGGGTAAGGTTGATGCTGACATCACTCCCATCGGTTATATTCCCAAGGCGGAGGACATCTGCATTGAGGGTCTCTCCGACGTTACTCTCGACACAATCAAGGAGCTTCTTACCGTTGATAAGGCTTCTTGGCTTGAGGACGTTGAGAACATTAAGGCATTCTACGCTCAGGTTGGCGCAAGAGTTCCTCAGACCATGTACGACGAGCTTGCTGCTCTTGAAGCAAGACTTAAGGCTTGATCTTTAATATCTACACAAGGGTGGAATCTTCTTTCATGAAGATTCCGCCCTTTAATAATTAAATTTAGTTTGAATTATAGGCATACGAGTAGTCAATTTTATATATTATTTAACTGAGAGAGTGTTTGAGAGTGAAAAGTCCAAATTTTAACTAAACACTTGACTTGTTGATTTAAATGTGATATAATGTAAAAAAAATGTAAGGAGAAGCTTTATGAACGTTATCGTTGGACAATCAGGCGGTCCCACCGCGGTTATCAATGCAAGTCTCACAGGAGTGTATCAAGCTGCAATTAAGGCGGGAGCAAAAAAAGTTTACGGCATGAAAAACGGTATTGCAGGCCTTCTTCAAGAAAATCTTGTTGAATTGAATCTTATGTTTGATCAAGATATAAACATTGAGATTTTAAAAAGAACTCCATCTTCATTTCTCGGAAGCTGCAGATATAAGCTTAAGAATTTTAGCGAAAGCGACGATGAATACAAAACGATATTCAGCATTTTGGAAAAGTACAATATAGAGTGTTTTTTCTATATTGGCGGAAATGACAGTATGGATACGATAGGCAAGCTCTCCGAATATGCAAAGAGCATCGGAAGTAATATACGTTTTGTGGGAGTTCCGAAAACTATTGATAATGACCTTATGGTAACCGACCATACTCCCGGTTACGGAAGTGCCGCGAAATTCGTTGCCACTGTAATGAAAGAAATAATCCAAGATGCTACCGTTTATGGAGTTAATTACGTAACTATTGTTGAAATAATGGGAAGAAACGCCGGATGGCTTACTGCTGCAAGCGCACTTGCAAGGGGCGAGGACTGTGACGGAGTTGATCTTATCTGTCTTCCCGAGATCCCCTTTACGGTAGAAGGTTTTATCAAAAAAATCGCAAATATGCAGAAAAATAAAAAAAGCATAGTTGTCGCGGTATCCGAGGGCGTTAAGCTACCCGATGGCAGATATGTTTGTGAGCTTTCGGATAATGTCAGAGACATTGACTCATTCGGCCATAAAAAGCTTACAGGAACCGCAAGATATCTTGCCAACGAATGTGCCAAGGCGCTTGATACAAAGACAAGAGCAATCGAGCTGTCAACTCTCCAGCGTTGCTGTGGTCATTTGACAAGCCGTACTGATATTACCGAGGCCTATCAGGTAGGCGGAGCAGCAGTTCTTGCTGCTGCGAACGGTCGAAGCGGAGTTGCAGTCACCCTTGTTCGTATTTCAGATCAACCGTATCAATGGACGACCGGAATAGTCGAAATATCCAAGATCGCTAATTTGGAAAAAAAGATACCGATAGAGTGGATAAATGATGATCACACCGATATGCTTCGTCCTTTCCTTGATTACGCCCGTCCTCTTATCCAAGGAGAGCTTCCTCCCTTTTACGTTGATGGTCTTCCATATCACATACATTTATAAATTCAGCCAAATTAGTATATTGAAGAAGCCTTAGTTTAGGGCTTCTTCTTTTTATATCTTTGTTGATAATTTAACATGTATAAGACAAAAATTAACTTTTGTTTTGTGCAAAAACACCTAATTATTCGTTGACTTTTTCACGTTTATGTTGTATAATACACTCATGAAATACTTGGAGATCTTAGTTTGCTATTTCATGTTTCGCGGGCATATCGAAAGGTGGGCTCGCTTTTGCGTTTTCTGTGTGTAGCGACTAAATCGGAAAGGATATTATGTTCGGACTAAAAAAAATGGGAAACACTCATATTCCCCATTTTAAAAACACGGCAAACACTCCGTCTTCTATCATGCCGGATGCAAAAGAGGTTCTGTTGCCACTTTCACAGCATATCGGCGCGCCTGCGGAAATATTAGTTTCCGTTAGAGATGAAGTAAAGGTTGGGCAGAAAATTGCAGAGGCAAACGGATACGTTTCCTCCCCGATATATGCCTCTATTTCCGGAAAGGTATCGAAGATCGAGGACTATCTTCGATCTGATGGAAGGATAGTTCCTGCTATAAGAATAGTAAGTGATGGAACAATGACGAAATGTGAGGATATTGCTCCTCCGGAAATTAATGATCTTGATGGACTGATCTTGGCGGCGCGCAACTCAGGTCTCGTTGGACTTGGAGGTGCCGGATTCCCTGTTTCTGTCAAGCTCGATGCTTTGAAAAAAGGCGCTATTGATACTATTATAATTAACGGTGCCGAGTGTGAGCCGTATATCACCAGTGACACTCACACAATGCTCTATGACGGCGAATGGGTGTGCCGAGGCATTGACCTTTTGCTTCAATACGCAGAGTCGGTTAAGGAGATAATAATTGGTATTGAAGAAAACAAGCCAGAATGTATCAACAATATGTCCCGACTTCTCTCGGACAAGAAAAATGTAAGAGTTGTCAAGCTTCCCGACACATATCCTCAGGGCGGCGAAAAGGTAATTATTTTCAACACAACAAAGAGAGTTATTCCCGAGGGCAAGCTTCCCGCTGACGTTGGTGTTATCGTCATGAACGTAACCACTCTTGCACTCCTTGCAAAATACGTACATACGGGTGAGCCACTCATTTCAAGACGCGTGACTGTTGACGGGTCTGCCGTTGCAAGCCCTAAAAACGTTATCGCACCTATCGGTGTATCCTTCCGTGAAATAATTGAATTTGCGGGCGGATTCAAGGATACTCCCGGCAAGGTTCTTTACGGTGGACCGATGATGGGAATCCCTGCCGCATCTCTTGACGAGCCTACTATTAAAACTACGGGCGGTATAACTGCATTTAACGTAAAGGACTCTATTTTGTCCGAGCCCACTGCCTGCATACATTGCGGAAGATGTGAGCGCTCCTGCCCCTTGAGACTGTCTGCAGTAACCTTTTCAAAGGCGATCGAGACCGAAAACAAGGATGAGAGAATAGCTATGCTCCAGAAAAATATGATTATGCTTTGTATGGAATGCGGATGCTGCTCCTATTCCTGCCCTGCTAACAGACCTCTGGTGCAAAATAACAGAATAGGCAAAGCCGAGCTTCGAAACCATCTGGCTCATCTTGCCAAGTTAAAGAAATGAGAGGTGTCGAAATGAATGATAAGTTAATAGTTTCCACATCGCCTCATTTTCACGGCAAGACAACTACTAAAGGGATAATGCGTGACGTTATCCTTGCGTTGATGCCTGCAACTATTGCGGCAATCGTCTTTTTTGGATGGAAAGCAGTAATTATTTTAAGTGTTTGCGTGGGTTCATCTGTTTTCTCGGAGTTTATTTTCAACGTAATATGCAAAAAGAAGCAGACCGTGGGTGACCTCAGCGCAATAGTTACCGGACTTTTATTAGCGCTCAGCCTGCCCGCTTCTGCCAGTATATGGCACTGTATCGTTGGATCGGTATTCGCTATCGTTGTAGTGAAATGTCTTTTTGGCGGTCTGGGATGCAACTTCACTAATCCTGCTATCACCGCGAGAGTCTTCCTTTTAATAGCATTCGGTGGTTCATTTGCAGGCGGCGTTGCAACAAACTTCGCTTCCGCCGAGCTTGTCTCAAGCGCAACTCCTCTAGAGGTTATAAGCGGCAGCAACGGTGTACTTCCCTCTCTTACAGATATGCTTATCGGCAATCGCGGCGGTGCGATTGGTGAAACCTGCGCGATCGCACTTGTAGTCGGATTTGTTTACCTGCTGATAAGACGAGTGATCTCATGGGAAACTCCGGTGATCTACGTTGCAACCGTTTTTGTAATCACCCTTATTTTCAAGCAAGATCTGACCTTTGCGCTCTATCATACGCTTGGCGGCGGTCTGCTTATAGGCGCAATATTTATGGCAACCGATTACGTTACCTCGCCTATCAATAAAGTCGGAAAAATCATTTTCGCACTCGGATGCGGAATAATTACTGTACTTATCCGAATTTTTGGAAGCTACCCCGAGGGCGTCTCGTTTGCAATACTTTTGATGAATATTCTTACTCCTTATCTTGAGAAAATAGGCGTTCCAAAGCCGATTGGAGGTGTAAAGAATGAAAAGTAAGCTTTACCCTGCAATCATAATTATTGTTATATGTACTGTTGTTGCTCTGCTTATGGCAGCGGTCAATATGGTGACTGCTCCGGAAATCAAGCGGATCGAAGAAGAAAAGGTGCAAAATAACCTCAGCGAGGTATATCCGGAAGGAAAAGGCTTTGCAAAGATTCCGAACGAAAGTCTTTCTGAGGAGCTTGCCGAATCAATCGTTGCCGTTTACACAGAGGAAAACGGCGGCTACGTCTTCCAGATGGAGGTAAGAGGCTTCAAATCTGGTCTTGTAATTATGTGCGGAGTCTCCCCCGAAGGCAAGATCGTTGGCGCAAAATGTATCACCTCAAACGAAACAAATAAGGTTGAGGGCACTCTTGGTGGTAGTTTTATTGGCATGGACAGTTCAAACTTCGCTCCCGAGATCGTTTCGGGTTCAACCAAGACGTCTGCGGCTTATTCAAACGCTATCAAGGACGCTTTAGATGCGTTTGAGCATCTCACAAAGGAGGAAAGTAATGAAAAATAATAAGCTTGCTATCCTCCTCAGAGGTATTATAACAGAGAATCCCGTTTTGATCCTCGTGCTTGGAACCTGTCCCACTTTGGCAACCACAAGAGACGTCATTTCGGCTATTTCTATGGGTCTTGCGGCAACATTTGTGCTTGTCTGCTCAAACGCGGTTATCTCTGCTTTGAGAAAGTTGATTCCCGACAAGGTCAGAATCCCCTGCTATATCGTTATTATTGCAGGATTTGTTACCGTTCTGGAAATGCTGATGCACGCATATCTCCCAAGTATCTACGATAGCCTTGGTGTTTACCTTGCATTAATCGTTGTTAACTGCATCATTCTCGGCAGAGCCGAAATGTTTGCCCGTAAAAACCCTGTTGTTGATTCGGTTTTTGACGGCTTGGGAATGGGCATTGGATTTTTACTGGCGCTCCTTTGCATGGCTACCGTCCGAGAAGTCCTCGGCAACGGAAGCTTTGCAGGAATTGCGATTCCCTTTATGGACAGATTTGCAATTCCGATTCTTACTCAAGCGCCGGGAGGTTATCTTGTATTCGGTATTGTTATCGCGGTTATGAACAAGATCACCGCAAAGAAAGGCGGAGTTCAGAAAAAATCTTTTTCATGTGATAATTGCCCTACCGCTCATCTTTGTAACAAGACCTCTTGCGGCGGTGATGACAACACAGTAAAGGAGGATACTGCGAAATGACGGAAATTAAAGCATTGATCCTCATTATGATGGGCGGAGTTCTTATAAATAACTACGTTCTTCAACAGTTCCTCGGAATATGTCCTTTCCTTGGCGTATCCAAAAAAACCAATCAAGCAGTTGGTATGGGCGTTGCAGTTACATTTGTAATGCTGGTAGCATCGGCTGCAACGTGGCCTATCTACTACCTTATTCTTGAGCCCTACGGTTTTGCTTATTTGCAAACGATCGTATTTATTCTCGTAATTGCGACTCTCGTTCAGTTTGTTGAGATTATATTGAAGAAGTTTATCCCCTCGCTTTTCAAGGCTCTGGGCGTATATCTTCCCCTTATTACAACTAACTGCGCAGTACTTGGTGTTGCGCTCAACAACATAACTGACGGATACAATTTTGTGCAGTCAATGGTCTCCTCGCTTGGAGTCGGACTTGGATTTCTTTTAGCTATGGTTCTTTTTGCGGGCGTTCGTTCGAAAATCGAAAATTGTCCCGCGCCCAAGGCATTCAAGGGTCTCCCCACCACGCTTATCGCCGCGTCTATCGTAGCGATGTCCTTTTACGGCTTCTCGGGCGTTATCGAAGGCATACTCGGATGATTGGAGGCTGATTCTATGGAATTTTTGAAGATATTATTGCCCGTGCTCATTTGCTTCGATATTGCGGCTGTATGCGGATTTATTCTGGTTCTTTCATCCTCGCTATTTGCGGTCAAGGAGGATGAGAAATATCTGGCAATACGAGATTGCTTGCCCGGTGCCAACTGCGGAGCGTGCGGCTTTAGCGGTTGTGACGGATATGCCAAAGCCCTCTCAAAGGGCGAATGTGACGTTACTAACGCCTGCGTTCCCGGTGGAGACGGAGCTGCGAAGCAGATAGCTGAAATCATGGGTGTTGAAGCAGAGAACGTTGTAGAAAAGGTAGCATACGTTGCCTGCAACGGAAATTGCGACGTTTCAAAGAGAAAATTTGATTATCAAGGCGAAAAAAGCTGCCACATCGCCAACATGACCTATAACGGCGACAAATTCTGCACATTTGCCTGCCTCGGATACGGAGATTGCCAAAAGGTATGCCCCAGAAACGCGATTACAGTTGAAAACGGCGTTGCGAAGGTTGATCCTACAAGCTGTATCGGATGCGGAATGTGCTCTCGTGCCTGCCCCAATGGCATTATCAAATTGATCGAGGACACCTCCAGAGTAGCGGTACTCTGTTCCAATCACGACAAGGGCGCCGTTACCCGAAAGGCTTGCACAAACGGTTGTATTGCCTGCGGTAAGTGTGCTAAAGCATGCACTCACGGAGCGATAAGCGTAGAACACAATCTCGCTGTGATCGATTATGACAAATGTATCGGTTGTGGCGAATGCGCAAAGGCTTGCCCGATAGGATGTCTGATAGAAGAAAACTTTATCTGCGGCGCACATTAAAATTAAGGGAATGATAGCGAAAATGCTTATCATTCCCTTTTTATTTATTATATTGCTTCAATGGCGGTAATAATTGCGGTTGCAATATCTTCAAGCTTCATTGAGGGTTCTTTATTCTGTTCAACCGAATAGGGAACGTGAATGAAACCCACCTTTACGTCGGTTGCTTTGAAATGATCGAGCAAGGAATATATCACATCGTTGCAGACGTAAGCTCCGGCAGAGTATGATACTTTAGATGGAATCCCCCTCTTTGTTATCTCCTCTGAAATTTTTCTTGCAGGTATCGTGGTAAAATATGCATTCTCACCACTTTCCAAGATCTTCTCATCTCTCGGTTCGTTGCCCTTATTATCCGGGATGCGCGCAAAACGGAGATTTATCCCGATCATTTCGGGCGTTATAGCATCTCTGCCGCCCGCTTGACCTATGCAAAGAATAACATCTGCACCAATTTCTTCGGCTTTATTAATTACTTTTTTTGCCGACAGTCCGAAAACAACGGGAATTTCAAGCTTTATAAGGTCAAAATCTGCTATTTGATCTGGGATAAGCTTCAAAGCATCCCATGAAGGATTTTTATTCTCGCCTCCAAAAGGCTCAAAACCGGTTATAAGAAGTTTTCTCATCTGTTACCTCGTTTTTTCTCGAAAAAGTCTTTCAAAACAGAAGCGCACTCTTCCTTTAATACTCCGTGTTTTACAATTGGCTTATGATTAAGCGGATATGAGCGCATATCAAGGACACTACCGCATGCTCCTGCCTTTGCATCCTTTGCACCGAACGTTACCTTTCCAATACGCGAGTTGATGATCGCGCCCATACACATGGGACAAGGCTCAAGAGTGACGTAAAGCTCGCAATTTTCAAGATGCCAACCTCCAAGAACTCGACACGCCTCGCGTATTGCCAAAAGCTCTGCGTGACCGGTTGCGTCGCCTGTCTGCTCACGATTATTTCTCGCTGAGGCGATAATCTTGCCATCCTTGACTATCACCGCGCCCACGGGCACCTCGCCCTCGCATGCCGCAATATTTGCTTCATTTATTGCTTCAAGCATAAATTTCGTTTCATTCATAATAATTTCCTTGATAAATATTAGATATTTACATTATAACACAAGGCAGGTCAATTTTCAAGAGAAAACAAAAAAATACGATCGGATATACCGACCGTATTTTTTATTTAGCAATGAATTACTGCTTTACGCCGGAGAGCTTTGCGATCTCTGCTGCGTAGTCTTCCTGCTTCTTCTCGATACCCTCACCCTTTTCGAAACGAACGAAGGATACGATCTTAATGGAGCCGCCCATAGCCTTAGCGGTGTTAGCAACGTACTTAGCAACGGTCTCGTGATCCTCTGCCTTAACGTACTCCATATCAACAAGGCAGTTGTTCTCATAGAACTTGCCAAGCTTACCCATTACGATGCCGTCAAGAACCTTTTCGGGCTTGTTAGCCATCTTGGGGTCGTTAGCGAGCTGAGCCTTGATGATGTTCTTCTCACTCTCGATTACGGATGCAGGAACTGCGTCTCTGTCGAGGTAAGGAGTGGGATATGCAACAACCTGAAGTGCGATGTTCTTTGCGAACTCTGCGAAATCAGCGTTGTCTGCACAGTCGGTATCGAACTTAACGATAACACCGATAGAACCAAGACCGTGAATGTAGGTGCTGGTTACGCCATCAACTACTGCGAAACGGCGGATTGTGATCTTCTCACCGATCTGGAAAATAAGCTCCTTGAGCTTTGCGTCAACGGTAACACCCTCGTAGTCGGAAGCGAGAAGTGCCTCAACGTCTGCGGGATTGTTAGCGATAATGCTCTTAAGAAGGTTCTTAACGAATGCCTTGAAGGTGTCGTTCTTTGCAACGAAGTCGGTCTCGGTGTTAACCTCAACGATAGCGGTCTTGCCATTCTCTGTGAGAACGTCAACGATACCGTCTGCTGCAATTCTGGTTGCCATCTTTGTCTCTGCCTTAAGCTCACCCTTCTCACGAAGAAGCTTGATGGCAGCGTCCATATCACCGTCTGCCTCAACGAGTGCCTTCTTGCACTCCATCATACCGATACCGGTCTTTGCTCTGAGAGCAGCAACGTCTTTTGCTGTAATAGTAGCCATTTTGGAAAATTCCTTTCTTATATTTTACGAATTATTTTTCTCAAAATAAAGCGGTTGATAAGTTTAGCTTAACAACCGCTGTTTTTCAGCTTAAATTAAGCCTCTTCGTTCTCAGCCTCAGTCTTCTCTTCAACTGCCTCTGCGGTGGTCTCGCCCTGCTTGCCCTCGATGATCGCGTCTGCGATTACGGAGGAGATGAGCTTGATTGCGCGGATAGCGTCGTCGTTACCGGGGATAACGTAGTCAGCATCGTCAGGATCACAGTTTGTATCAACGATAGCAATTACGGGGATACCGAGCTTCTTAGCCTCGAGAACTGCGTTCTTTTCCTTGCGGGGGTCAACGATGAAGATTGCGTCGGGAAGCTGTTCCATGGTCTTGATACCGCCGAGGTTCTTCTCGAGGTCGAAGATCTCCTTCTGGAGCTTAGCAACTTCCTTCTTGGGGAGCATATCGAACGTACCGTCCTCAGCCATCTTGTTAAGGCTGTTGAGACGTGCGATAGATCTCTTGATGGTCTTGAAGTTGGTCATCATACCGCCGGGCCAACGAACGTTTACATAGTACTGTCCGCAACGTGCAGCCTCTTCCTTGATAGCTACTGCAGCCTGCTTCTTAGTACCTACGAAAAGAACGTTACCACCGTTTGCGGAAAGCTCGCGAACGAACATGTAAGCTTCCTCAAACTTCTTTGCGGTCTTCTGAAGGTCGATGATGTAGATGCCGTTTCTCTCAGTGAAAATGTACTCCTGCATCTTAGGATTCCATCTTCTGGTGTGGTGTCCGAAATGAACACCTGCTTCAAGCAACTGCTTGATAGAAATAATAGACATAATAATGTCCTCCTTCGGTTTTTTCCACCACAGTAGCTTTGGCGATGCAATCCCCTTGCTTTTCAAGGATTTTGAAGGAGACACCGACATCGCAGACGTGGTACTGTGTGTGTGATATAATATTTACCGTGCTTTTTGCACAGCGTTATAAATTATAACATAATAAGTCATTTTTTTCAAGTGCAAAAATCAATGTTTACATATTATTTACAATTTTATCGGACTTTTTTGCCTTTTCGGCCCATTTTGGTCGAACAACAACACGAATTTAGATCTGACGGTGTGAGTTTTACCAGAATTGCATCCTCGCCTATGCATTCAATATTACACCAAGGTATTATGAACTCCTCTTTTTTCGAGAAAAAGTTGAATCCTGCTCTATCTCGCACGATCAGAGCCAATATCCTTCCGTCCTCAAGGTCTATTTCGAAATCACAGGGATATCCCAGTCTTTCCCCACCGCACAGATTGATCACTTCAAGCTCGCGCATTTCCGCGGTGCTTACTCTCTTCATATATTGCATACACCTCCTTAAAAATCAAGGCTGCCGAAAACACGACAGCCTTTCAATCAATGTATATGCAACTTATCAGATATTATTTCTGTTTTTATTGATAATGTGACACACCAAAATCGCAATACCGTAAAGTACCAAATATCCGGGGATTATGAGATATTCGAAGGAGCCAAAACCGTTCTTAAAGAACTCGCCTATAAACGGATCTTGCGTGGATATAGCACTAAATCCAAGCAGAATTGCGTAAGAGATGATCACCTTAAGCCAAGTGTAGCTTCTTCCCTCACCCTTTTTGGTGTGCTTGGAATTTATGATCAACACCTCAAAGCACATAGTCAAGAGCAAACAAATATATATAGGAAGCGTATACGCGGGCGATTCACCGAAAACACCGAACAAGTCGAGTATTTTTACGATCAAGGCGGTGACAAACGCCACAGACATTCTTGAAATAATGACGTGAAGTCGAGACTTCAAAAGCATATACGGATACTTTGTATACTCTCTGTTTACCGAAATGACGTCGAGCTTTTGCTCGGAATCGGAGAATACCGTTGCAGCCAAGAATGCAAATACAGCTGCAAGCGAAACAGTTTGGAACGGATCAAGCAGGATATTTCCGGTGATCACGCTCATAGCGCAGAATGTAAGCAGATTTGCAAAAAGCAGTGTGAATAAAAGTATTGATTGCGCCACCGATACGTAAGCGCCTCGTGCCATTCTTATCGCCTTAAACAACGAGTAGACACCGCCGCCGTTTTCGTAAGACCTTTTTACTATCACTTTAGATAAGAGACGGGTCTGCTGGGAAGCTCTTACGTTTGTGTCTCTTCCCTCTGCGGGTATTCTCTCATAAACCGACTCTCTGTGTTTTTCCGCGGAATATCTGATAACGTCACAGGTAGCAACTATATCGCTCTTTGCCATTATCTCATTAAATTCATTTGAAACACCAAAGGACAATACTCTCGCACCCTTGTCTCTCATGGCAGAAATAAGTTGCGCGTGTTCGTCGGCGCTAAATCCGACGTAGGCACTGTACGAGCCGATTTCGTCAGATATCTTCTTCCCGATTTTATGGAAATCCGATGCAAATGCAATGTTCTTTGTAAATATTCTCTTGAAATTTTGAGACGTCACCAAGCGCACGGTCCGGGTGTCCTCATATGGAAGCAATACGGTAGTCGTGATGCCAAAGCGGTTCATGTCCTTGACAACATTTTCTATCTCTTTGTCTGCAGTCTGGTAGATGTTAACCGCGCCCTCGAAAACAGTCATTCCATCCGACTCGGAAATGCAAAGTATGCATCTTGAATTATTCTGATCGGCAGCTTTTGCAAACGCCTTAATATTTTCGACGTCGTTGGAATTTATATCTCTGACTTTCCCGTCAATTCTAATGCCACCACAAAGCTTGAGTGCTTTTTCGTCAAGAGTTAGTAATACACGGTATATTGAGCTTTCGGTCTCAGCGCAGGCAAAACCATATCCGGTCTTTATATCGTTAGCAAAATACAAAGATTTTGTTGCCAACGCCGCACCGCTGAAGTCAAATCCGCAAGAATGCAGATGAGCGTACAATGCTTCGGTTATTCCATCGAGATTAAAGTCACTATCTCCACCGCCGTCGCGCTGTGCTTTGACATAGGTGTTTATATAGGACAGTAAAATTTCAGCATCCTGTTCGTCGGTTGCAAGCTCATTTACTGCATTTCCGGAGAGGTACGATGAGCCTACCTCAAAGACTCCTTTATAAAGTCCCGACGTTCCGAAGAGGACAAGATCTGTGATCTCTGTCAGCTTATCAATAGATTTAACGTTTCTGATCGCGGCAGAATTGTCCTTTTTACGCTTCTCACTTTTAGTGATCGAAAGCCTTGTTATGTAAGAAGAAAATATCTCTTTTCCAATGAATGTGAGCATCTCTCCCGTAATAAGAAAAATTGCGGACAGAAGCATTGTGAAATAACAGATAAATTCTTCCTTGCCGTTGAGTGTCAAGAAACCAAGCAGAGACAGGAGCAGAAGTGCCGCCGCGCAAACAAAGGATATTTTGCTCACGATAGGCTTCAAGCTCTTTACCGCTTGCGGTTCTGCCTCCTTGCCCCCCAATGCTCCATCAGGAACAAAATCAGACAGATAGACATCGCTTCCGATAGCAACTACCAAAGCGTAGGCAGTTCCTTTTATCACTGCGCTGCCTGCGTAAAGCATATTTTCGGCATTGGGCGCTGCCGTTCCGCTTTCGGGAGTGTATTTAGCATCGGAATGCTTCATAACTCTACGGCGCAGTATGCCGTCTCCGTCCTTGTTTTCAACAAGCTCGTCAACGAAAAGCGTATCACACTTAATTAATCTTGCGTCGCAGGGCAAAAGGTCACCTGTGCCAAGCACGATAACGTCACCGACTACAAGATTTCTTCCGTCGGTATGAAACAGGTTTCCACCGCGCTTCACGCGCACCATTGGAGACGCATATTCGCGCATCCTCTCAAGTCTGCGTTGCGCTCTCAAGGAAACTATTCCGCCAAATATCGCCGCCGCCAAAGCAACGGTAAACACCGATGCCCCCAGCAGTCCTCTTCCAAAGATAGCGGTGAGGATAGACATCAGCAACAGAAGTATTGTGAACGGCGAAGCAACAAACGACAAAAGCGATGACCAGATCGATCTGGCGCGAGGAACAAACAAGGATTTAACCCTGCCGCCTTGACGTTTGGTCTGCTTTTCAAGTCTGTCTCTTGCCTCTCTCGCGGAAAGTCCGTCCAAAAGGTCGGTATTCAACTTTTTTTCCAATATATTAAGTTCGGGAATATGCCAGTTTTCCATATCAGGTAATCTCCCTCAAAATAGATTTTACAAACAAGAAACGTTAATTTCTCCATCGATTACCGCAAGCTTTGCTCCTTTGATAGCTCCGGTATAATCGGAAATGATCTTTTCAGCAAGCTTATCCTCGATATTTTTCTGAATATATCTTCTCATATTTCGTGCGCCGTATTTTTCAGAGAACGATCCAACAGCTACCGTTTTGGCTACCTCGTCATCATATTCAAGCTTGATTCCCTTTTCCTGCAGCACCTCGGAAAGTTGAGAGAGCATGATGTGAGCGATCTTTTCAAAGTCGTTTACGTCGAGACTGCGGAATGTGATGATCTCGTCAACACGGTTGATAAATTCGGGTCGGAGGAAGGTCGAGAGTGCCTTTTCGGTCTTGTCTGCATCGGTCTTTGCGCTATCGGAGGCAAATCCGACGATGCCGCTTCTGCTCTCCGAGCCTGCATTTGTGGTCATGACTATAACTGTGTTTTCAAAGTTTACGGTCTTGCCGTGAGCATCGGTAATTCGACCGTCATCGAGTATCTGGAGCAGAATATTCAGCACGTCGGGATGCGCCTTCTCTATCTCGTCGAAAAGAACTACGGAATAGGGGCGACGACGTATCTTTTCGGTCAACTGACCCGCGTCATCGTAACCCACGTAGCCGGGAGGCGAGCCGATGATACGGGAAACCGAATGTTTCTCCATAAATTCGGACATATCAAGTCTTATAAGCGTCTCCGGCGAGTCAAAAAGGTCAGCCGCAAGTGTTTTTACAAGCTCGGTCTTACCAACACCGGTAGGTCCTGCAAAAATGAATGAAACAGGCTTTCTCTTATAAGAAATTCCGGCTCTGTTGCGCTTGATAGCTCTTGAAACCGCATCAACGGCTATGTCTTGGCCAACAAGCTTCTTTTTGAGTCTTTCGGAGAGACTGTCTATTCTCGCAAACTCATTTTCAGTGATAGAGGTTGCAGGAATTCCTGTCCAAAGCTCTATAACGTTTGCTAAATGCTCCTCGGTAAGAATTACCTTTTCGCACTCTCCCGTAATTGCGTCCAATCTTTCGGAAAGTCTCATTTCCTCGGAACGGATACGAGCGATATTTTCGTATTTCTTCTGCGTTTCTTTATCGTCGGTAGTGGCGGTAGCCTCGCACGCCTCGCGCTCGGATTTGAGAGTCAGAAGCTTGTCATGTATCTCGAGAGATTCGTTAAGCTCTGAAGAGGAAAGCGAAAGCTTGCTCGCCGCCTCGTCGAGTAGGTCGATCGCCTTGTCGGGCAAATATCTATCGGTAATATATCTCTCGGAAAGAGTTACCGCGCGGACAAGAATGCCCTCGGGAATTCTTATCTTGTGGAACTCCTCGTAATAATGACTTATACCTCGAAGCATCTCTACTGCCTCGGAAATAGAAGGCTCGTTTACGGTTACGGGCTGGAATCTTCTTTCAAGCGCCGAATCCTTTTCAATATATTTTCTGTACTCGTTGAGGGTAGTAGCGCCAATAATTCTGACCTCACCTCTGGAAAGTGCGGGCTTGAGAATATTGGCGGCGTTAACGCTTCCCTCTGCGTCACCCGTACCGACGATATTATGAACCTCGTCAATAACGAGGATCGCTCTGCCGTGTTCCTTGACCTCGGAAAGAAGTCCGAGTATTCTCGACTCAAACTGACCTCTGAACTGCGTACCTGCAACAAGGGCGGTAAGGTCGACCAAAAATATCTCTTTATCGCGAAGCTTGTACGGCACGTTGCCGTCAGCAATTCGGATAGCAAGTCCTTCTGCGATAGCAGTCTTACCGACACCGGGTTCACCGATAAGGCAGGGATTGTTCTTCTGACGGCGACAAAGAGTCTGAATAACTCTATCAGTTTCGCGATCACGTCCTACAATTCGGTCAAGCTTGCCGTCGCGTGCGCTCTGAGTCAGGTTTTTACAGTATGTGGTGAGAAATTTATATTGTTTTCCCTGCTGTTTGTTTCCCTTGGGAGCATCTTTTTTGCTCTCCTTGGGATTAATCGGAACGATATTTCCTCCCTCGTCCTTCTTCTGGAAAAGCTCACCAAGATTAGGAAATTCACCGTCACCGAAAAGCTTGGGAAGATCGATCGCAGGCGCACCGCCGTCCTCGTCTCCTTGTGGGAGCATCTGGGCAAGATCGTTCTCCATGTTTTCAAGCTGGTCGGGAGAAATTCCCATTTTATTGTATATATCGCCCATCATGCTCTCGATGGGAAGCCCAAGGTCCTTTGCACACTTAATGCAAAGCCCTTGAGAGGTTTTTTCACCGTTTTCGACCTTCGTTACGAAGATCACCGCCACTCTCTTGTGGCAATTAGAACACATTACCATTATTTATCACCTTCTGATATTAAATCAAATCTCTGACGAAATTCAAAAAATCCAAATTAAATACAAATTTAAAAACCGAGGAGTCATTGTAAACGTTCAATGCCCCGGAGCTTCTGCTAACAGAAGATATTACCTCAAGTGCAGAATAAAGTGCCGTTGAAATGAGGGACGTTACGCAAAGTCCCAACGCAAGGCCGAATATAAGCCCCAACGACCTGTCGATTCGACAAACAAGAGGCGTTTCCAGTCTTTTGACCGATACTATCACAATCGATGATATTGCAAACGCCGCCATAAAAACCAAAGCATACGAAATAACGATCGAAAGTATTGACGCTATGGGCTCTCCTGCCCATTCGTTCATAATTTTCAACACTACATAGCGAGAAATATACTCGCCCAGTAAAAACGATGCTACGAAAGATAACAGCAATCTGCCGATCCCCAAAACAGTACCGAAAATTCCGATCTTATAGAATTTGATTGCAAAATATAGAAATATTACAACAAATATAGCGTCGACCAACATATTCATACCATCTCCTGTCCGCCATGAGGCGTGAATTTAATTAAAGGATATGTAATATGCAGCAGTGTCGGTGCAAGCCATAATATCTCCGCCCGGGAAAACCATAAGCCTTGCTTTTTCTCCACTGAATTCAGTTTTAGAAACGCCACCGAACAAGGTATCTATTCTTCTTACCTCTCCGTCCATAAGCAGATAAGCGTAATTTCCTTGAATTACTGCATCGGATACGTGTCCGTCTATCTTATAAGAGCTTACTGCGTTACCGTTTTCTCCGAAAACAGAGAGAGTGAAGCTTGAATCTATGTTGTTTTCTCGGAAAAGAATAGCAAAACCACCATCTGTAAAGGATAAGTCCGCAATCCTTTTGTTATACTCACTCTTGTTCTTTTCCTTGCAGTTCAGATCAAAAACGTGAGACGATTCAGCACAGATCAGCGCAATTCTGTCATTTGAGAGGAATGTGGCGGTATAAGGCAGAACGTCATCAAGAACTGTCGATCCTCTTGGTTTCGACTTGCCTCTTTCTACTACTGTAAGAGTAGCTACACTCTGTCCGCCCGAGGCGTCAAGCGACAAGACCGCAACTGCTTGACCGTTTGGAGACATATTTACCGAAACGATATGATCATTTCTCAAATATTCCGATTCAAGACGGCATTCGCTATCGTAAACACGCACCACCGAGCCGTAGCTCTCTGACTTTGTTACGATGCAAAAGCTGCCGTCGTTTGCCATGTGCGCCGAGCTGATAGAATAGTCAAGAGTTTCCGAATAAACGCTTATAAAAGAGTTATATACCTTAAAAGTACGTCTGCCTTGGTCGTAAACAAGAGCCGATGCATCTGACGTACATATCTTGGGATTTGTGAACTCCGATCCAATAGAGATGGTAACTCTACCCGTTGACGTAAACATCTTTATCTCACTATCTCCGGCAACTGCAAGTCCGTTTTTGAAAACCGCAAAATCTTGATTACTGAATGGACGTGAGTAGTTGAGAACCGAGGGTCGACTTTCGCTGAAGCTACTGATATATCCAATATCCTTAAACATATAATATACGTTGTCGTAGGATATTATGCTGCCGCCGAAAATCAAGACGATAACAAGAAGAATACAAAGCGCAGATATGCTGATAAGCCTTGCCATACCAAAAATAAAAGAAATTTTAGCTTCCTTGGGGCTTTCATCACCATCATATCCGGCAAGACGTTTCTCGTAAGAAACTACTCTTTCGGGAAGGCGCATATCTTTAATTTTTTCAAAGGTATTACGAACAAAAAGTATCACTTTGCCAAGAAAGGATATTTCTCCGTCATCTCTCTTTTTCAATATAACACCCTCCTTTCACATTTAAATTCAAGTAGAAACTAATTAGTAAACAACCTTATTTAAATACAGACCCTCTGCAGGTGCCGTTATGCCGGCCCTCTTGCGGTCACATGACTCAATTATTTCTGGGATAGCGTCCGAGGATATTTTCCCGCGAGCTACGTCGACAAGAGTTCCCGTCATAATTCTGACCATGTTGTATAAAAATCCGTCAGCGGCAACGGTAAACGTGATAACGTCGCCTTGTTTTTCAACGCGGGCGTATTTAACGTCTCTTACAGTGCTTTCAACGGTCGATCCACTTGCCATAAAGGCAGAAAAATCATGCTTGCCCACAAATGATGCCGCCGCACGGTTCATTTTATCCAAGGCTTCACTGTCAAGGGCATAAGGAATATGCCATGCCCTGCCCGACTCCATGGGGCTACGGGTGGGTGAATTATAGATTTTGTATACGTATTCCTTATATTTTACGTCATAGCGCGGGTGAAAATCGTCGCCCACTATGCGAGCGTCCTTGACTGCAATATCTTGAGGCAAATGCGCATTGAATGCCAAGGGAATACGACTAATATCCACGTTTGTTTCTATACATCCCTCACCCTTTTTAGTCACGGTAGCGCAAAAAGTGTTTGCATGAACTCCCGTATCGGTGCGACTGCACCCGGTAACGTCACAATCAAAGCCAAACAAGGCTTTAGCCGCCGTATTAAGTTCACCCTGCACGGTTCTGCCCTTGGATTGTATTTGATAACCGCAGAAATCGGTTCCAAGATAGGACAAAGTAAGAAGTATTTTCATTATCTTGCTCCTTACATATTATAACCCAGAGCTTGAATGTTTATAAGCACGATACCGGCAACGAATATCAGCATCACGGCAAGCGCCAAGAAGTCCTTATAGGAGAATTTGAGAACATTCAGTCTGGTTCTGCCAGTGCCTCCGCGATAGCAACGGCAGGTCATAGCGGTTGCCAGCTCGCCTGCGCGACGGAACGCCGAGATAAACAAAGGGATAAGAATAGGAATAAGCGCCTTTGCGCGCTTAACGAGAGAGCCACTGGTAAAGTCGGCTCCTCTTGCCTTTTGTGCCGCCATTATCTTCTCCGTTTCCTCAATAATAGTAGGGATAAAGCGAAGTGCAATAGTCATCATCATAGCAAACTCGTGAACAGGCACCTTAAAGATCTTTAATGGTGAGAGCAACTGCTCCAGACCATCGGTAAGCTGTATCGGAGTTGTGGTATAGGTCAAGAATATTCCCGTGCCTATTATCATAGCAACTATTCTTATAACGATAAACGCGGCATTGTAAAGTCCGCTTTTGTAGATAGATATTATCCACCAACTAAAAATCGGAGTGCTTGTCGTATCCTTTGTCATAAACACGTTGAGAATAGCGGTAAAGATCATAATAAATATGATAGCCTTTATCGACTTCAAGACAATTCTCACTGGTATTCTGCTTAAAAGAATCAATGCGAATGCTGACAAAAGAAGAAGTCCAAAGCTGAACACGTTGGAGCACAAAAAGCTTCCGACGATATAAATTATCGCCAAAATTATCTTCATTCTGGGATCAAGACGGTGTATAAGCGAATTAGCGGGGTAAAACTGCCCGAATGCTATGCTTTTCATTTGACACCCCCTAAAAGAGATGTGAGTGCCGCCTCGGCATCATCTACGGTATAGATATTCTGGGGAATATCCACGCCGGCAGATGCAAGCAGACGGACGAGATAGGTCATTTGAGGCACACCAAGACCGATAGCCTCAAGCTCGTCACCACGGGAGAACACCTCGTTCCTCTTGCCCGTCATAGCTACCTTTGAGTGTGACATAACTATGATATTTTCGCAATACTTCGCCATATCGTCCATGCTGTGGCTGACGATGACAACCGCCGCGCCGCTGAACTCGGCATAGTTCCGGATACCCTCAAATATAGCGTTCTTGCCCGCGGGGTCAAGTCCTGCGGAGGGCTCGTCCAACACAAGCACCTTGGGGCGCATAGCCATAATTCCCGCTATTGCCGCGCGGCGCTTTTGACCTCCCGAGAGGTCGAAGGGAGATTTCTTGAGGTTTTCACGGTCAAGACCTACGAGGTCTGCCGTTTCAAGCACTCTTCTCTTGATTTCTTCCTCGTCAAGTCCCATATTTTTCGGCCCGTAGGCGATATCCGCCTCAACGGTATCCTCAAAAAGCTGATATTCGGGATATTGCATGACAAGACCAACCTCTCGGCGGATGTCACTCATTTTACTTTCCTTGCTCCAAATATCCTTACCGTCAAGCAGAATTCTGCCGGAGGTGGGTTTGAGCAATCCGTTGAACATCTGCACGAGGGTGGATTTGCCCGAGCCGGTATGTCCGATGATACCGGTTATGCAATTTTCTTCAATATTAACGCTTACGTCGTTAAGCGCTGTAACCTCAAAAGGGGTCTTTGCACTATAAACAAACGAAACGTTTTCTACCGTAATTTTTGACATTATGATATCACCTATACAAAGCCTTTATGATAGTTTCTGCGCACTGCTCGGGGGTATTGATCTCACCTTCGAGCTTAAATCCCTTCTGTCTCAAACGGATAAGCAGGTCTGCGCACTGGGGCAGGTCAAGTCCTGCACTGCGGAGTATCTGGGACTGTGCGAATATTTTGGAGGGCGCGCCGTCGAGAATGACCTTACCGTCGTTGATAACGATAACTCTGTCGGCTCTTACCGCCTCGTCCATATAGTGAGTTATGGAAATAACCGTTTTGCCTTCTTCACGGTTGAGCTTTTCGATGGTTTCCACCACGTCGCGTCTGCCCATAGGGTCAAGCATAGCGGTAGACTCGTCGAAGATCATACACTCGGGCTTCATAGCGATGATACCCGCGATTGCAATTCTCTGCTTTTGTCCACCCGACAAGCGATGAGGCTCGTGGTGGATGTATTCGGTCATACCAACGGTTGCCAGCGCCTCGTCAACACGTTTTCTGATCTCCTCACGGGGCAGACCAAGGTTTTCGGGACCAAATGCAACGTCCTCTTCAACGATTGTAGCAACCAGCTGATTGTCGGGATTCTGGAATACCATTCCCACCTTTTTGCGAAGATCGTAAATATCATCCTCGGTCATTTCCTCGCCGGTGATATCCTGACCGTCGATTTCAATGCTTCCCTCAAAGAAATCGTAATCGTCGATTACCAGATTGAGAAGCTTTGCCAGGGTGGATTTGCCCGAGCCGTTGTGTCCGAGAATAGCAACGTACTCGCCCTTTTCTATATCAAGGTCAACGCCGCGAAGCACGGGAACAGGCTCGCCATCGTCGCCCTTATAAGCGTATTTGAGATTCCTTATCTTAATATAAGACATCGTAAATTCCTTTTCAATACTGAACTTTTGCGCTATGCGCCTTATTTCTTGCTTGCCGTCCAGCGGGTACTTGCTCCGCAAGGAAGCACTGCTCCCGTCTGGCTGACGCGCAGACCGATCTCGCCCGCCTCGATCTTACCGCCGTAGACCGATTTTACCTTGAGATCAAGCAAGTAGCTCATAGTCAAGGGGGAAAGTCCGGTGGTGTAGGAGTTGATGAGGAAGAAGAGGGGCTGATTTGAAAGCACCTGGGAAGCAAGTCCTACGAACTCGTCGATGCTGTCTTCAAGCTTCCACACCTCGCCACCGGGACCTCTGCCGTAGGAGGGGGGATCCATGATTATTCCGTCATATTTGTTGCCGCGGCGGATCTCACGCTCGATAAACTTTTTGCAATCGTCTACGATATAGCGGATGGGAGCATCCCCAAGACCCGAAAGAGCCGCGTTTTCCTTTGCCATGGCAACGATACCCTTGGATGCGTCAACGTGAACCACCTGCGCTCCCGCTTTTGCCGCCGCAACGGTTGCTCCACCGGTGTATGCGAAGAGATTAAGAACCTTGATGGGGCGGTTTGCATCCTTAATAAGAGACGAGAACCAATCCCAGTTAGTTGCCTGCTCGGGGAAAAGTCCGGTATGCTTAAAGCCCATGGGTTTCAATCTAAAATTAAGATCACCGTATGCAATATCCCAACTTTCGGGGGTCTTCTGCTTTATCCAAGCACCTCCACCGTTGCTGGAGCGACGGTAGATGCCGTCTGCCTTCTTCCAAGCGGGATGTCTTGCCGCGCCCTTCCAGATTATCTGGGGGTCAGGTCTTATAAGTATATATTCGCCCCAACGCTCAAGTCTTTCTCCGTCGGAAGCGTCAAGCAATTCGTAATCCTGCCAATTATCACTGCACCACATAATTTTTTCTCCAAATCCAAATAAATTTTGACCTATCGGGTCAACCATAATAACACAAATTTAAATTTTGAATGACCGTTAGTTGTTATAATATTTTGCAAGCCTTGAAGCACCGCTGTGTCCGTGACAGACCGCAATCGCCAGTGCATCGGCAGTATCGTCGGGCTTGGGGGGTGCTGGAAGATTCAAAAGCGAGGTCACCATGGTGATAACCTGCTTTTTCTCTGCTCGACCGTAGCCGACCACCGCGCTCTTAACCTGCAAGGGGGTGTATTCGGCTATCTCAACGCCCTTAAGTCTGGCAGACAACAGGATTATTCCTCTCGCCTCGGCAACCACTATGGCGGTCTTTGAGTTGGTGTTGAAGAAGAGCTCCTCCACCGCCATTTCGTCGGGCTTGTACCTGTCGATTATCTCGTTCATACCGAGATGAATACGCTCAAGTCGCTCGATCATAGGCATACCCGCAGGGGTCTGGATAGACCCGTATCCGAGAGTTCTGAACCTGCCGTTATTATATTCAACTACTCCCCAGCCTACGATGGCGTAACCGGGGTCGATTCCAAGAATTATCATAATAAAAGCTCCGATGATAAATTATTGAGAGGTGTTATTAAAGTGTAAGAAAACCGAAAAAGCGCATAACACCCCATTATCATATTCATATTATTATATCACAATAACGTTCCATTGTCAAATACATTTTTTTCTTTTTTATGAACCAAAGGAAAATTTTAATAAAACAGTTTACAATCAATGATTATTATGTTATAATAAAGAATGTATTACTATGTTAAGGTTGGTTATTGTATGCAGATCATTAAATTGGCCGTCGGTGACGTGCTTGAACTAAAAAAGCCTCATCCCTGCGGTGAAAAGCTATTCAAGGTATTAAGAGTTGGAAGCGACGTTCGCATCATTTGTCAAGGTTGCGGACGAGATATGACTCTTGATCGAATCAAGCTTGAAAAATCAATTAAAAACGTCATAACTGAACAATAACGAATCAATAGCCCTAAAAGAAAGGATTTCTAATGAAAAAGGAAAGCTTAAATTTACACGCATCCGCAGATCATCTTTCTGCCGAGATGCAAAATGAGGTAGCACTGCTTAATAGTAAACGCAGTCTCAAAAGTTTTTTAAACGAATACTGGTACATCGCGATAGGAGCGATAATCCCCGCTATAATTTTCTTTTTGATATATCTCGCGCGCGGCCTTTATCCCTTTGGAAACGGAACGGTGCTTGTTCTTGATCTTAACGGGCAGTACGTTTACTTCTTCGAGGCGTTACGCAACACCGTCCTTGAGGGCGGAAGTCTCCTTTATTCATGGTCAAGAGCGTTGGGCGGAGAATTTCTTGGTATGTATGCCTACTATATCGCAAGCCCTCTCTCTTATCTGATCTGCCTCTTCCCTGCCGACAAGACCCAAGAGTTTCTCCTCATTATGTTCCTCATCAAGGCGGCAATCTGCGGCGGAACTATGGGATTTTACCTTCACAATCACTCAGTTAACAAAAACAAGCTTTCGGTAATAACCTTTTCCGTAATGTATGCGCTCTCTGCTTACTGCGTAGTTCAGCAGAACAATACGATGTGGATAGACGCCGTTATGTGGCTTCCTCTTGTGACATACGGTGTTGAGCAGGTCATTAAATACGGAAAATTCAAGGTCTTTGTTATTTTTCTCTCTCTGACCCTTGCAAGTAATTTTTATATAGGTTATATGGTCTGCATCTACGTTTTGCTCTATTATTTCTTCTTCATGATCGCTTACAAAGAGAACGGAGTTAACAATCCCCTCTCCGAAAAGCTTCATTTCGGCAAATCCTTTGTCAGAATGGGCGTGTTCTCCATCATAGCAATCGGAATTGCCGCAGTGATCGTTTTTGGTGCATACTATTCACTGCAATTCGGCAAGAACGAGTTTACAGATCCCTCTTGGGAGATCAAAATGAAGTTCGATTTCTTCGATCTTCTCTTTAAGCTCCTGCCCTCCTCCTACGATACCGTTCGTATCGACGGACTTCCCTTTGTATATTGCGGACTTCTTACTGTCGTATTGGCTCCTCTGTTTTTCTGCTCCAAGAAATTTACGGTGCGTGAGAAGGTAGCAAGCGGTGTATTTCTGATGATCTTCGTCTTGAGCTTCATGATCTCTTCCGTAGACCTTATCTGGCACGGTTTCCAGAAACCCCAGTGGCTCAATGCAAGATACAGCTTTATCTTCTGCTTCTTCCTCATCTTCCTCGCTTTCCGAGCATTCGATCATATAAAGACCATCAAGGCAAAGAACGTTGCCGTAGTTTCTGGATTTATATTTATGTTCGTGGTCATTCTTCAAAATTTCTCCGAGGAATATAAGGCGAAGTTGGTGGCTCTTTCCTATGGCCCTAACGAAGAAGACTTTTTAGTCCACCCCTTTGCAACCGTACTGTTGACTATCATTTGCCTCATCGCTTATATCTCAATAATTGCCTTTATGGCAAAAGCCAAAAATAAGGACGCAGTAGCGGCTGTATTGCTTTGCGTAGTATGTGGAGAGATGTTTTTCAGCGGTCTTTGCAATATCAATGACCTTGATAAGGACGTGGGATATACCACCTATCAGTCCTATAACGAGTTCAACAATTTGATGCGTCCCGTAACCGAAACACTGACCGAGGGATACGATACCTCGTTCTATCGATTTGAAAAGACCTATCACCGTAAGCTAAACGATAATATGGCGCTCTCGATCAGAGGTGTTTCCAATTCAACGTCTACGCTTAATAAGGACACTATCAATTTCCTCCGTGTGCTGGGTTATTATTCTCAATCTCACAAATCTCAATACAAGGGTGGAACAGTCGTCACCGACTCTCTGCTCGGCATGAAATATATAATTTCCGACAGAGATTACAGTCAGCTCTACGGCGATCCTGTGCTTACAGGCAAGGATTATGCGGCTTATATGGGAATGACGCTTGAAGAGCTTGAGGAAGCTACCTTTGCCGACAAGTATAACGATTATACCGCTGACGATATTTACGTTTACGAAAACAAATATGCACTCTCGCTTGCTTTTGCCGCAACCGACATGGTGCTTGACGTCAACATGAAGGATCACAACAATCTGATTAAAGAGGATAGTGACGACTACGAAGAAAAGTACAATCCCGACGGATACAAGTCTCCCTTTACCAGAGTCAACGCGCTCCTCAGCGCAATTGTTGGTCATACGGTGGACGTTTTCAAGCCTGCAGAACAAATCAACGTTGAACTTGATAACGTGACGCACAAGGTATCCTCTCAGCACGATAGATACGAAAAAGTCAACAAAGATAAGGCAGGAACAATAACCTACACATTCTCTGTTCCCGACGACGGCAGAATGCTTTATCTTTTCCTCCCTGCTTATTACAATCGTGAGGTCGACCTCTCGTCCGAGACGATGAAGATATTCGATTCAACCAGAAGCGACGGAACTATCGACAACTCCAAAACTTCATCCTCCAGCTTTGCAAAGTGTAACGACCGTATCGTTGAGCTTGGATTTTCTACTTCGAATGAGTACAAGCTGACAGTTACCATCGACAACTCCTACAATCAGTTCTACACTAAAGAAGACCAACCTATTCTCTACTATGTAGACATGGCTCTGCTTGAAGAGGTGTTCACAACTATTCAGCAGAATCAGCTCCTTATCGATGAAAATTATAAAGAGGATGACATCAAGGGCACTCTCAAGACCGAAAACGACGACCAGCTTATTATGACTACCATACCCTACGATGCGGGCTGGAACGTTTACGTTGACGGCAAGAGAGTTGAGACGTTTGAAATATCGAACGCACTGATAGGCTTCCGAATCGACGAGGCGGGCGAGCATAGCGTAAGATTCTTGTACAGATCAAAAGCATTTACTGCCGGTATAATTATTTCGGTAGTATCTATCGCACTGTTTGTTCTCATCGTGGTATTTGAAAACAAGATAAAGAGACTGGCATTTGTCAGAGCCTTTTTCCCAAGCATCAATTCCCCCGAGCAGCATTACGATAACCAATCAAAGCTTGACAGCTCCAAAAATATTAGAAAGAATAAGAAATAAAAGGACTTTTTAAATGTTTTATTATATTTCCGGCAAGCTTGCCATGGCTAACCCCTCAACCGCAGTAATCGACGCGGGCGGGGTTGGCTACAAGCTGACTATCAGTGAAAACACATATAATTCTCTCCCCCCAAGACATACGGTTGACGCCCCCACCGCCAAGCTATTCACATACATGGCGGTGCGCGAGGACGGGATCGAGCTTTTCGGCTTTGCTAGCGAGCAGGAGCTTTCCTCATTTAAGCTTCTTCTCACCGTTTCGGGCGTTGGCCCCAAGGCGGCTATCTCTATTCTCTCACTCCTCACTCCCGAGAAGTTTGCTCTGGCGGTTTGCACCGAGGATAGAAAGACTATTTCCAAGGCAAACGGCATAGGTCCCAAGACCGCCGCACGCGTTATTCTGGAATTGAAGGACAAGCTTATGAAGGAGACCGACCTCAGTGAAGCGGCTCAGGCAAGCTTTACCGAGAGTGCTTCTCCTACAAGAACAAATTCGGGCAAGCTCAGCGAGGCTCAGGATGCGCTTATGGTGCTTGGATATTCGAGAAGCGAGGCGCTTAACGTGCTTAAAAACATCGACACCCAATCCTTGGGACTTGAGGAGATAATCAAGAAAGCCTTGACTCTCCTTATGAAATAATTGAAAGGAGGCTGAAATTATGTTTACAAACGAAGAAGAATTTGACTTTGAAAATAGGATAGTTTCCACCTCTTATTCCGCCGAGGACTCCGATACCGACGTATCACTGCGTCCGAAAACTCTTGACGACTACATAGGTCAGGATAAGGCAAAGGAAAATCTTAAGGTTTATATTGACGCGGCAAAGCTCCGCGGAGAATCCCTCGACCACGTGCTGCTCTACGGCCCTCCCGGCTTGGGCAAGACCACTCTTTCCAATATCATCGCCACCGAAATGGGCGTAAATATCCGAGTTACTTCTGGTCCTGCGATTGAGAAGCAGGGTGACTTGGCGGCACTTCTTACCAATCTTCAGCCCGGTGACGTGCTCTTTATCGACGAGATTCACCGTCTTTCCCGTCAGGTTGAGGAGATACTTTATCCAGCTATGGAGGACTTTGCACTCGATATTATTATCGGTAAAGGCCCTTCGGCGCGAAGCATCAGAATTGATCTGCCCAGATTTACACTTATCGGTGCGACCACGAGAGCAGGTCAGCTTACTACCCCTCTCCGCGACCGCTTTGGCGTGGTTCTAAAGCTCGAGCTTTACACTCCCGAGCAGCTTGCTACTATCGTTACAAGAAGCGCAGGTATTCTCGGCATAGACATCACCGAGCAGGGCGCTTATGAGATCGCATCCCGCTCCCGTGGTACTCCCCGTATTGCCAACCGACTCTTAAAGCGAGTTCGTGACTTTGCTCAGGTCAAGGGCAAGAGCGAGATCGACAGCGAGATAGCTCAATTTGCGCTTGACAAGCTGGAGATTGACGAGTTAGGTCTTGACGCTACCGACAAGAAAATGCTGGAGTCTATTATCAAGTTCTATGACGGCGGCCCTGTTGGTCTTGATACTCTCGCCGCAACTATCGGTGAGGAGGCTATTACTCTAGAGGATGTTTACGAGCCCTATCTTATGCAGATCGGCTATCTCAGTCGCACACCTCGCGGTCGTTGCGTTACACGTCTTGCCTATGAGCATCTCGGGATTAAACCCAGCCGCTCGGTGCTATCAAAGGATGATCAACAATTAAGCTTCCTTTCTAACGATGAAAAATAATTGGGCAGGTGTTTATTATGAAAAAGTATCTTTTACAGGAAAACGGTAATTTTTATAAGGCAAATCTTCATTGTCACTCAACAATGTCCGACGGAAGTCTCACCCCTTTAGAGATCAAAGAACTCTACAAAAAGCTCGGTTATTCCATAGTTGCTTACACCGAACACGATGTTCTTATATCGCAAAGCGAGTTGACCGACGATAGCTTTTTGGCACTTAACGGATTTGAGGTCGAGATCAACGAGCCCCATTGGACAAACCGTTATACTGTTAAAGCATGTCACATCTGCTTCATTGGTATCGATCCCAACAATATCACTCAACCAATGTGGAGCACCAAATACCTTTTTGGAAACGCGAAAGCTAATGCTCACCTTGTAAAATACGACGAGACCGAACCAGAATACGTTCGCGAATACTCGGGCAAAGGAATCAGCGAAATTATGAATATAGGGCGCGAAAAGGGATTTTTCGTAACGTATAATCACCCCTCTTGGTCGCTTCAATCTTATCCCGAATACATGAGCTACAACGGAATGCACGCTATGGAGATGTATAACGGCGGTGCTATGACAGCAGGATTTGCTGATTACAACCCAAGAGTCTATGACGATATGCTTATGGGCGGCAAAAAGATCTATTGCATCGCAGGAGATGATAATCATAACCATGCTAATCCTGAGTCTAGAAGATCCGATTCCGGTTGTGCTTGGACTGTGATAAAAGCCGATTCTCTCAATTATCGCGATGTTACTAAGTCACTGCTTGACGGACAATTTTACGTCTCCGAGGGTCCCGAAATATACGAGTTGACATTTGAGGACGACCGCATACATATTGAATGCTCCGAGGCAGAAAAGATAGTTTGTAACTACGGCATCCGTCAGGCGGAGGTTGCCCTTGACGAGAATTTTGGAGCGATTACGAGTGCAGACTTTAAAATGGAAAAGGATAGAAAATATTTCCGAATTACAGTAACCGCAAAAAACGGAAAGACTGCCTGCACCAACGCATATTTTGCCGAAGACCTTTATGCAGAATAATATAACCGATTCAAACAAAAAAGAGCGAGAACACAATTTTGTTCTCGCTCTTTTTTTAATTTTCAAACTGGCTGTTCCAAAGCTCGGAATAAAATCCGCCGTTTTGGAGTAGCGTTTTATGGTCGCCATTTTCGACTATGCGTCCGTTATTCATAACGAGAATAACGTCGGCCTCCTTAATAGTGGAGAGACGGTGAGCGACGACAAAGGAGGTTCTTCCCTTCATCATCTTGGCAAACGCGTCCTGAATCTTCATCTCGGTTCTGGTGTCGATAGAGGAGGTTGCCTCGTCGAGAATGAGCATAGGCGGCAAGCAAAGCAAAACTCTTGCAATACAGAGAAGCTGCTTTTGACCCTGGGAAAGCTCTCCGCCGTTCTCACCGATAACGGTATCGTAGCCCTTGGGAAGCTGACGGATAAAGCTATGGGCGTGGGCTTCCTTTGCCGCCGCGCGGATCTCCTGGTCGGTGGCGTCGGGCTTACCCATGGCGATATTTTCTCTTATAGTGCCTGCCTTGAGCCAGGTGTCCTGCAAGACCATACCGTAGGCGCGGCGAAGCGAGGATCTGGTAAGATCGTTCACATCATAGCCGCTAACTTCCATCTTACCGCTATCAACGTCATAGAATCGCATAAGCAGATTAATGACCGTGGTCTTTCCACAGCCCGTAGGGCCAACAATGGCAACTCTCTGCCCCTTTTCAATTGAAAGGTTGAAATCCTTGATAAGCTCGCGGTCGGGAGTGTAGGAAAACTCTACGTTTTCAATGTTAACTCTGCCGTCTATCTCGGGGGCGGTGAGGGTGTGCGAATCCGACCTCTCGGGTGTCTGCTCCTCGGCATCAATAAGCTCGAAAACTCTTGCGGCACAAGCCAAGGCGTTCTGTACCTCTGTGATAACGCCCGAGATCTCGTTAAAGGGCTTGGTGTACTGATTTGCATAGTTTAATAGGCTGGTAAGACTACCAATAGTCAGGGGCAGACTTGTGATAAGGTCACCGCTACCCGAAATGCAGATAAGCGCGCCCACCAGCGCCGCCGCTGCGTAAACCACGTTATTTACAAAGCGCGTGCAGGGGTTGGTCAATGAAGAATAGAATACCGCCTTCAAAGAGCATTTTGCAAGGCGCTCGTTAATCTCGTCGAACTCGGCAAGAGCCTCGTCCTCGTGAGAGAACGCCGCAACGGTCTTATGCTCGCCTATCATTTCATCGATAAGAGAGGTCTGCTCTGCTCTCGTTTCGGATTGCTTTTTGAAGAGATCGTGGGTGCTCTTGGCAATAAACGCCGCCACAAAAAGTGACAAGGGCGTTAGAACGATAACTACGATGGCAATACTCAAATTAATTGAAAGCATAATTGCCAGCGTGCCGAGAATAGTAAGAATTCCCGTAAAGAGCTGTGAAAAGCCTACCAAAAGTCCGTCCGAGAACTGATCTGCATCCGAAATTACGCGACTGACCGTATCTCCCACGGGGTGGGAGTCGATATAGGAAAGCGGAAGCGACTGAATCTTGTTAAAGGCATCTCGGCGAAGTCTGCGCACGATTCCAAAGGTTATTCGGTTGTTGCAAACGTTCATAAGCCACTGACAGAGGGCGGTCAAGAGAGAGACCATGCCAATCCGCGCCAAAAGCTTGAATATTCCGTCAAAATTCACCTGATTCTGACCTATTGCCAGGTCGATAGCCTTACCCACCAGCACAGGAACGTAGAGCGTGCCTGCAACGGTGGCGAGAGCGAGAATGAGCGAAATGGCAAAGAGCCATTTATAGGCTTTGAGATAGCCCAATACCTTTTTGATGGTCATACCGTAAGTTGCACCTACGGGCATCTTGGATTTTTTCAGATTCTTGGGAGCTTTCTTCCTGAAAAGTGCCATTATTCGTCACCTCCCTTGAACTGTGAATCGTATATTTCACGGTAGACCGAGCAACTTTCAAGCAAGTCATCATGCTTGCCAAGACCTACGATCTTTCCGTCGTCAAGAACGATTATCTTATCGGCGTGGCTGATAGACGAGGTTCTTTGCGATACGATAAACACGGTGGTATCGTCGCCAAGCTGACCGAGAGCGTGGCGAAGCCTTGCCTCGGTGGCAAAGTCGAGAGCCGACGCGCTATCGTCCAAAATAAGAATAGGCGCGTTTTTGACTATGGCACGGGCTATGGTAAGCCTCTGTCGCTGACCTCCCGAGAGGTTCTTGCCCAGCTGCTCCACCTGTGCGTTGATGCCGCCATCCTTCTCGGATACGAAGTCTGCCGCCTGCGCTACCTCAAGGGCGTGAGCCAACTGCTCCTCTGTGGCGTTTTCATTGCCCCATAGGAGATTTGACTTGATAGTCCCCTTGAAAAGCACCGCTTTTTGAGGTACTACGGAAACCTTCTCTCGCAAATCTTCAAGGTCATATTCCTTAACGTTTTTGCCGAAAACCCTAACCTCACCCGCACTTGCATCGTAGAATCGAGGGATCATATTAACAAGAGATGTTTTGCCAGAACCGGTAGACCCGATAATGCCAACTGTTTCACCCGCTTTGACGGTAACATCAATGTTCTCAAGTGTTGCTTCACCCTCGCCGCTGTAATTGAGCGTAACGTTCTTAAATTCCACTGCGGGAGCGTTTTCATCTGCCTCACCCTCGCCCTTTTTTCTCTCCATTCCCGTGGGAATATCAAGCACCGATTGGATTCTCTTCGCGCAAGCGATGGATTTTGTCATAAGAACGATAGTATTCGCAAGCTTTACAAGCTCAACGAGGATCTGCGACATATAATTATACATGGCGAAGAGGTCGCCCTGGGTCATACTTCCCGTGTTTATCTCAACTGCCGAGAAATACACCACGGCGATAATACCGATATTGACCAAAACGTAGGTCATAGGGTTCATAAGAGCCGTGAGCATTCCCGCTCTTCTCTGTCCCTTGGTATGCTCGTGATTTGCACGGCTGAATTCCTCGATCTCGCTCTGCTCCTTGCTAAATGCACGGATAACGCGAACACCGCCCAGGTTTTCTCTCGTCTTACCCGTAACACGGTCGAGCTTGCCCTGAACCTTGCGGAAAAGGGGTGCGCCGGCAAGAATTACGGTGAATACAACCACCGCAAGAGCGGGGATTATTACTGCAAAGGTATGGGCTACGCCAATGCTTCCGTCATCGGCAAAATCTATGGCGTAAGCCATTATCATAGCGCCAAACACGATGATGGGAGAACGCAAAAACAGCCGCAGGAACATATTAACACCGTTTTGCACCTGATTTATATCGCTGGTCATTCGTGTGATCATCGATGACTTACCAAGCTTACCGGCATTGGAATAGGAAAGCCCCTGCAGGTGAGCAAAAAGCGTGTGGCGAAGTCCCGTAGACGTTCCAACTGCCGCTCTTGCCGCAAAATACTGCGCGATTATCGAGCAGGTGAGTCCGATAATGCTAAGCGCTACCAGCACAAGACAACCGTGGACTATGTAGCTTGTGTCGCCATTTTTAATGCCCACGTCCATTATCATTTTAACGACTACGGGCACAAAAAGGTCAAAGCAGGCTTCAAGCAGCTTAAAAAGCGGCGCCATGAAGCACTCAAGCTTATATTTTTTCAGATATTGTAATACCGTCTTCATATTTGCTCCTTGTATTTTACATCCCTTTTATTATACCACTTTTGTTAGATTTTTGCAAGTGTTTTGCCAAAAGATTGAATTTAATAAAAAAACAGTAAAACTTCACGAAAAAAACACATAAATCTAAAATAAATCAAACGTTGCTTAACAATCAGTTTACAAAATCATGATAAAATCTTATCTGGAAAATTATTTTATTATTTTTGGAGGAAAAATCCTTGCTCAAGCTTAAAAACATCACAAAGGATTACGTAAGCGGTCCTTCGGTAGTCAAGGCGCTTAAGGGTATTGACCTTGAATTTCGTGAAAGTGAGTTCGTTGCGATACTCGGCCCTTCGGGTTGCGGAAAAACCACGATGCTCAACATTATCGGAGGTTTGGACAGATATACTAGTGGAGATCTTGTTATCAACGGCAAGTCTACCAAAACATTTAAAGACCGTGATTGGGATACTTACAGAAACCACTCGATCGGCTTCGTATTCCAGAGCTATAACCTTATTCCCCACCAGACAGTACTTGCCAACGTCGAGCTGGCACTTACTCTTTCGGGCGTTTCAAAATCGGAGCGTCGCAAGAGAGCTGCAGAGGCACTGGCAAAGGTAGGTCTTGGAGATCAGCTCCATAAAAAGCCCTCGCAGATGTCGGGCGGACAGATGCAGAGAGTTGCAATAGCACGTGCTCTTGTTAACGACCCCGATATTCTTCTTGCTGATGAACCTACCGGTGCACTTGATACCACCACCAGCGTGCAGATAATGGAGATACTCAAGGAAATCTCAAAGGATAAGCTCATTATTATGGTAACACATAACCCCGAGCTTGCTGACACGTACGCAACGAGAATCATCAAGGTCATAGACGGTCTCGTCACCGACGACTCCGACCCCTATACTGCAAGCGAAGAAGAGATTGAGGCGGCAATCACGGCAGGCAAGAAGGCAGAAGCCAAGAAGTCGCAGAATAAGAAAAAGACCTCTATGTCATTCTTCACCGCTCTCTCGCTCTCTCTAAATAACCTTGCCACCAAAAAAGGTCGTACGGCTATGACCAGCTTTGCGGGCAGTATAGGTATAATCGGTATAGCTCTTATTCTCGCTCTTTCAAGCGGAATCAATCTCTTTATCACGCAGGTTCAGGAGGACACGCTTTCTACCTATCCTCTTTCAATTCAGAAGGAAACGCAGGATATGTCTGCCTTGCTTTCGGCTATGACCAGCGTTTCCGACGGGCAGGATTACAAGGATACAAATCAGATTCACGTTGACAATTCTATGGGTAGTATGCTTTCGGCTATGTCCTCTACCGTAAAAAACGATCTTGATTCTTTCAAGGTGCATCTTGATGCAAATTACGACGAAATTAAGGACTATGTCAGCGATATTCAATACACCTACGATTATGATTTCCAGATATACAATATCGTTCCTGTACTTGATGAGAACGGCAACGTGATTCTCGACGAAAACGGCAACCCCAAGACCGAGGCGAGAAAGGTTGGCATGGAAACCATCTTCGATAATGCCGGCGAGGCATTCTCCGGAATGAGCGAGCTTATGGAAATGGGTGGCTCTGCAGGTATCGACGTTTTCTCCGAGATGATCAACAACCAAGACCTTCTCGATCAGCAGTATGAGGTTATTTCAGGCGATTGGCCTCAAAACCCCAACGAAGTTGTTCTTGTAGTTAACTCCAACAACCAGATCACTCGTATGACCCTCTATATGCTCGGTATTCTTGATCCCGACAATATTCAGGACGAGATGTCAGCCGTTCTTGGTGACAGTATGGGCTCCGGATCAACTCCCTCCTTCGGAACTGAAACAAACGAAGGTGAAAGTGAGAGTGAGACCGAAGAAGAACTGTTCAATGAGGGGCCCTATGATTACGATTACTTCGTAGGAATGAGCTTTATGCTTCTCACCAACTCCGATTTCTACGTTGAGGACGATTCCAAAACTTACTACACTTACAACGGCATTGAATATCCCGTCTGGAAGGACGTCCGCGAGGACAAGTTGAATTACAACGAAGAAGCACTTGTTGAATATATCAACACCCACGGTATTGAGCTTAAGATTTCCGGTATTATCCGTCCCAAGCCCGGTGCTACTGCAACCTCGATCAGCGGCGCCGTAGGTTACACTCACAAGCTCACAGAGGCTGTACTTGATAAGACTTTAAAAAGCGAGGTCATCAACCAGCAAAAGGCTTCTTATAACGAGACAGACAAAACAGGCATAAACGTCCTTACAGGACTTCCCTTTGAGGAGACTGTTTACACTCCCGAAAATATCCATGAGCTTATTGATAAGATTCCCGAGTCCACCATGGAATATTTTTACGCCTACATGACCCAGCAGATACTCACCAATCCCGATTTTTCCGACAGAATTCAGGTCACCGATACCAACTCTTTCCTTGGAATGTATATGCTTTTACCCGCTGATAAGCAGGCTGCTATCTTCGAGGCTGTGCTTACCGCCGCAAAAGCCAATCCTAACAATGAGAGGGCGATCAATACACTTTGTACTGTGATCACACAGACCACTGGTGGTATCACTGTTACCCCAGACAACTTTGTAAAGCTTCTCCCCATTCTTGATACTCAAAATCAAGTAATGCTTGCATTTGTCGGACTTAGTAAGAGCGAGCAGGTTCCCTTTGATATTCCCGGTCTTATTACTCTTGCAGGCGAAGATGCTATGCAGGCGATCTACTCCGAGATGACCGAGGCTGTTAAGACCATGACCGTAAATAAGGAAATATTCCTCACCCTTCTTGCAACTCTCTCCGCAGAGGACGAGGCGTTTATTCAGCTTGAGCGAACCCTTTACAGCATGGCGCCTCAGATAGACGAGACCTATGACAGCGTAATGAAAAAGCTTGACAATCAGGCGATCGCATCACCTGCGTCGATCAACTTATATGCTAAGGACTTTGAGTCCAAGGAAAAGATCGAGGACTTTATTGCAAAGTATAACGATAAGGTCAACGCTGAGTACATCGAGGAATACAAGGCGGCTAACAATGGCAAGGCTCCCGAGGATAAGTCTCCCAAGGTGCTCCAGTATAGCGACCTTGTGGGTACTCTTATGTCCTCTGTAACCACCATCATTAACGTAATTTCCTACGTTCTTATAGCATTCGTTGGCATTTCCCTTGTGGTATCCTCTATTATGATCGGTATTATCACTAACATTTCAGTGCTTGAAAGAACCAAGGAGATCGGTATCCTCCGTGCCATTGGTGCATCCAAGAAGGACGTTTCCAGAGTCTTCAATGCAGAAACCGTTATCATCGGGTTCTGCGCCGGATTGTTGGGAGTTCTTGTTACAGTACTTTTGTGTATTCCCACCAGTCTTATTCTGCGTTACGTTACAGGATTTGATAACCTTACGGCCTACGTTCCCGTATACGCGGGAATTATCCTTGTAGTTATCAGCGTCTTCCTTACTATGATCGCAGGTATAATTCCTGCGAGAAGCGCTGCTAAGAAGGATCCCGTTATCGCACTTAGAAGCGAATAATTGCTATATTTATAAAACAAAAGAACCTCTACAAATGAACTGCCCCAAATTGTGCGGACAGTACAAAAAACACCCCTTGTGGTAGAAAGCATTAAATTTTAGGCAACGAACTGACATCGCTTTTCGAGTGGTGTCAGTTTTGTTTTGAGTTGAATACGTTCGTTGTTGTAAAACTG
>JAZUAS010000012.1:0-4065 GCA_045638125.1 Eubacteriales bacterium | reverse complement strand
CCCCCCCCCCCATACCCCCACCCTTTTCAAGAACTTCCGGAAAAGAAGATAAAAGATTTATTGATTTTTGTAAAAAAGTATGATATACTGTAAATAAGGTTAAATGCAAAGGGGGGATAATGTGAAATATCTGGATAGCTTTACGCTTGCAAGCGAGCGTGACGAGGTCGATTATATACTCGGATTTGGACGAAGACCGGGCAAGATGGATATGCAGTGCTATTCAATGACGAACGTTTATCCCTTTAAAATCTTCCCGGAAAAAGGACTTGACAGGCTTGATTTTGAGCCTATTACCATAATTTACGGTGGCAACGGATCGGGGAAATCGACTATCCTTAATCTTATTGCCGAAAAACTCCGCTTGGAGCGCACTGCACCCTTCAACAATACACCCTTTATAGAAGAATATTTGAATTTTTGCAACTTTAAGCTTGCGTATGGTAAAAGCGCACCGCAGGGAAGCAAAATTATAACAAGCGACGGAGTTTTTGATTCTTTGCTTGACATTCGCGCCATAAATGAGGGCGTAGATCGTCGCCGCGAATCGCTTTTTGATGAATATGACCGAAGCCGCGAGGAAGCCTATCTTTTGCGAGATCTTGATGATCTTGATGAGTTCAAGCGCAGAAATGAGACGAAACGGCGCACCAAATCCGACTATGTTTCACGCAGACTTCCCAAAGAGGTTGCTACCATGTCAAACGGAGAAACTGCGTATTTCTATTTCACAAAAAAGATAGAGGAGAACGCTCTGTACCTTCTCGATGAGCCTGAAAACAGCCTTTCTGCCGCACTTCAAAACAAACTTCGCGGTTTTATTGAGGATTCGGTCAGATTTTACGGTTGTCAGTTTGTAATCGCAACACATTCGCCGTTTTTGCTATCGATAAAAGGGGCAAAGGTCTATGACCTTGATTCTGTACCTGTAAAGTCGAAAAAGTGGACAGAGCTTGAAAACGTGCGTATATATCACGAGTTTTTCGAGTCGCACAGAAAAGAGTTTGAATAAACTGGAATACGGAAATAATTCAAAAATATTTGTGCCGCCGTGGGCGGCGGAACGGAGATCCTTATGAAAATACTTATTATCAACGGAAGCCCCAAGAATAACGGAAATACAGCTCGTGCTCTTGCAGAAGCCGAGACGATATTTGCCGCAGAGGGAATCGAGATTGAAAATATTCACGTCGGCAAGGAAATGATCCGCGGATGTATTGCTTGTCAAGCGTGTAAAAAAACGGGTAAATGCTCCATAGACGATCTCGTGAACGAGGTCGCTCCCAAGCTTGAAGAGTGCGACGGAATCCTTATCGGAAGTCCCGTGCATTATGCCGCTCCCTCGGCAACTCTCATAGCCTTCCTTGACCGACTTTTCTATTCCACCAAGATAGACAATAGAATGAAGGTCGGCGCGGCTATCGTTGTTGCCCGTCGTGGTGGATGCTCCTCTGCATTCGATCAGCTCAATAAATATTTCACTATCAGCGGCATGGCTATGGCGACCAGCCAGTATTGGAACAGTGTCCACGGCGCTATCCCCGGTGAGGTAGAAAACGATCCCGAGGGACTTCAGACTATGCGTACTCTTGCCAACAACATGGTATTTCTTATGAAGTCTATCGCTCTCGGCAAGGAGAAGTACGGTCTGCCCGAAAAGGAAAAGCCCGCTCGCACCAACTTTGTAAGATAATATAATAAGTGAATTTGTAAAAAACTTGGAAAGGTAAAAATTAATGATAGAAGTAGGAACAAAAGCTCCGAATTTTACACTTAACGATAAGGACGGAAATGCCGTTTCGTTATCTGATTTTTTAGGCAAAAAGGTAGTTTTGTACTTTTACCCTAAGGACAATACTCCCGGATGTACTCGTCAAGCCTGCGCCTTTGCGGGGGCTTATGCCGGGTTCAAGCAGAAAGACGTTGTAGTCATCGGTGTTAGCAAGGATAGCGTAGCGTCCCATCAGAAATTTGCGGAGAAATATAATTTGCCCTTTATTCTGCTTTCCGATCCCGATCGCATTGCTATCGAAGCCTTTGGAGTTTGGCAAGAAAAGAAAATGTGCGGCAAGGTCTCGATGGGTGTTGTTCGCACCACGTTTATTATTGACGAGAAGGGTATTATCGAAAAGGTTATGCCCAAGGTCAAGCCCGATACTAATGCCGCCGACATTTTGGCTTATCTCACTTGATGCCTATGAAGAAAAAAAGCTTTAGATATATAAAGGACACGCTGATTCCTCTGCTTCTTTTTTCGTCGGTTGCGGGAATATTTACGGGAATTATAATATTCCTTTTTAAAATTGGATCAACTGCGGTTATTGGATGGTCGGGCGAGATTTACGGATTTGTTCGTGCAAACCCGGTGTTTATTCCGTTTTTGCTGATCGGAGCAGGTGCGGTCGGCACGATTGCCGCGTTCATTTTGCACGTAGCTCCCGATTGTCGAGGAGGAGGAATCCCCAGCGCTATCGCGGCACTTCGCGGCGTTGTGCCGATACATAAAGCATATAGCCTGCCGCTTATTTTCTTTTCGTCTACACTGACCTATCTTTGCGGAGTACCTCTCGGCACCGAGGGTCCAAGTGTGCAGATGGGTACTCTTGTGGGTTGGATAACCTCCAAGTTGCTCGGTAAAAAGAACCGCGCTTGGCACCGCTACGTTATGACGGGCGGAGCGTGTGCGGGATTTGGTGCCGCCACGGGCGCGCCCTTGACGGGAATCTTTTTTGCCTTTGAGGAGGCTCACCGCCGTTTTACTCCCATGATATTCATGACGGCATCGCTCACAACTCTTTTCTCGTCCGTTACAATGGAGCTGCTTTGCTTGGCAAGTGGAACTTCGCCAAAGCTCTTCGGATTTTCGATAGACGCGATAATGCCCGTGGAGTATATGTGGAGCGCCCTTATAATCGGTATCGTTTGTGGAGTCGCGGCAATACTTTTCACCAAGACATATAAAAGGGTACACGATATGCTTGAAAGACATGCGCGTCGTATTCCTTTCGTTTTGAGAATAGTGATTATTTTCGTTCTGACCGCCGCGGTTGGTCTTATTTCCTCGCCGCTTATCGGTACGGGCCACCACCTTATCGACGAGCTTATCGAGGGTCACGGCGTGTGGTATATGCTCATAATCTTCCTCTTGGTTCGCGCGATCTTTTTGATGATTGCCAATACACAAGGTGTTACAGGAGGACTTTTCATTCCATCCCTTGCTATCGGTGCTATGATAGGAACGCTTTGTGCTAAGGGAATGATCTCTCTGGGCATTTTGCCCTCCCGGTACGGTGTTATCTGCATAGTGATCGGCATGGTGTCCTTTTTGTCCGCTTCATCAAGAGTGCCTATTTCCGCTCTTGCCTTTGCGCTTGAAGCGTTGTCGGGACATACTAACTTTTTGCCCATCGCCACGGGTGTTGCCGTTGCGTTTGCAGTCATTGAGGTGGTTGGTGTTCACTCGTTCAATGATGTTGTAGTCGATATGAAGATCGAGGAATACAATAAGGGTAGAGAGCTTATCGAAACCGACGTTGAACTTGTGGTGCAAAAGGACGCTTTCGTTATCGGCAAGGAGATAAAGGACGTGCTTTGGCCGCCCAACTGCGTTGTTATGCCTGTTATAAAGGTGAGCAGAGGCCCTGCCATAGGTGAAGGTGACTTGCTTCGAGTGCATTGTCGTACCCATCATCCCGAGTTCATCGAGGCGAGACTTGAGGAGCTTTTGGGAAAGCAGTACGAGTGATGATTCCTTAGTTTGTTTAGTTTATATTATTAAAAATCCCCCGAAACGATTTTCCGTTTCGGGGGATTTTACGTTAAATTGGAGTTTATCGGTGAGTTTTATTTATGTTCATTTCTTTTCTGCGGCGAAAAGAAATGAACCAAAGAAACGCCGCACGGGGGATAGGAGTGGGTCTTACGAATAAAAAAGCGAACATGCCGCATTTTTATTCGTTGCGACATCCCCTCCCCCGTGTCCCCCAACCCCATGGGTTAAAAGAGAGAGATTAAAGTTATAGCCTTATTAAACTTTTAAATTCAAAGAAGCTTTCCCTTCGGGAA
>JAZUAS010000011.1:0-13289 GCA_045638125.1 Eubacteriales bacterium | reverse complement strand
AAGCCTACTGCGGCATAGATAGCCTCAAGCTCCTCGGGTGTCATGAACTTTGCAAAGGAACAGTTGGGAGCCTCGTCAGCCCATCTGACGTAAGCCAATCCCTTTGCGCCAATTCCCTTTGCGTGCTCGGTGAGCTTGTCGATCTCTTTTCTTGTAAGAGTAGCAGCCGCATTCTTTGCAACGATGCAACGAACGCTTCCACCGTTCTCGATTGCGCCCTTGAATACAACGAATTCGCTGGACTTAACAACGTCTGAAATGTTCTGGATCTCCATGCCGAAACGGGTATCGGGCTTGTCCGAGCCGTATCTGTCCATAGCCTCTGCAAAGGTAAGTCTCTGCATAGGAGTTTCGATGTCGATATTCATTACTTCCTTGAAAACTCTCTTAATGAAGCCCTCGTTCATGGACATAATATCTTCCATGGTCGCGAAGGACATTTCAAGGTCGATCTGGGTAAACTCGGGCTGACGGTCAGCACGAAGGTCCTCGTCACGGAAGCAACGAGCAAGCTGAATGTAGCGGTCAAATCCCGAAAGCATAAGCAACTGCTTGTAGATCTGGGGAGACTGGGGGAGAGCGTAGAAGCTTCCCTTGTGGATTCTGGAGGGAACAAGATAATCGCGTGCGCCTTCAGGGGTCGCCTTGATCATCATAGGAGTCTCGATCTCGTAGAATCCGTTCTCATAGTAGTACTGACGAGCAACGCGAGCGATGTCGTGACGCATCTTGATATTCTTCTGAAGCTCAGGGCGGCGAAGGTCTACGTAACGGAACTTAAGTGCGGTTTCGTCCTTAACCTTCTTTGAGTCGCTGACTTCAAAAGGAGGAGTCTGCGCCGCAGAAAGCACCTTCATGCTCTCGACGTAGATCTCTACCTTACCGGTAGGAATATTGAGGTTGATAGCACCCTCGCCACGGGGACGAACAGTACCGTGAACAGCTACAACGTATTCTGCACGGCAACCGAAAGCCTTCTCAAATACAGCGCGGTCGGTGGTGTCGTCAAACGCGAGCTGAACGATACCGGTTCTGTCGCGGAGGTCGATAAATATAAGTGCGCCAAGGTCTCTCTGCCTCTGAACCCAACCCATAACGCAAATCTGCTGACCGATCATAGTCTCATTGACTTCTGCACAGTAACAGCTTCTTTTGTCTTCGTTAGTTAAAAATTCTGCCATTTTATTTATGTCCTTTCGTAGTTTTTATGTCACGCGATGGGCTTGCCTTCGCCGTTGAAAAGAGGAAGCTCTTCAAGGAATATGAGATCGTCGCGTCTTGCCGCATCGCCCTCTGCAAGGATCGCCATTCTGCCAATGATCTCGCCGCCTGCCTGCTTTACAAGCTCTTCGATCGCACGAAGCGACTCTCCGGTGGAGATAACGTCGTCAACTACCAGAATTCTCTTGCCCTTCATGATCTCGGCGTCAGCCTTGTCAAGATAGAGGTGCTGGGTCGCCGCAGTGGTGATAGACTTGACCTCAACTCCGAAAACTCCGGTCATATAAAGCTTCGGAGCTTTTCTTGCAAGGAAATATTTCTGATTGCCCGCAAGACGAGCCATCTCGTGCACAAGCGGTATTCCCTTTGCCTCTGCCGAGATAAGGTAGTCGTACTCGGGAGCTTTTTCAAGCAGCTCCTTAGCACAAGCGGTGGTCAGCTCGGGATCTCCGAAAATGACAAATCCCGCTATCATAAGATTTTCGTTAAGGGGGCAGATCGGCAGATCTCTGTCGAGTCCCGCAATATTCATTCTGTAATATTTCTGTTCCATAACAAACTCCATTTGCGTTTAATTAGAATGCTTGAGCTCTTATAGTATATGCACCCTCAATAGCCTCTGCCACAAGTGCTTCAAAGTCAAGCTTCTGCTCCTCGCGAAGCACCTTTTCAAGCACGGGCTTAGTTCTGGGGTGTCTGGGGGTAAAGACGGTACAGCAATCCTCGTAGGGCTCGATGGAAATATCGAACGTGCCGATCTTTCTTGCGATCTCCACGATCTCCTCTTTATCCATTCCGATGCAGGGACGGAAAACGGGAAGGCCGGACGCATTATCGGTAACGGCAATCGCCTCCATGGTCTGGCTCGCCACCTGACCGAGGCTCTCACCCGTGATAAGACACTTGCTGTCGTGATCTCCGGCAATTCGGCTGGCGATCGTCATCATATATCTGCGGAGCAGGAGGGTGAAATAATCTTCCTCACAATGCTTTGCGATCTCTTCCTGAATCTTGGTGAGGGAAACGACGTGAACATAGATGTCACCGGTGTAAGCCGCCATAGTGCGGGCAAGACGGATAACCTTGTCTCTCGCCATCTCGCTGGTATAGGGGAAGGATTCGAAGTGAACCGCTTCAACGCGAAGTCCTCTCTTTGCCATCATAAATCCTGCAACGGGAGAGTCGATTCCGCCCGACAAAAGCAACATTCCGTGACCGCCCGATCCTACGGGAAGTCCGCCTGCCGCCTTAAACTGTCCTGCGTGAACGTATGCCGCTCTCTCACGGATCTCAACCTTAACCACAACGTCAGGCTTTCTCACGTCAACTCTTATGCGACCGTGAGTAGCGTCGAGTATCTCGCCACCAAGGATCTCGGAAAGCTCCATAGAGTTGAGTGGGAAGGTCTTATCGCTTCTCTTTCCCTCAACCTTAAAGGTCTTTTTGCCCTCAAGGAACTGGGGGATATATTCTCTCGTTACTCTCTTGATGTCCTCAAGATTTTTTTCGCACACAGCCGCACGACCGATAGCAACGATGCCAAAGGTCTTCATAGCCGACTCAAACATTCCGTCTATATCGGCAAAATCGTCCTGCGGCTCGATATATATTGTGCTTTGTGCGCGGATTATATCAAAATTTCCGTGTTTTTTCGCTCTGATGCGAAGCTCCTTGCAAAGAGAATCCTCAAAATAGCGCTTGTTAGCACCCTTGAGAACTATCTCACCGTATTTACAAAGTAAAATTTCTTTCATCGTCAGTCCTCCTCGCATTCGGTCTCATAGTAATGGGGGAACAGCTTTTCCCAGACCTTCATACATCCGATGGTATCGGCAATAGAGGTGTGCGCCACGCCGTCCCACTCAACAGAGAAGAGCGCCATAGCGTCGGTGAGTGACATATGCGCCATATCGGGCTGATGCTCGTGAGCGTAACGAACGAACTCGTTTGCACAGCATCGGGTCTTTTCGCGGAGCCATTCTCTCTCGCGGTCGGTCTCGTAAATGTATTTGATGTGGCTATAATCGGTAGAAACGCCGTATGCGATAAGATTGTCGCAATCGGCAAAAATATTCTTAATTTCGGGAATAAGCTCGTCCAAAAGGGGCGCGTCTGCCACCATTTCGGGAGTTATGCCGTGTATCTTCTCGGTATTCTTCCACTTCTTCTTGTGAGTGGGCTTGACGAGAGTGTCCATAATGATGCTTCCCTCACCATCACAGATGGAGATGGAAATGATCTCATCGTGATCGTAAACACCGGTCAATTCAAGGTCAAAGAAAAGCACCTTTTTTCTGTCCATTCCGTAGAATGCGTTTCTGTATCTGTCACCCTCCTCGCGGCGGATAGCAAGATCCTCCTCATAGCAAGCGCGACAGAGCTTTTTCTTATAGCGCACGTCCTTGCCGCACTTAACGCAGTTAAGAGGGAGACGGAGCGCGGTCTTTTTGTCATAGAAATAGAGTGTGTCGCCATCGCCCTTTACGGTAAAGGCAACAGGCTCTTCTATGATCTCGTAATGCATCTGTGCAAGTCTCTCGCGAGTATAGTAACCGCAGGACGCCGCGCGCTTGATGCTCATTCTCTCAATAGTAGTGCCGCTCTCAAGGGTTCTGCTCTCCTTGCGGCTTCTGGGGTAGTACCACTGCTCGGGGGGAGCTTCGGTAACTCTTGCGGGATCGAAATAGTAGATAATACTGCCGTCATCTGCAAGATCGTACGCGGCAGGGTCGCCGTTTGGCATAAGATGCATCTGTGTCAGCACCCCACGCGTCAAATAATTCTTCTTGTCCGCTTCCTCGCGGCTGACCTGCTTTATGGTCGCACCCGAGCGGAGCTTCATAGTGTTGCTCAATTCTTCCTCCAAACTTCCGCGCGCAGAGACTCGGCGCAGATCGGACGCTACAAATCCATCGGATCCACGCATTAATGCCTTATTGCAAAGCGGATATATATAATTCAAAATTTTAACCGTTTTATGGGCGAAAGCCGTGACCTATCGGCTCGATATGCAAGACGAGCCGCCGTCAAGACGCTTAAACTTTCGCATAATCGTTTAATTATAACATATATCACTAAATTTTACAATAGATTTTTAAAAAATTAATTTAATTTATATCACTTTTTCTAAAATGGCAAAAAGCCCTTGCAAAGCGACTGATTTTGTGTTATAATGTAGGTTGGATTATAATGTAAAATTATCATTGAGGTAAGAGTATGGTCAAGATAGTTTCGGTGGACAAGCACAGCCGAGCCGATATGGCAGGCATAAAAACCGGCGACAATTTAATATCGATAAACGGTCGAGAGATATGCGACGTGCTTGATTACCGCTTTTTCTTGGCGGAAAAAAGCATTTTACTAAAGATTGCGCGCGATGGCGAGAAATTTGAGGTCGCGATAAAAAAACAGACCTACGACGACATAGGTCTCGACTTTGAAACTCCCCTTATGGACAAAAAGCATTCTTGCGAAAACAAGTGCGTTTTCTGCTTTATCGACCAGCTTCCCAGAGGAATGAGAAAGACCCTTTATTTCAAGGACGACGATTCGCGTCTCTCATTCCTTCACGGCAACTACATCACGCTGACCAATCTTCACGATAAGGATATAGACCGAATCATCGAGATGCACATCTCCCCCGTTAACATTTCGGTTCACACCACGAACCCCGAGTTGCGTGTGCAAATGATGCACAACAAACGCGCAGGTGAGGTTCTCTCTTACATGAAGCGTCTTGCCGATGCAGGCATTTCGCTTTGCGGTCAGATAGTGCTTTGCAAGGGGCTTAACGACGGGCCGGAGCTTGACCGCTCCATGCGTGACCTCTCCGAGCTTTTCCCTGCTATGCAGAGCGTTTCCATAGTCCCTGCAGGCTTGACTCGCTACCGCGAAAAGCTTTATCCTCTCGAGGGATTTACCAAGGAAGAATCCGCGGCGGTGATCGAGCAGGTGGACAAATTTGCAAAAGATTTTGAGAAAAGAAACGGCAGCCGAATGTTCTTCTGCTCCGACGAATTTTATCTCAAGGCAGAGCTCCCTCTCCCCGAGGAAAGCTATTATGAGGGCTACCCCCAGATCGAAAACGGAGTTGGTATGATAACCTCGCTTATGACAGAATTTAAAGGCGAGCTGGATTACCTCGACGAATATCTTGAAAATTACAAATCCCCCAGACACATCTCGATCGCAACAGGAGTTGCCGCTTATGACACTATCAAAATGATGGCAACCGAGCTTGAAGTGAGAGTTGAGGGGCTAAAGGTTGACGTTCACAAAATAATCAACCACTTTTTCGGCGAAACTATTACCGTATCGGGATTGCTCACGGGTAAGGATATTTCCGAGCAGCTTGGGGGCAAAGACCTTGGCGAGCTTCTCATCTTCCCCGCAAACGCACTTCGCGCCGACGGAGACCTTTTCCTCGACGATATGACTCCCGAAGAGCTTTCAGGAAGGCTTGGAGTTCCCGTCTCCCCCTCAAGGGATAGCGGAGAGGGATTTATCTGTGACGTTCTTGGAGTCGAACATCACCCTGATTATTAAAACTCTTAACTTCTACAATTTCTGCAGAAAGGCGGTTTTAAATATATGTCTAAACCAATTATAGCTATCGTTGGTCGCCCCAACGTAGGCAAAAGCACACTTTTCAATAAACTTATAGGTGAGCGCCGAAGCATCGTCGAGGACGTTCCCGGCGTTACCCGTGACCGTATCTACGGCGAGACCGAGTGGTGCGGAAAGCAATTTATAGTCATCGACACCGGAGGAATTGAACCCAAGAGCGACGACATAATCCTCTCCCAGATGAAGTTTCAAGCACAGATAGCCGTTGAGGACGCTGACGTTATCGTATTTATGTGCGACGTCAGAACGGGTCTTACCGCAAACGACCGCGATATTGCCATAATGCTCAAAAAGAGCGGAAAGCCTATCGTTCCCTGCATCAACAAGTGCGATAGCGTAGGTCGTCTTCCCTATGAATTTTATGAATTCTACGAGCTTGGATTCGACTGCGAGCCTATCGCCGTCTCCTCTGTCCACGGCTCGGGAACCGGCGACCTGCTTGACGCCTGCATAAACGCTCTCGGAGACTGGGATTACGTCGACGAAGAGGACGACTCGATCAAGGTAGCCGTTATCGGTAAGCCTAATGCAGGCAAATCCTCGATAATCAACAAAATGCTTGGCGAGCAGCGTCTTATCGTTTCCAACATAGCAGGAACGACCAGAGACGCGGTAGACAGTCTCCTCGAAAACGAGCACGGCAAGTACACCCTCATCGACACCGCAGGTATCCGTCGCCAGTCCAAGGTAACCGACAACATCGAAAGATACAGCGTTCTCCGCGCCCACATGGCGGTAGAGAGAGCCGAAGTCTGCCTCATTATGATCGACGCATCTGTCGGCATCACAGAGCAGGACGAAAAGATCGCGGGCATCGCTCACGATTCAGGCAAGGCTTCCATAATCGTTGTCAACAAATGGGATTCCATCGAAAAAGACAACTCCACCGTCAATGAATTTACCACACGCATCCGCGAGCATCTGGCTTATATGCCCTACGCTCCCATTATCTTTGTTTCCGCTATGACCGGACAGCGTGTTGACAACATTTTTGAGCGCATCAACTACGTCCAAAACCAGTCGACAATGCGTATCTCCACAGGCATGCTCAACGACGTTCTCGGTGAGGCGACCATGAGAACTCAGCCTCCTACCGACAAGGGCAAGAGACTTAAGATCTACTATATGACACAGATCAGTGTTGCTCCCCCCACGTTTGTTATATTCTGCAACAACGCCGAGCTTTTCCACTTCTCATATCAGAGATACATTGAAAACTGTCTGCGCGAGACGTTTGGATTTACGGGAACACCCATCAAGCTGATAATCCGCGAGAGAGGCGACGACAACGACAAATAAACGAGGTATTAAAATTGAACCAAAACAATAATTTCGACGATATTCCAAGAGATTTTCTCGAAACGATGTCCCGTCGGATCTCAAATTTCGGCGCTATCCTTATCGCCGCGGCGATCATCGGCGTATGCTTTGCCATCGCCAAGATAGACCATGAGGTAACAAAGATCGCTGTCATAGTCTTTTCCTGCATTGTAGGTGTAGTTGGCGTGTTTTTGATGATAGTCGCCGCAGTCGGTGCATCCGAGAGCGGCCCGCGACACAACTTTTTCCTATACAACAAAAAGAAAAAGCAGGATATGGCTATAAACGAGCTGACCGTTTCTCTCGTGCGTGAAAAGCTTACTATGTTTATGGCGTCATTTAAGCACCGCGGAAAGCTCTACATCGGCGACCTTTTCGACGAAAGACAAAGAATTCCCGAGCCCTTTAAGACCCTCTTTTGTTACGAACTGCTCTGTGAGTTAAGCGACGAAAATGGAGCAGATCCCGAGCTTTTCCTCTCTTTCGGACAAGAATGCGGCGAGATATTCTACAAGTATCTCTCACAGAACGGCGACTATGACCTCGGTCTTAAAATAAAGACGTATATTCTTGACTTTTCCAATGGAGAAAAGAACGTTGACGAATTCAAGAGCTTCATCGTCGCAAAAAAACAGTATTTAGAAGAAAAAATGCTTGAATTTACAGTGAAAAACATTAAAAAATTTGGTTGATCCCCCCCTTGAAAGGAGGAATATTCAATGTTTATAGATAATATAAAAATTTATGTAAAAGCCGGTAACGGCGGTAACGGCGCTATCGCTTTCCACAGAGAAAAATACGTAGCCGCAGGCGGTCCCGACGGCGGTGACGGCGGCAACGGAGGCAACATCATCTTCCGTGTCGATCCCGGCTCCAACACTCTGCTTGCGTTCCGTTACAAGAGAAAATTCGTTGCAGGCAACGGCGGCGACGGCTCGGGCTCCAAGTTCCACGGAGCAACTGCCGACGATATTTATATTATGGTTCCCCCCGGAACGCTGATAAAAGACCCCGAAAGTGGCAAGATAATCCACGATATGTCCGAAAACGACGGTGCAGACTTCCTCTGCTGCAAGGGCGGTCGCGGAGGTTGGGGAAACAAGCACTTTGCTACCCCTACCCGTCAGACACCTATGTTTGCAAAGAACGGCACGAAGGGCGAGGAGAGAGAGGTTCTTCTCGAGCTTAAAATGCTTGCGGACGTTGGACTTATCGGTATGCCCAGCGTGGGTAAATCCTCTATTCTTTCGGTCATCTCTTCGGCAAAGCCCAAGATCGCGGACTACCACTTCACCACCCTCTCCCCTAACCTCGGAGTTGTTTCCACAGGAGGCGAGAGCGGATTTGTAGCGGCAGACATTCCCGGTCTTATCGAGGGCGCGGCAGACGGTGCAGGACTTGGTCACGCATTCCTCCGTCACGTTGACCGTTGCAGACTCCTTTTGCACGTTGTAGACATCTCGGCATTCGAGGGCAGAGATCCCGTAGACGATATCATCACCATTAACCGCGAGCTTGAGCGTTACAGCCCCCAGCTTGCTGAACGCCCACAGATAATCATCGCCAACAAGGTAGACTCGCTTGACCGTGAAATCGTTGACGTTGACAAATTTGAGGCGTTCGTAAAGGAAAACGGATGGGAAATGATGTATATTTCCGCATACACCGGTGAAAATCTGGAAGAGATGGTGGCTATGGTGGCAAGAAGACTTCGCGATCTGCCCCCGATCACCGTCTACGAAGCAGACTATGACGAAAGCGACAAATTCACCGAGGGCGGCAAGCAGACCACCATCACGTTTGATCACGGAAAGTATATCGTCGAGGGAGAGTGGCTCTATAACCTTATGGGTCAGATCAACTTTGACAACTACGATTCTCTAAACTTCTTCCAGAGAGTGCTTGACAAGAGCGGCGTGTTCAAGGCTCTTGAAGCAAAGGGATGCCACGACGGTGACACCGTTTCTATCTACGATTTCGAATTTGATTACGTTAAATAATCCTTAACCGTAAACCACGTCAACTATTTAAGGAGGTCACATATGAACATCTGGCACGATTTTCCCGAAAAAGACATTAACCCTAATGATTTTTCCGCAGTTATTGAGATATCAAAGGGCAGCAAGTGCAAATACGAGCTTGACAAGGAGACAGGTATGCTCCGCCTCGACCGTATTCTTTACACCGCGACCCACTATCCCGCGAACTACGGATTTATCCCCCGCACATATGCAGATGACGGAGACCCCCTTGACGTTCTCGTCCTCTGCGCCGAGCCAATCGTCCCTATGACTCTCGTTCAGGTCTATCCTATCGGCGCTATGCGAATGATAGACAGCGGCAAGCAGGACGACAAGATCATCGCTCTTCCCGTCTCCGACCCCACCTACAAGGGCATTAAATCGATCGACGAGCTTCCTCCCCACATCTTTGACGAAATAATGCACTTTTTCCTGGTATACAAGCAGCTTGAAAACAAGCAGACCGCAGTAAAAGAGCTCTTCGACAGAGCAGAAGCCGAGGAAATTGTCTCAAGAGCCATTGAGGACTACAAAAAGCTCAGAAACGGCAAATTAAATTAACATGAAAACAAACCCCCGACGGGATTTTGAGCCCGTCGGGGGTTGCTTCATCACTCAAAGAAAGCGTGATTTCCTACTGTAAAGGCGTAGGACCTGTTTTGCGCTATCCACGAGTTGGGCGCAACCTTGGGATTGACAAAATACAAGATCTCACTTGAAAGTGAATAGCCCTCAAGACACATCTTGGCGGCAATTATACTGTCGGGCGTAGGCGTGTTGTATATAGTGCCATTTGCCACGGGTGAAAACTGCACTCCGTATTTTTTGTCAAAAATAACGCCGTAAATAGTGTTGGGATATGCCGACGAGCGCACGCGGTTAAGAACCACGTTACCTACGGCTATCTTGCCGTTCATCGGCTCGCCTTGTGCTTCAGCGGAAATTATTCTGGCAAGCCAGAAAACCTCGTCGTCACGGTAGACCTGAGAAGCATTCTTTAAAAGTCTGGTGTCACCGGAGCTGACGTAAAAGCCGTTAATATCATCTCTCCACTGAACTCGAGAATTAAGAGCCTTGGTCATGGGCAGGATAGGAACGTATATCTCCCCTCCAAACTCAATGACCTCTCTACCGGTGTAAAAATAGCGGTCGTTGGCGATAATGTAAAGGTCGCCCGCATGCGCGGTGATCTCAAGATTTTCGCCCTCCACCTTCGCCGTCGCCTTGCCGGAATTGTAGGAATATGTAAAGTTTCCAAGCCAATCCGCAAACGCGAACATTGGAACGTAGGTTATTCCTCCGAGGTTGAAAACTCTGCCGCGAAGCACGCTCCGTCCGTTTACATTTAAATTGATATTGTACGCGCCGGACGGAATCGCTCTTGACGTCTCCGACGTGCGCGCGTCGGCTGTGGCAGTGTCGGTCTCCACGATTTGTGTTGTGCCATAACCCAAGCCACCCTCCTTGTTCTCAGTGGCGCTCGCCATCAAGGTAGGCGAGCTTGCCAAAATCATAGCGGCAACTATTGCCAATGTCATTAATCTTTTTTTGTTCTTCAATAAAACATCTCCTTTCGTCTTTATTTGGCCACGCATATATTGTATCATAAGAAAAAGCGTGGTTCAAGGAACAATATTTTCCACAAAAGGAACACCGTGGTATATTTATGCTATTTGAGGCGTTTTTTATCTTGATTTACCTACGTTTCCATGTATTGCTAACGAGATATAATTAATAACTTTGCTGTTTTTGCGTAAAATACTATTGGGCATAGCTAAAGCGTAACGTAGCTACCTGTCCAAAATCTCTTTTCTTGGATTTTTGCGGCAATTCAAAAATTCACTTAATTTCCTTTTGTAATACCCAAGACGGCTTGTTGGGACGGTAATTTGCATGAAAAACTTTTTTACAGCGATAAAACGCAGAGTTTCACGGTTGCGTCGTCGCGGACGCCGCTTCCATCTGATCGCGCTTGCGTAAATAGATAAACTTGTGGAGAGAATAGGCTTTGAACAAAAACCAATTCTCTCCACTTTTATTTTATCAAATTGGAAGAAAAATTATAAAACAACATAATAAAATTATTTGCAATAATAAGGCTTGACAAATGCGCCAAGCTTTGATATAATATATTGGCATGAGACCCGCGTGTGGCGCAATTGCGCGGGTTTAATACAATTTAATATTTATCGAGGTGTGGCGCAATTGGGGAGAAAAATCGACCGCTGCCTGTGGCAGACGAAGGGAGATTTTTCGAGTGGCAGTGACTTGGCGATTGGCGAGTTGCAACGCAACGAAGACAGAGGCTTAGTCACAACAGGAAGCGCGTGCGAATTTAAGTTTTACAAGCGTACAATTGCGCGGGTTTAATACAATTTAATATTTATCGAGGTGTGGCGCAATTGGTAGCGCGCTAGCTTTGGGAGCAAGACACCGCCCCCAAGGTATCCCAAAGCAAAAAACGCCGAAAAGCCTTGTAAACACTGACTTTTTCAGCACTTCACTCTCTCGCAAAATTCTCTATAAAAACGGTTTGACCACATGTTTGACCACTTACGGAAATTGACCTAAAAATCGAATATTTTTCACTCATCGGGGTGTGGCGCAGTTGGTAGCGCGCGACGTTTGGGACGTCGATGCCGCAGGTTCGAACCCTGTCACTCCGACCAAATTAGTGCTTTATGCACAAAAAATCAGTCCTTTTCGCAAGATTAGGGCTGATTTTTTGTATATTGTGTTCGTTTAATGGTTCAAAAATTCACCGATGATTTTACCCCGAGCGCAATCTCAGGGAACAAGACACCGTTTTTAACTGAATTTTGAATACTTTTACAGCTTTTTTTGAAAAATCCTTTTCTTTGCCTACTGCACCGCAAATTTTGAGGGCTGACGATTTTGTTTCGTCAGCCCTCTTTGGCATTTAGGCGGTTTTCGCTTTTTTCTTTTCGGCTGCGATCTCCGCTTTCTTCTCAGCAATCAATTCTTCGAGTAGCTTTTCGCATTCTTCTCTCGTCTTGGCGTAGACGTTGAATTTCTTCCGCTTGCCATCTGGCATTCTCGGATAGAAGCTGCCTTCCCAAAGGGTGTCGTTGATCTGATACACGCAACCGGTGCCGCTCTTTCTTATCTTGGGCTTGTACGGCTCAAAAACCGTTTCTGTGGCGATATCACGGCTTGGCTCGGTACTTGCCTTGCTTTCGGTTATCGTCGGCATTTCGGCGTCTGTACCGCCGATTTCTCGGTCAATACGAACCGCCGCTTGCTGTTGCATGGTGTCGGTAATGTGGCTGTAGATGTTCAAGGTCGTTTCCGAGCTTATGTGACCTATCATAGCGGAAAGTGTCTTGATGTCCATGCCGTTTTCGAGTGCCATCGTAGCGAAGGTATGGCGTAGGTCGTGGAAGCGTATTTTCTTGCAGTGCGACCTTTCGAGTATCAGTTGGAAACGGTGATATACCGACGAGGGATTCCTCGGTTCTCCCTCTTTTACGGGTGACGGGAACATCCACTCGCCGTGGGTATGCTTCTTTAGCTCTGCGAGAATTTCTATCATATCGGGCGGAAGAAGGATGGTGCGTATTGAAGACTTAGTCTTGGGTGCGGTTATTTCTATCGATTTGCCTGCTTTGACAACCTGCCGTGAGATGCTGAGCTCGCCTGTCTGTATATTCAGATCACGCCATTTCAGCCCTATGATCTCCCCTCGGCGCATTCCAGTGGTCAGCTCGAGAAGGAACATTTCGTAGTAGCCTTCCTCTTTCGCTCGTGTAAGGAAGCGTAGGATTTCTGCCTGCGTCAGCACCTGCATCTCCTTTGCTTTCTTCGGCGGTAGCTTACAACCGATAGCAGGATTTGTCGTGATAAGACCTTCGACCACTGCCTTTTCGAGTGCGGTTCGGCAGGTGGTGTGGCAGGAGCGTACCATTCTGTCGGATAAGCCAACGCCGAACTTCTCCACGTGCTTTTTCCGTCCACCTTTTTTCAGCCGTGCATAGAACTGTTGAAGCTCGTTCTGCGTGAGCTTGCAGAGGGGGATCAAGTCGGAGGCCAAGCGGTCTTAGGAAGACAATAGAGAGGGACAACTCCTTGGCTCCCAGGACG
>JAZUAS010000010.1:0-1625 GCA_045638125.1 Eubacteriales bacterium | reverse complement strand
GATGGTGTTTTTGGCGAAAATAATCTAGTTTACTTCGTTTTTTTTAACAAAAGCATTGAAAAAAGAAAAATATTGTGCTATACTACATATATTATTAAGAAATAAATTCCACGGAGAATGAAAATGGAAAGACAACTTATTAGAGAAATTTATCAGAACTCCGCAAGCTTTGCGGATGCAACTGTAACCGTCGGCGGATGGGTCAGAAACCTTCGTGACTCAAAGGCTTTCGGCTTTATCGATTTGAATGACGGTTCATATTTCAAGAGCGTTCAGGTCGTTTTTGAAAGAGAAAAGATAGAGAACTATGAGCTTATTGCGGCACAGAACGTTGGTGCGGCGCTCGTTGTCACCGGTATTCTTACCTTGACTCCCGAGGCAAAGCAGCCCTTTGAGCTTAAGGCTACCAAGATTGAGATCGAGGGCACAAGCACCCCCGATTACCCCCTCCAGCCAAAGCGTCACAGCGTTGAGTTCCTTCGCGAACAGGCATATCTCCGCCCCAGAACCAACCTTTTCTCGGCTGTTTTCAGAGTAAGAAGCGAGGTTGCATACGCTATCCACTCCTTCTTCAATCAGAGAGGATTTGTGTACGTTCATACTCCCATCATCACTGCAAGTGACTGTGAGGGTGCAGGCGAGATGTTCCGTGTTACCACACTGGACATGGAGAATCCTCCCAGAACCGAGAGTGGCGAGATCGACTACTCTCAGGACTTCTTCGGAAAGAGCGCAAACCTTACCGTTTCCGGTCAGCTTGAGGGTGAGACCTACGCTATGGCGTTTGGTAATATCTACACCTTCGGCCCTACCTTCAGAGCAGAGAACTCCAACACCGCACGTCACGCGGCAGAGTTCTGGATGATCGAGCCCGAGATCGCATTTGCTGATCTTAACGACGATATGGAGCTTGCGTGGGATATGATCAAGTATATCATCAACCACGTTATGGATAACTGCCAGGCAGAGCTTCAGTTCTTCAACAGCTTCGTTGACAAGGGCCTTCTTGACCGTCTCACCGCGCTTCGCGACGCAGACTACGCAAAAGTAACCTACACCGAGGCGATCGAGATCCTTGAAAAGTCGGGCGCTGACTTCAAGTTCCCCGTATATTGGGGCGTTGACCTCCAGACCGAGCATGAAAGATACCTCACCGAGCAGGTTTATAAGAAGCCTATCTTCCTTATCGACTACCCCAAGGAGATCAAGGCGTTCTATATGAGACAAAACGACGACGGCAAGACCGTAGCCGCTATGGACCTTCTTGTTCCCGGAGTTGGCGAGATCATCGGCGGCTCCCAGAGAGAGGAAAGACTTGACCTTCTTCTCAAGAGAATGGAAGAGTGCGGACTCAAGGAAGAGGACTACTGGTGGTATGTAAACCTCCGCAAGTTTGGTGGCACCAAACACGCAGGATTTGGTCTCGGCTTTGAGAGAATCATTATGTACCTCACAGGTGTTTCCAACATCCGTGACGTAATTCCTTATCCCAGAACCGTAGGCAACGCAGAATATTGATAGATGGATTTTTGGGGAGGGAAAAACTTCTTGGAAGAAGTTTTTCCCCCGCGCCCCTTTTTAAGAACTTTTGAAAAATGGGTCTCTAATACGATTTTCATGGTAAA
>JAZUAS010000009.1:0-20922 GCA_045638125.1 Eubacteriales bacterium | reverse complement strand
CTTATCTCCTCGAACCTTGAGCGTCTGCTCTGCTTCACCGCAGGCAAGGCAGAAACCGCCGCTTATATGGACGATCTCGCAAGCAAGGGCGTTTACACCGTGTCCGACGAGGTAAAGGCGAAGATTAGCGAGAACTTCAAGGGCTATTTTGCCGACGAATCCGAAACCGCAGAAACCATCAGTAAATATTACAACGAGTACGGCTATCTTGCCGACACTCATACCGCAGTAGCACTCGCTTCTGCCGATAAGTACATCGCCGAAAGCGGCGACAACACTCCTATGGTAGTTGCTTCCACAGCCAGCCCCTATAAGTTCGCGGCAGACGTTTGCAAATCTCTCGGCATGGAGAAGCCCGAGGACGATATGGACGCCCTTGATATGCTCTCTTCCTTCTCTAAAACCGAGATCTCCTATCCCCTCCGCGGACTTAATGACCGTGAGGTAAGATTTACCAGAGTCATCGATGCTAACCAGATGCTCGACGTGGTTAAGGAGTATGTAAAATAAATAACGGGAGGATGAACATCCTCCCGCCTACGAAACCGTAGAATTTAAATTAACCGCAGGTCTGATCGCACTTAAAAGTAGCGCAAACAGTATCCGCACTCTTCTCTGCGTGAGTGGGTCCTACATGAATATTTTCAGCGGTGCAGTAGCACTCGCCGTCGTGATATACGCAGTTCTTAACAGAGCAGTTAATGCCCTTAATGTGCTTATTGCACTTTCCCATATCGTTCATCATGATTCCCTACCTTTGTTTTTATTATTAACAAATGCCCTACCGACCGCTTTCGCTTTCGGTGGGTCAAGCTCGGCTTTCGCCGACAAACTTATTATTCCCCCAAACGACTAAAATATTTCTGTTTTTTGAGGTATACCAATGTCAATTTTCGTTCTTTCCGACCTTCATCTGTCCACAGACTCCAAGACTAACAAGTCTATGGAGGTTTTTGGCGCGCGTTGGCAGGATTATATTGCGAAAATTGAAAAAAATTGGAATGCTGTGGTCGGCGAGAACGACACCGTCATAATTCCCGGCGACATTTCGTGGGCAACTCGATTGGAGGATTCCGAATCCGATCTCCGTTTTCTTAATTCTCTAAACGGCAAAAAGCTTATAGGCAAGGGCAATCACGATTTCTGGTGGTCAACCGCCACAAAAATGAAGGCTTTTTTTGAGCAAAAAGGCTTTTCCACCATTTCTATTCTTTACAATAACGCATATATTATTGAGGATAGGATAATCTGCGGCACTCGCGGCTGGTTCCCCGACGAAAGCCGACAGATAACCGTGGGCGAGGTCGATCACGCAAAGATTGTCAACCGTGAAGTCACGAGACTCAAATTGAGCCTCGATTCCGCAAAGAAGCTTCAAAAAGAGTGCGAGACCGAAACGGGTGAGCTTCTGCCAATCACTGTATTTCTCCATTTTCCACCTGTGTGGGGCGACTTTATTATGCGCGAGTTCATCGATATTTTTCACGAATACGGCATAAACGAATGCTATTTCGGTCACATCCATTCGGCATACAGTCAGCCCGGAAGACTTGAGTTTGAGGGCATAAATTTTACACTGGTATCGTCGGATTTTTTGAATTTTCATCCTATTGTTCTCTAAATACGCGAAAAAAGCGCAGAAAATCGAATTTTTTGTTATTTTTGAAAGCAAAAATGCAAAAAACTATTGACAAACAAGCAAAAAAAAGGTAAAATAAAATGATGTCGTCCGCGTATATTTTGCGTGGTCGCTCAAAAAGTTTAAAAAATATATTTATATAAAACTTTGGAGGTTTTAAAATGAAGCTTTTAAAGCAGGAAGTCGGCGAGAAGAGCACGGTTAAAATCGAGTTCTCCGTTGACAAGGAAGTATTTGACAAGGCAGTTGAAAAGGTTTACCGCAAGCAGGTTAAGAAGATCAACGTTCCCGGATTCAGACCCGGCAAGGCTCCCCGTGCTATGATCGAGAAGATGTACGGCTCGGGAGTATTCTATGAGGATGCAATCAACGATCTCATCCCCGAGAACTACACTGCAGCTTGTAAGGAAGCAGGCATCGATCCCGTTGGTCAGCCCGAAATAGATATCGTTTCCATCGACGAGAACGGTCTCGTTCTCTCCGCTATCGTTCCCGTTAAGCCTGAGTGTAAGCTCGAGGGTTACAAGGGTCTTGAGATAGCTAAGGCTATTGAGCCCGTTTCCGATGAGGAGCTTGACAGAGAGATCAACACCATCCGCGAGCGCCAGTCTCGTGAGATCGAGGTTGAGGATGACGCTGCCGCTGAAATGGGCGACGTTGCAAAGATCGACTTCGAGGGCTTCATCGACGGTGTTGCTTTCGAGGGCGGCAAGGGTGAGAACTACTCCCTTAAGCTCGGCTCCGGCTCTTTCATCCCCGGATTCGAGGAGCAGGTTGCAGGGCACAAGATCGGCGACGAGTTCGACGTAAACGTTCCCTTCCCCGCAGACTACCACGCAGAGGAGCTTGCAGGTAAGGAAGCATGCTTCAAGTGCCGCGTAAACGCTATCACCAAGATCGAGCTCCCCGCACTTGACGATGATTTCGCTAAGGACGTTTCTGAATTCGACACTCTTGATGAATACAAGGCTGACGTTAAGGCAAAAATCGAAAAGAGACACGAGAATGCAGCTGAGGCTGAGTTTGAGGAGAAGCTTATCGACGCTCTTATTGAGAAGCTTGAGGGTGAGATCCCCGAGGCTATGTACGAGGCTGAAACCGAGAACTTTGTAAGAGATTACGACAACAGACTCCGCCAGAGCGGACTCGACCTCAAGACCTACTTCCAGTACACCGGTCTTGACCTCGACAAGCTCCGTGAGCAGATGAGACCCCAGGCTGAAAAGCAGGTAAAGGCTCGTCTTGCACTTGAGACCATTGCAAAGGCAGAGGCTATTGAGGTTACAGAGGAAGAGCTTAACGCAGAGTACGAGCTTATCGCTACCACCTACCAGATCGACAAGGAGCAGGTAGCAAAGATGGTTGACGAGACTATGGTAAAGGCTGACGTTAGCGTTAGAAAGGCTATGCAGGTAGTTAAGGACAACGTTAAGGCCCCCAAGAAGGCAAGCAAGCCCCGCAAGAAGAAGGTTGTTGCTGAAGAGGCAGCTCCCGAGGCAGCTGAGGAAGCTAAAACTGAAGAATAATTCTACTTAAAAGCATGCGCCGTGGACGATAATATGTTGCACGGCGCATTTTGATCCCTTTTTGCTACATAATATTTCGAAACGAGGTAATAAACATGGACAACTCTATTATTCGAAACGCGCTTGTTCCTATGGTCGTTGAGCAGACCGGCAGAGGCGAGCGTTCCTATGACATTTTCTCCGGTTTGCTCAATGACAGAATAATCTTCCTCTCCGACGAGGTAAATGACGCTACCGCTTCTCTCGTAGTTGCGCAGATGCTCTTCCTCGAGGCGCAGGACCCCACAAAGGACATTTCCTTCTACATCAACTCCCCCGGCGGAAGCGTTACCGCAGGCATGGCGATCTACGATACAATGCAGTACATTAAGTGCGACGTTTCCACCATCTGCATCGGTATGGCGGCAAGCATGGGTGCCTTCCTCCTCTCCGCAGGAACAAAGGGCAAGAGAATCGCTCTCCCCCACAGCGAAATTATGATCCACCAGCCCTTGGGCGGCGCTCAGGGTCAAGCAAGCGACATCAAGATCCGTGCAGAGCTTATTCTCCGCACTCGCGATATGCTCAATAAGATCCTCTCCGAAAACACCGGAAAGCCCATCGAGCAGATCGAAAAGGACACCGACAGAGATAATTTCATGACCGCCGAGCAGGCTCTTGAATACGGTCTTATCGACCGCATCATCACCAAGCACGAATAATCGAAAGGCTTATACAACATGGCATCTAACAACAAAACTCCCCAGGACAAGTCGGTTCGCTTCTGCTCATTCTGCGGCAGAAATGAAAACCAGGTCAATTTTCTGATCCCCTCCCCCTCGGGCGTATATATCTGTGATTTCTGCGTTGAGGCTTGCGCCGATATGATCTACGAAACCACACAGGCGGAGTGCGAGGTCGATTTCCTCTCGCTTGCCACTCTGCCCAAGCCTCGTGAGATCAAGGAATCTCTCGACGAGCACGTTATCGGTCAGGACGAGGCAAAGGTTGCCCTCTCGGTGGCGGTCTACAACCACTACAAGAGAATCCTCTCCAAGGAGCAGACAGGTCACTCCCGCCGCTCCAAGAAGGCGCAGGTTGAAAACGACGGCGTGGAGATCCAGAAGAGCAACGTGCTTCTTCTCGGCCCGACGGGCGTAGGTAAGACCTATTTGGCACAAACTCTTGCAAAGACCCTCCAGGTTCCCTTTGCAATCGCCGACGCTACTACCCTCACCGAGGCAGGATACGTGGGTGAGGACCTTGAAAACCTACATCTCCGTCTTATTCAGGCGGCGGACTTCGACGTTGAGCTTGCAGAGCGCGGAATCATCTACATCGACGAGGTGGATAAGATCTCACGTAAGAGCGAGAACCGCTCCATCACCCGTGACGTATCGGGCGAGGGCGTTCAGCAGGCGCTCCTCAAGATTCTTGAGGGCACAGTGGCAAACGTTCCCCCCCAGGGCGGCAGAAAGCACCCCAATCAGGAATTTATTAAGATAAATACCGAGAATATCCTCTTTATCTGCGGCGGTGCGTTTGACGGACTTGATAAGGTCATCGAGCAGAGAAATGGCAAGCGACTTATCGGCTTCTCGGGCGAAAGCGAGAAGAACACCGAAAGCTCGAAGAACGGTATGTTTGGTGACGTTACCGCCCACGATATAGTAAAGTTCGGTCTTATTCCCGAGCTTGTGGGACGTCTGCCCGTTATCGTGTCTCTCACCGAGCTTGACAACGAGGCGCTGATCCGCATCCTCTCCGAGCCTAAAAACGCTATTATCAAACAGTACAAAAAGCTCTTTGAGATCGACGGCGTTAAGCTCTCCTTTGAGCCCGAGGCGCTCCAGAGTATCGCAGAGCTTGCCATCGACCGCAAGACCGGTGCCCGCGGACTTCGCTCCATCATTGAGGGTGTTATGACTAAAATCATGTACGACACTCCCTCTCGCGATGATATTGAGGAAGTCATTATAACACGCGAATGCGTTACCGAGAAGGCAGAGCCGCAGTTGATATTAAAGGCTCTCGCGCTTGCCGCTCCTAATGAACCCGATAATCATTTGCCAGAAAAAATAAAGGCATAAAAAATATCCGTAGCTTCCAGAAAGCTACGGATATTTTTATCTTTTAGATATATAGATCAAGCCTCAGCATTCTCCGACACTTCTGAATTCTCTTCGGCATATTCTACCTCGGTAAATTCCGAAATGTCAGCCTTCTTTTTGCCTCCGATCATACCGATTGCCGAAAGAAGCACTGCTAAGCAAAGACCACAATTAATAATCAGTCCAACTATGGGCAGAACGAACAACTTAACAGCAATAAATATCAAATCCAATCCTTCGAAATATTCAAACACCGCCTGATAATACTGCACATTGCTACCCCAACTTAGAATAGTAGCAGACAAGCTTAACAAGGTTCCGATAATAAAAGCGGCGAGCAGAATAAACATAAGAACGTATCTGTGTTTTTTTAAGAACGTAACTGCAGCTATGAAAAGCAACGCCGTAACAATGATAGCCAGAACTACGCTTAATGTCAAACTCACCAAAGAAGCGATCAATTGGAAGGATTCTCCCACTACTCGGGAAAGTACAATATTAGTAACAGTCGCAACAATCGTGCCGAAAATTGTGTAAGTAAGCAGTCCTACCGGGATAAATACCGCAGCGCTGTCTTTTTTGATAAATAGTATCAAAGCCGCTACAAGCGCGAGAACTACAAAAAGTAAAGGACTCGCCAAATTTGATATCAAGATCAAGATAGTATTTAAATCGAACGCGACATATCCTAACAAATACTCATATCCGAGGGTTGCTAACACATAGCCGCCGTTAAAAATCAACTTTGCAATAGCTATTAAAATAAATATAATCCCCGCAAATATCGAAAATATTTTAAACTTATCCTTCTTTTTTGCCTTGAGTGCGTTTCCCATAATTTTTCTCCAATCTAATTGAATGTTTTCTAAATTATAACATTTTTTCTTTTATATGTCAACAGCAAATTGTTGCTTTAAATGAGAGTCTCACATATCTTTTCCAAAGAATCCGACAATTGCGCCGAGCAGACGTCAACGGTAATATCCGCGTATTTTTCGTAAAGCGGTGCACGTTCGACGTACATATCCTCAAGGGTAGTTCCCTTTCTCAAAATCACACCTCTATGAGAGAAATCACCCAAACGGTGACACATCTCCTCGTAAGGTATTTTCAGATAAATGATTTTGCCGAGAGATTTAAGGTTTTTCATAGCCTCATCACAATATACTACGCTACCGCCCGTGGCTATTACTGCGTTTTTCTCACTGATAGATAGATTAACCTCGTTTTCGACCTTTAAAAAGCCCTCGTTTCCACGCTCCGATATAATTTCATGAAGAAGCTTCCCCATTTTTTCCTGAATTAGCAGGTCAGAGTCGATAAAACGGTATCCCAATCTCTTTGCCAGGAGAACTCCCAGCGTGCTTTTGCCGCAGGAGGGCATTCCGATAAGTATAATTGACATAAAATTTTTTCTCCTTAATCTTTTTCAAGCAATGCTTAAAAAAATATCACTCGCCGCAGGTGAATATCACTGTGCGTAGCACAATATCACTGCAACGCAAAGCGTTGCCTATACTGTCCGGGCGAAATTCCCTTGTATTTTTTAAAAATCTTTGAAAAATAGCTGAGCTCATTAAATCCGCACTCATACGCCGCAGACGTTACGGTCATTTTATTAACCGTCATTTCGTAGCATGCACGATCTATACGCAGGCGATTGATATAATCGATCGGAGTTTGCCCCGTAAAGCTTTTAAAAAATCGGCAGAGGTATTTTTCATTCATTCCCGCGATTTCGGCAAGATCTGCCAGAGTTATCCTGTCTTCATAATCTCTCTCTATCTTTTCAATAAGCAACGTCATAAGTGCGCGCTGATGAGATATTCGCTTGCTTTCGGTATGCTTCAGTGTAATGTCGCCTGATGAATAGAGCTTATAAATAATATCCGCCACAAGCGACGCAACCTTTAGCTCATAATAAGGCTTCTTTTCGGCAACGGTATCGAGAATCGCCGCGGCGCCTTCCTTTGCACCGTCGCAAACCTGCAATATCTCGGCATCCGACGATATAATAGGCTGTATCAGCTCTGACATTCTTGACGTATTATAGCCCGAGGCAAGTCTCAGATCAAACACGGCACATTCGTAGACACAATCCACGGGGTCACCTCGATGGAGAGTTCCCGACGGAATGAAAATTATGTCACCACTACGCAGGTCGTATACCTCGTTGTTAAGGTAGAGTGCAAGTCTGCCGCTAAGCACACGCAAAACCTCAAATTCGCTATGCCAGTGCAACGGCATAACGTACTGAGAATGATTTTCGTTTACGTGATAATATTCAAGTGGAAAACGCGGCGTTCCGTGAGTTTTGTTCTCTCTATATTCGCTGAATTTCATAAAAAATCGCTCTCTTTCAAAAAAAGTGACTATTTTGCAATTAAATTTGCTCTTTATACAAGTATTTTAACACATTTTGTACTATAATTCAAGTAGTAAGACAAATTTTTTTCATATGGAGGATAAAAATATGGCAGAAAACAGACTTATCGGCGAATATCCCGTTATTGGAATTCGTCCCACTATCGACGGCAGACGCGGAGTGCTTCAGGTTCGCGAATCTCTTGAGGAGCAGACCATGAACATGGCGAAGAGCGCCGCGCGTCTTTTTGAAGAAAATTTGAGATATTCTAACGGTGAACCTGTAAAGGTTGTTATCGCTGACACCACCATTGGTCGCGTTGGCGAGGCGGCGGCTTGCGCTGACAAGTTCCGCCGTGAGGGCGTTTCTATCACCCTCACTGTAACTCCTTGCTGGTGCTACGGTGCCGAGACCATGGATATGGAAAAGGACACCATCAAGGCAGTTTGGGGCTTTAACGGAACCGAGCGTCCCGGTGCGGTATATCTTGCATCCGTTCTTGCAACGCATGCTCAAAAGGGTCTTCCCGCGTTCGGCATTTACGGCCATGACGTACAGAACTGCGACGACACAAGCATTCCCGCAGACGTAGAAGAAAAGCTTCTCCGCTTTGGCCGTGCGGCAGTAGCAGCTGCAACCATGAGAGGAAAATCCTACCTTCAGATCGGATCTATCTGCATGGGTATCGGCGGCTCTATCATCGACTGCGACTTCATCGAGGATTATCTCGGCATGAGAGTTGAGTCGGTTGACGAGGTAGAGATCATCAGACGAATGACAGAGGAAGTTTACGACAAGGCAGAATACGAAAAGGCTCTGGCTTGGGTCAAGGAAAAGTGCATCGAGGGCTTTGACAAGAACCCCGAAAATCTCCAGAAGACCCGTGAAGAGAAGGATGCTGACTGGGAATTCGTTGTAAAGATGATGGTAATTATCAAGGACCTTATGTCCGGCAACAAGAATCTTCCCGCGGGTTGCGAAGAAGAGATGGTTGGTCACAACGCTATCGCAGCAGGCTTCCAGGGCCAGAGACAGTGGACAGACTTCTACCCCAACTGTGACTTCCCCGAGGCTATGCTCAACACATCCTTTGACTGGAACGGCGCTCGTGAGCCTTACATTCTCGCTACCGAGAACGACGTTCTCAACGGTATCGGCATGCTCTTCATGAAGCTGCTCACTAACCGTGCACAGATGTTTGCAGACGTTCGTACATACTGGTCCGGCGACGCAATCAAGGGCTGCACAGGCTATGACATCGAGGGCAAGGCAAAAGAAAGCGACGGTATCATTCACCTTATCAACTCCGGTGCTTGCTGTCTCGACGCTTGCGGAGACGTAAAGGACGAAAACGGCAATGCAGTAATGAAGCAGTGGTTTGAGATGACCGACGCTGATTGCGACACAGTTATGGCAAACACAACCTGGAACTACGCCGATATCGGCTATTTCAGAGGCGGCGGATATTCCTCTCGTTTTGAGACCAAGGCAGAAATGCCCGTTACCATGATCAGACTTAACCTCGTTAAGGGTCTTGGTCCGGTTCTCCAGCTTGCTGAGGGTTGGACTGTTGCACTTCCCGCTGACGTCAGCGACACACTCTGGAAGCGTACAGACTACACATGGCCCTGTACATGGTTCGCTCCTCGTTGCACTGGCGAAGGCGCATTCAAGACCGCTTACGACGTTATGAACAACTGGGGTGCTAACCACGGAGCTATCTCCTACGGTCACATTGGAGCAGACCTTATAACCCTCTGCTCTATGCTTCGCATACCCGTTAGCATGCACAACGTTCCCGAGGACAAGATCTTCCGTCCCGCTTCCTGGAACGCATTCGGAATGGACAAGGAAGGCGCAGATTACCGCGCTTGCCAGACCTACGGAGCTTCCTTTAAGAAGTAATCTATTACATCGGGGGAGAAAACCTTAAATGGTTTTCTCCCCTCATATTTATGATATATTTTCATTATAAAACTTAGCGGAAATCTCCACAACAAAAAAGAGCTGCCGTGGCAGCTCTTTTTTTATGTTATTTTCTTGTTTCAACGAGAGTAAAGCTCTTACCGTCGGTCTTGAATATTATCGAGCCTTGAGTGTCCGTTCGATAAACTGTAATTCCCTTCGCCGCAAGCTTTTCAAGTATTTCCGGCATAGGATGACCGTATTTATTGCCAGCTCCGCAGGAAATGACGGCAATCTCAGGATCTACCGCATTCAAAAATCCATCGGTAGTAGACGAATCCGAACCGTGATGTCCTATCTTCAAAATGTTGCACTGAAGCGCCTCTGCGCTCCATTTCTTTATAATGTCAGCCTCGGATTTCTTCTCTGCATCACCGGTCAGCATAACCGACGTCTCTCCATATACCGCCTTTATGACGTAGCTCATCTCGTTCGGATCGCTATATTCGCCACTCGGACCTATGATAGTATTGCGAAGCGCACCAAGGTCGAAAGTTTCTTCTGCCTTGAGACTAATGACGTTTATATTATTCTCCTCGATCACATCAAGCAGATTTTCGTACAGATTTGTAGTCGCAGGATTGTCGGCATTGAGGATCACGTTTTCTACGTCATAATTTTCAATTATGTATGCGGCGTTGCCGATATGGTCTGCATCGGGATGAGTCAAGACCAAATATTTAAGTGCCGTCACCTGAGCCGACTTCAAATATACGTCAAGCTGTTCCCTTGCGGAAACCTCACTGGTATCCACCAGCATATTTCCCTCGGCAGTAGTCACCAGTATTGCGTCACCCTGACCTACGTCGATAAAGTGGAATAGTACCTCTCCGTCCTCGGGAATAGGCAGAGGATCGATAGTTTTCTTTGGCGCGAATAGATCAAATACGTTAGCATCACCCATATCCACGTCAAATCCAACATCTATATCGTAATGATCGACTGCGCAAAGCGACAAATATATTGTCGCAACGAGGACAAGCAGGACAATTGCTACTATGGGATACCTTCGAACGAGCTTTTTCTTTTTTCTTCGTACAGTTCTTTTGACAGCGCTTTTAACGTAACTCTTAGCACTCTTTTTTTCTGCCATAAAGCCTCTCCTTAATTTGTTTGAAATTTAAACGACTTGAACCTTCAAAAGGTTTGTTGTACCCGACTGGCGCAGAGGCACACCTGCGGTAATTACCACCTTATCCCCCTTTGCAACGATGTCAAGCCTTCTCGCGCAGTCGATAGCGTGGAGAAAGAGCTTATCCGTGTCGTCTTGAACAAGAGCAAGAACGGGGTAAACTCCCCAAGAGAGAGCCAGCTGGTGGTAGGTCTTTATATCAGGGGTTGCGGCAACTATCGCCTCGCTGGGACGGAATTTGGATACACGGCGAGCCGTTGTTCCCGAGCTGGTGACCGCAATTATCGCCCTTGCTTTAACATCTCTGGCGGTGGTACAAGCCGCGTCACAGATAGCGTTGGTCATATCGAAAATGTCTGCATCGTATCTCACACCCTCATATATGTGCATCTCGATGGCATCCGACTCTGCCTGTGTGACGATCTTTGCCATAACCTCAACAACGTGAGCAGGATGATCTCCCATAGCAGTCTCGCCCGAGAGCATTACCGCACTGGTGCCGTCAAAGACGGCATTTGCAACGTCGGTGATCTCGGCTCTTGTGGGGGTCTTGGAGTGTATCATCGTTTCGAGCATCTGGGTTGCAGTAATCACCATCTTGCCCGCCTGATAGCACTTGCGAATGAACTTTTTCTGGATACCCGGCAGTCTTTCAAACTCGATCTCAACACCCATGTCGCCTCTTGCAACCATTATTCCGTCGCAATTTGCGAGTATCTCGTCGAAATTCTCGACACCCTCGACGTTCTCTATCTTTGCGATGATCTTTATTTTATGACCACCGTAGTAGTTGAGCAGCTTACGAAGCTCTATTACGTCATTTTTGCTTCGAACAAACGACGCGGCAACAAAATCAACGTCCATTTCGATTCCAAAGCGCAGATCAAGTTCGTCCTGCTCGCTGATATAGGGCATATCGAGATGTACATTGGGAATATTAATTCCCTTTCTACTGGACAGCTCGCCACCCGTGACTACACGGCATATAATATCAGTATCGGTAAGCTCCTCGACACGAAGATCGAGCCGGCCATCATCAAGCAGTATCTTGTCGCCAACCTTCAACTCATTGGGAAGCTTTTTGTAGGTAATAGATACTTTCTCGCTATCCCCCACACCGTCTATGGTAGTAAGGGTGAATTTTTTGTCCTTTTCAAGATAAATACTGCCACAATCAAAACTTCCTATACGTATCTCGGGGCCTTTGGTGTCAAGCAGGATCGCCACAGGCAGCTTCATTCGGTCACGTACGCGGCGGACAAGCTCCATGCCCTCCTTGTGATACTCATGAGTGCCGTGGGAGAAGTTGAATCTTGCCACGTTCATACCGGCTTGAAACATCTTTTCCAGCACGTCCTCCTTAAGACTTGCAGGACCCATAGTACATACGATTTTAGTTTTTCTTGAATTATTCATTATATTTGCCTCGCTATTTTCTGTTTTTCTTCTCTCACTTTTTTTTAGAAACCACGTAAAATCTGTGAGAGCATTTAGGACACTTTACCTTATTTCTGCCCTTTTTTCGGGGAAGACGCAAGGTGCAGGAGCATTTTGTGCAATCACGGAAGATATAAAATTCATCGTCCTTGTTCTGACTTTTTGTCTTTCTTGATGTGTTGAAAGTAACGAACCTTTTAAGCGCACCGACAATATTTAAATATATTCCGTTTTCACGGCGGCGCTTATATATCTGCTTGGACATAGTGCGGAAGGTAGTAAGGGCAAACAATCCAACGAAAGCCACCCAAATGCACGCACCTACAATCGCTCTCGCCGTGCCGTCGGTAATAGCAAAGGACGATATAAGGTTAGCGACGACAAGCACCAATGATAAAATGCTCAAAAACAAATTGAGTTCATCGTTACCGTATCTACCGTACATAAATGCATATAATTTTTGCTGAAAATTTCCCTTTTTCATATATCCTCCAATGCGTAAAAATGTTATTATTTATAGGATAATACTCTACCTTTAAAACAAATATTACCTCATATCAATAATATCATACATTGTTTAATTAATTGTGAATTGTTGAGAAAAACTACAATCGTTTTTCAATTTTTTTTCAAAATGCGCCGAGGAAGCGATGCTAACAACGACAACCTTCTATAGCCTATCTCTTTCTTCGCTTAATTCGATAAAAATCCACCTGCGAGATTACAACTCCCGCAAAGATCACCACGCATCCAACGTATCCCAAAGGTGAAATGTTCTGATGGACGTGAAGTGCGATCGGCACTAAAAGATTCCAAAGCACGCCTCCGATAGCCGAAAAAACCGACTCGGTTGACATAATTATAACCGCAAAAACCGGATTTGTCAGCTTCTGCCCCACAATCTGCAAGGTGTACGCCACGCCAACCGACAGCACTCCGCAATAGATGATAGACCACTTGGCATCCCATACCGACACCCAACTGAAGCTATTCCATTCACAAATCATCGCCAAAACCGAAGTCATAGCGGCGCAAACTATGTACTGACCCAAGGAAAGCTTAATAGGATCGAGCTTTGAAAGCAGCCTGTCCACTGATAGTATGTGAGCCGTCCAAAAAAGTGTGCTGATAAGCAAAAGCACTATGTCAAGCCCGAAATATATGCCTCCGCCGTCTGTCATACACAACAAGTAGAATCCCAGAATGGAGACTCCAACCGCCACCCACACGTTTGCCGCTGTCTTTTTTCTGAATATCAGAAAATACGCCACGGGAGTCCATACCGTGTAAAGCGCCGTGATAAAGCCCGCAAGACCGGGATTTGCATTGATAGTTAGCGCGTACTGTTGAAGATTTGCCGCAAAGAACAACATCGTTCCGCAAATAAGTGAACTGATTATAAGCGTTTTTGCTCCGCCCTTACCACTCTGTACCGAAACGCCCCCTCGGAACTCCTCTCTCTTTTGTCTCAATCCCATAATAATGGCAAGTGGCAAAAGAGTCAGCGCGCCGAGGAAAAATCGAAGAGCATTGAATGTGAACGGACCTACGCCACTGCTTACTCCCATTACCTGCGCCACAAAGGCAAATCCCCAGATAATTGCGGCTAAAAGAAGTAGCAGGTTTCCTAAAAGTGATTTTTTCATAATACGTATTTTACAAAACCAATGCCGACCTGCTTGGCAAATCGGCATTTTAATAATTATTCGGCTTATGACCCAAAGGTCACTATGTTTTTAAAAAGCTCTACCGATGCGGCATGCTTTTCCTTATTCGAGCTTGCTCCGTAAAAGTAGGATCTCAACACGCAGACAACGGTGTCCTCGGGAAGCACTTGAAGCTCCTCGTAATATTTATATATCTCGGTGTCGCCAAGTCTTACTCCGCAACCGTCGGGCATAGTTCCTGCTGGAAGCTCCCCGTCAAAGATCTCCTCCATGCTCATTCGGATATCCTTGCCGTCGGATTTGTCCTTGCTTGAAAGACTGTTATAAAGATATTCGCTTACAAGCAGTACCGAGCTTTCACCCGTTGACAGAAATTGATTATATTCCTCTATCTTCGAGGCGTTAAAGCTCTGGCTGACCTTTATAATATACTTTCCTTCCTCGTCGGTCTCGGAATGATTTGCCTCATCCATCTCATCCTCGGAAAATACGGTATAGTTATATATATCCAAGGTTTTTACGCTTCCGTCATCGTTTTTTGGCATCTGAGAGGTAAGCAAGCGGTCAATTCCCTCTCTCTGCTCTGCGTCAAGGTCGACGGGAACGCCGACTATAACTATCTCATCCACGTCGTCTCTCGTCACCATCTGATAGATACCCACCGCGAAAATTATAGCGAAGAAAACGATGATTATTACCTTCCACTTATGGTAGTACCAAAAATTTGAGAGCTTTGACAAAAAGGGATTGTCGGTCTCGATCTGTATTTTTATGCCCTCGGCGTCAAGCTTTTCACGGTCAATATCCTTATTTTCTTTCATGATCTTACTCCGTGAAATTCAAGCAATCACTGCTCGCTCTTTCTCGCAACTTCCTTGACTTCCATGTGGATGGTGCCGTAAGGAACCTCGACCACAACGGTGTCGCCTGCCTTAGCTCCCATAAGAGCCTTGCCTATGGGGGACTGGTCGCTTATCTTCTGCTCCATGGGGTTTGCCTCGTTAGAGCCTACGATACTGTACTTGATCTCCTCGTCCTCCTCAACGTCGTAAACGGTTACGACACTACCGAGAGAAACGACACTGTTATCAAGCTTGGTCTCGTCAACGATAACCGCGTTTGCGACAAGCTCCTCAAGCTCCTTGATGCGAGCCTCGGTCTTTGCCTGATCGTTTCTTGCTTCATCGTACTCTGCGTTCTCGGAAAGGTCGCCAAATCCCTTTGCAACCGCGATCGCTTCCTTGATTTCCTCACGTCTGACGGTCTTAAGGTAGTTCAGCTCATCGGTAAGGACCTTGTAGCCCTCGGGGGTATAAAGCATCTGTTTCTTGTTGGACATAATATTTTCTCCTTAAAAATTTATCTTATTTATTTAAAAGCACATCGATTGCTTTTTGCATTTGGTTATCCTTTTCCTCGGGGAGAAGGAAGAAATTGTATTCGCGAGCTTCCTCTGAAAGCTCCACCTCATGATCGGGAACTATACCGATATCGTGGTAGACATGATGGCTCTTCGAAAAATACATAGCGGTAGTAACGCGAAGCGCGCCGGGCATACCGTAATATTTTTGAAGATCGATAATGTTCTGCATACATCCCTTTCCAAAGGTGGTAACTCCAACTATGGGAGCTATCTCATAATCACGGAAAGTTGCGGTGAAAAGCTCTGCGGCACTTGCGGTGTTCTCATTAGTAAGAACCACGCACCTGCCCTTGAGGTCTTTGTATTTGCCTATATCGCTTCTGGAGACGTTATAGCCCTCATACTTTGAGCCGTAATTGACGGCTCTTACATAGTCCTCCTCCTTGTATCCGTCGGCATATTCGGTGGATACGATGAGGTCACCCTCGTCAAGGAAGTAGGACAGCACCGCCTCGATAGACAGAAGCGAGCCGCCGGGGTTATTTCTCATATCGAATACGAAATATTCGCAGCCCTGATTTTTAAGACTGTCGATCGCCTCGCAAAACTGAGGTGCGGTAGTCTGGTCAAATCCCGTAACGTTGACGATACCAACCTTTGCGTCGGTCTCGCTGACGCGGTATTTTACCGACTGGGTAGTCACCTTGCGTCTGACGATAGAAAATTCTATCTCGCGGTAGCCGATCTCGGCGGTCTTATCGGGACGGAAAACCGTAAATTCAGCTTTAGTTCCCGCCTCGCCAAGCATTACGTTCAGCGCCTCGGTATATCCAAGCACGTCAACGAGAGTTCTGCTCTCTCCGCCGCCGACGTACATTATGAAGTCGCCTACGCGAACTCCGCTTTCAAGGGCGGGGGAATTTTCAAAGACAGAAACAACCTGCATGACCTTATAGTAGTATCCGTTGATCTCGATGGTTGTGTTAACCACGGAAACACCGACACCAACAAATTCGCCCGCGCTATCGGAATTGAATGCCTCATATTCCTCGGCGGTCATATATTCGGCGTAAAGATCACCCGTCGCAGCGACATATGCTTTGAGAATCGCTTCGCCCATAGCCTCATCGTCGATGCCGTCGTAGGAATTTTCCTTGAATATCACATCAAGCTTGATAAGCTCCTTGATATAATCGGGAATATCCTCGTCTTCGACTACGATGGTGGTTGCGCCTCCTTGAAGGCCCAAAGAACCGTTGCCAAGCGGATATAGGTCGCACGCCACGAAGGTCACCAGCATAGCCAGAACCATGAAGAGCGCGATAAGCGACACAGCAAGCGCCACGGGAATTGAACGTGTCTTTTTAGGGGTTTCTCCTACGTAGGAATAATTATTTACTCCCTCATGAGGGATAAGCTCAAGAGCATAGGTCGCCAAAGCGCCCATAAGTCTCTGCTCTGCATCGTTTTTTGAAAGCTTGATTTTGTCAGCACAAAAGCTGAGCTTTGAGCTTTCGATATCGTAGGATGCGTCTGTCGCCTCGGGAAGAACTGCTCGGAGGGCGCCAAGACAACGCTCGCCTCGCTCTGCACTGTTCAAGCCCTTGACCGTATAAACGTATTTTTTCATAAAATATCTGCCTTTCTGTTAAAAAGAGCCTTTCTCATACTGTCGAAAAATCTGATTTTGAAGAAAAAAAGCACCCATCAAAATATGAAAAAGTCTCCAATACAATCCAATAAGCGAAACGCCTAACGAAAAGACCGAAGGCGTCCCGCTTATATATATGTATTTGTAAGGATTAATATTTAGAAGGCTTGCTTGCAAGGTATTTCTTTACCATAAGAGCTACCTTGAAGGTAATAGCGTGCTCAAACTCACGGAGATCAAGACCTGTGATCTTACGGATCTTTTCAAGTCTATAAACAAGCGTGTTTCTGTGTACGAAGAGCTTTCTGGAGGTCTCGGACACGTTGAGGTTGTTCTCAAAGAAGCACTGGATGGTCATAAGAGTCTCACGGTCGAGGGACTCAAGGCTTCCCTTCTTGAAGATCTCCTGGAGGAACATCTCACAGAGGGTGGTAGGAAGCTGATAAATAAGTCTTCCGATTCCGAGGTTCTCATAGCTGATAATGTTCTTCTCGGTCTCGAATACCTTTCCAACGTCGAGAGCGACCTGCGCCTCTTTGTAAGCGCGAGCCAGATCCTTGAGGTTATCTACAACGGTGGAGATACCGATGTTAACCTTGGTGTAGAACTCGCTGGTAAGAGTGTCGGAGATGTTGGTAGCCATCTTTTCGATATCCTTGATGTCGGTGTCGTGCTTAACGTCCTTAACGAGAACAACGTCCTGCTCTCCTACGCTGATAACGTAATCCTTGCTCTTATCAGGGAACATATTCTGGAGCATCTCAAAGGGCATTACGTCTGTCTTGCCAAAGAACTTGATAAGGAAGACGATTCTGCACTCGTCCGAGCTGAAATGAAGCTCTTTGCTCTTGATGTAAATATCACTGGGAAGGATATTATCGAGAATGATATTCTTGATGAAAAGTCCCTTGTCGTATTTCTCGTCGTAAAGGTTCTTGATGTTGCAAAGAGAAACCGCCAAAAGCTTTGACATCTTCTCCGCCATCTTATCCTCACCCTCCATGAATACTATGTACTCATTCTTGGCACCTACGGAAATAGGACGGTATGTATATCCACCGGAGATAGCGATGTCTGTTGAATAGGTAAGCTCGTCGCGTATTCCCTGCTTGATCTCGCCAATTCTAACGAGTTCAGAGCATGCGATGATTACACCGTTTTCATCAATTACACCGATTACGCGGTCTACCGCGGACTTCATCTGATGAATTACATTCTGAAACAATCTGTTTGCCATGTTTTACCTCTTTATTTATCTTTTTATTTACTACTCTTATAGTTTTCCCTTTTTAGGATTTTTTATTAACCGATCACAGCTCAAGCTCATAGCAAAGACAGCTCAAGACGAAAAGCGGTGCGGTCTCCGTACGAAGTATTCTTTTTCCAAGTCCCACGGGGATAAATCCCGCAGCCTTTGCTTTTTCGACCTCTGAAAGTGAAAATCCGCCCTCACTGCCAACTATTACCGAGACGGTTGGAAGTTTGTCACCTTCGGGGGAGATCTTTGCCCTCTCCTCGGTCAAAACCTCACGCATTGACACGGTTTCGTCACCCTCATAGCAAAAAAGCTTTATGTCCGCGAGTGCGGCGATCTTAAGCATTTCTACAAAGCTAACGGTGGGATTGACCTCAGGGACACATCCTCTGCCCGATTGCTTTGCAGCCTCAAGAGAGATCTTATTTCGTCTGCGAAGTTTATTTTCCTCGTCTCCCTTTTCTTTAGCTATACAGCGTTCACTATTGAAGGTGGTTATCTCCGAGACTCCGCACTCCACCGCCTTTTGAATGACGGTATCAAGCTTATCTCCCTTAGGCAACGCCTGAAAAAGATGTGCGACAAATGGCGGCTCGGTATCGCATTTATGCTCCGAAATCACCTGTGCCAGCACTCTGTCGGAGAGAAAGTCGGAAAGCACGCACTCATATTCGTATTTTTGCATATCACAGACCGTTATCTTTTCACCTACCGCCATGCGGAGCGATCTCGAGATATGATGGGCATCGTCACCAAGTATTGTGACTATCCCGTTTTCGATCTGATGTTTTCTGACAAAAAAACGCGGCATATTAACTCTCCGAGGAAGATTTGACAAATCGAGCAAAAGTTTTATCTTTTTGCACAAAGAGACGGCAATTATTAGCATATTGCCAACAACATTTTTGCGCGACTGTAACCAATTATACAACACATTGACCAATCTGTCAACTGTTTTTTTGTAAAATTTGACATCAATTTTCACACAATTTACAATTTGTTATTAATTTATTTGGCTAATAAAGGCATAACAAACAATATTGATAAATATGACGACAAAAAAATGCACAAAAGCAAAAAATCTCCGAAAGGAAAATTCCCTTTCGGAGATTTTGTTTTATCAAACGGTATGAACGCCTGCTGCAGCGTCGGCATTCTTATCAACGCCGTATTTCTGGTTCTTTCTGTACTCAAAGAACTTGAGCGCCACCTGCTCGAAGAGAGCGTAGGAGAGCACATCCTCGTCCTGCTCGAGGTACCCTGCGGGAATAGCCGCTCTGAGGGTATCAAGCTCGGGAGCGAGATCGTCTGCGGGACGGTAGTCGATAACCTTTGCGTCCTCACCGAGGATCTTCTTGATAAACTCGGGATCGATCGCCACGGGGGTCTTACCATACTCGCCGCGAACAACGCCCTTGAACTCCTTAGTGCAGGTCTTGTATCTTTCGCCGTTGAGGACGTTAAATACTGCCTGAGTACCAACGATCTGGGAAGAAGGAGTTACGAGAGGGGGGTAGCCAACGTCGGCTCTTACTCTCGGTACTTCCTCAAGCACCTCGGTCAGCTTATCCTCCTTGCCCGCCTGCTTAAGCTGGGACATAAGGTTAGAGAGCATTCCGCCGGGAACCTGATAAAGAAGCGCGTTTACGTCAACCTTCAGCGCTTTGGGGTTAAGAAGACCCTCTGCAAGATACTTCTCACGGAGAGGAGTAAAGTGCTTGTTGATCTTATTGAGCTGATCAAGGCTGATGCCGGTATCGTACTCTGTTCCCTGCAGAGTTGCAACAAGGGTCTCTGTGGGAGGCTGGGAAGTACCCATAGCCATGGGAGAGATAGCGGTATCCACTACGTCAACGCCTGCCTCAATAGCCTTAAGAAGGGTCATGGAAGCAAGACCTGCGGTGTAGTGGGTATGAAGCTGAATGGGAAGCTTGGTGCTTTCCTTAAGAGTCTTTACAAGCTCGTAAGCGTCATAGGGCTTAAGCAGACCTGCCATGTCCTTGATACAGATAGAATCTGCACCCATCTCCTCAAGCTGCTTTGCATACTTGGAGTAGTAGTCCATGGTGTAAACGGGGCCTGTGGTGTAGCTGAACGCCGCCTGAACGTGTCCACCCTCCTTCTTGGTCGCATTGATTGCGGTGGTGAGGTTTCTGGGATCGTTAAGCGCGTCGAAAATACGGATAATGTCGATACCGTTTGCGATAGACTTCTGAACGAAGTATTCAACCACGTCATCGCTGTAATGACGGTATCCGAGGATGTTCTGTCCTCTAAAGAGCATCTGGAGCTTGGTGTTCTTAACCTGAGCACGAATCTTTCTGAGTCTGTCCCACGGATCTTCGTTCAAAAATCTAAGGCAAGCGTCGAACGTAGCGCCGCCCCAAGCTTCAAGAGAATGATATCCGACTGCATCGAGCAGCTCGAGTGCAGGAAGTATCTCTTCTGTGGTCATTCTCGTTGCTATAAGCGACTGATGAGAGTCGCGGAGCACGGTTTCGGTAATTTTTACCTTTGCCATTCTATTTTACCTCCAAATCAGGTTTATTTTATAAGTAAGTCCTTATACGCGCTGAGGAACACACCCGCGGCAACCGCAGAGCCGATAACGCCGGCAACGTTAGGTCCCATTGCGTGCATAAGTAAGAAGTTAGCGGGATTAGCCTTCTGTCCCTCAACCTGAGAAACACGTGCTGCCATGGGAACGGCAGATACACCGGCAGAACCGATGAGGGGATTGATCTTCTCTTTCAAGAACAGGTTCATGAACTTCGCTAAAAGCAGACCACCTGCCGTACCAAAGCCAAATGCCACGATACCCAGACCAATGAT
>JAZUAS010000008.1:0-9274 GCA_045638125.1 Eubacteriales bacterium | reverse complement strand
GTTGCATCGGGAGTGGTGTCCTCGGGGGTGGTCTCCTGGGGCTTGGTCTCCACGGGTTCGGTTTCCTTGGGATCGGTCTCGCTGGGAGTAGTATCCTCGGGAGTGGTATCCTCGGGGATAGTATCGTTGGGGGGAGTATCGTCAGACGTTACCGCCGTATAGGTTACGCTATTACTCCAATCACTCGTCGAATACGAGTTTCCATCACCAACAGCACGAATTTTGAGTGTTTGTCCATCGGTCAAGGTTTTGCTTGTAACGGAGTTTTCAACGTAAGATAATTCTCCGTCAAGACTGATCTCAATTTTATCCGCATTTGAATCCGCGCTCCAAGATGCTACATTGTTGGTCAACGTAACAACGGGTGCTGACAGTTTTTGCGGTGTTGAAGTAGGTGCAGCCTCATCACAAGAGGTCAAGCCTACCAGTGCCGTTAAGATCATACATCCCACGAGCAGAAGAGAAAATAATCTATTTTTCATAGTGGTACCTCCAATAAAATGAAAAATGGCATTTGTTTTGTATTCAGATATCGTCCATCGACGAAATATATAAACACTTATACACCTTAATTATATCACACAACCGTGGATTTTGCAAGATATTTGTATTGCAAAGTATATGCGCTTTTGCTTGTATATTTTCTGATAAAAATAAGGTATAATATAGTACAAAGAAGAGGTGATTTGTAATGCTTGAAATTGAAAAGGGCTATGAGTCCGTAAATAAGACCTTCCGTATTCCCGTTAATATTGTCGAACAGCTTGAACGCCTTGCCGGAGAGAACAACACATCCGTGAACAAGGTGGTTGTGCAGTGTCTGCAATATGCTCTTGACAATATCAGCACGGATTCCTCCGATGATGATAAAAAATGATCCCTAACCGCACCACAGAGTGCGGTTTTATTTTTCGGCTGTTGCCACCGCGTCGCTTACATCTTCAAGTGATACAATATCCCCGATATCACAATCCAAATGTTCACATATGCGAATGAGGATCGTCATAGATACTTCTTCATCGCGACGGAGCTTGGTCAATGTGTTGGGAGCTGCACCGATCGCCCGACGAAGATCAGCTTTGCTCAGTTTTTTGTCTACAAGAATCTTCCAAAGTTTGTTGTAACGAATTTGCTTTGCCATAGTAACCTCGCATTTATAATCTTATAATTATAGTATAGCATATATTTCTCACTTTTTCAATAGACTTGGGAATTTTTATAGCATGCTTTCGCAAATTCTTGCGATTTTTCGGCACAAAGCATAATGAGGTTGTCTTATAGCATTTGATAACAATCTATAACTTTCCCCGTACCCACTGGACTTTCTCTCGGTATTATGGTAACATACCGTGTTATGAGAGAAAGGAGGTGCGGCGGTGGCATACGGACACATCAACGAGGTGTGCGATCCCAGGCGAAAACGCTATGAGGATTGGTTTCACAAGCGGTTGATTCGGTATCGGACGGTAATGGTGATTTTAGGTACGCCTTATCACCGGGGAGAGCTTCCGCTACGCTCCTGGTACAAGGCGGAGGAGATTGCAGCCGAACGGAGCAAGCTCCCCGAGAACAGTATCTATCGCCTATGAAGTTCCAACTATGGGCGGAGCTTTGAAGAGCAACGTGCCGAGCGGTTACATTACCTATCACAAAACCATCAAAACGAATAAAGACCGACAGTACCGGGCGTAATTGCTCGATGCGGTCGGTCTTTTCGTTCACAGAAAGTTATCTGGACTTATGGGCGGACGTATGGTAATATCTCCTGCTACAAGGAGGTGAACTTATGCGAAGTATACTGGAAGAACTGTGGTACGGAAACGTCTGCCCGAACAGCGGTTGCCGAGAGGGAACGAAGGAGGTCAAGGAGCTGATGGGATACATTGCCGACCACCACGATGCACTCCTCGGAATGCTGACGGACAAGCAAAAGGAAACGCTTGAGAAGTTCGACGATTGCTACGCCGAGCTGACGGATATCAACGAGCGTGAAATATTCGTATACGCTTTTCGGCTCGGAATGAGGATTGCAATAGAGTCTTTGAGCAATAGCATATTTTAAACAACTATAAGGAGGGGCGGTATATCAATACCGTCTCTTTTTCGTTTAACTATCGCAAAATTGCAAATTTAATTTGCGTTTTTGCAAAAAACGACCCAAAATCCAGTTAAACGCAATATTTGATAAAATATTACAAATTTTGCAATTAACTATTGACATAAAGACAAATTCGTGATATAATAGTTGCGAAAGTTAACGAAAGAGGTGTTTAACTATGGCAACAGGCACATTATTATCTATAACAATATCCAATTTTGGACCTTTTGCAGAGCCCGTAACTTTCTCCACGGTTTCTGATACTTCGAAAAAAGAACTTTTAACCGAAAATTCATTTGAGGTTCGTGAGAATAGGTACAACAAAGTTTCTTATATCTATGGTGCAAACGGAGCAGGAAAATCAAACTTTTGCAGGGCTATTATGCAACTGCAGAATTTTCTGTCTCTTTCACCGATTTTCGCTTCAAACAATCCTCAGTTGATAGAGATGTCTCCTTGGAAGACTCGCTCTATGAACTTAGATAACCCTTTCAAATTTAACAAAGCATATATTGAAAAACCTACATTTTTCTGTATCGAAATTTTGCTTGGTGGAGTTACATACGCTTACTCGTTCACCACACAAAGTGGAAAAATATTAAGCGAGAAGTTAACGAAAAAGAATAAAAGAACGGAAACCATTCTTGATAGAAAATCTCCGCTTTATACAGACATAACCTTAAAATCCGAGATGAAGGATTTTGAAAATAACATCTCGGTTGTCAAAGAAAATGTTCTATGCTTGTCAATGGCAGCATTTTTGAATATTCAACTTGCAGATGATTTGCTCCAGACAATACAAGCCATTGAGGTTGTTAATATGGCTGCTATCCGCTTCAATCTTACAGAGGAAACCTGTACAGAAGAACGCATTCAAAAGTATTTGAAGGTTTTGCGCTTTGCAGACCCGACACTTATGGATATACACGTTGCCTTTAACGAGAAGAAGGTCGAACGACAAAAAATGAATGTTCCCGATCTAGAGGACAGGGAATTTGTTGTCAGAAGCGTTCAGGTTGACGTTGCTTCAACACACCAGGTTTATGATGGAGATGAGATTGCCGAATCGTGCGAAATGCCGTTTATGCAAATCGAATCGACAGGCACTATAAAGTTGTTCGGTATTTTGCCTGTAATTTTTAATGCGCTCGAAAACGGCGGAGTGCTTGTAATTGATGAAATCGAGAACGGCTTGCATCCAGTTGTTGTTAAACAAATTGTTGATCTGTTTCTTAAAGAGGAAACCAACCCGCACCATGCCCAACTCATATGCACATCACATAGCCGTGAGTTGATTGAAACAGGCGTTAGAAGAGATCAGGTATGGACTATACACAAAAACAATCAAGGTATCAGTTCTATGAGAAGGGTAAGTAACATCCCTGGTATGCGCGCATACGAAAACAATGGATACAAGTACCTTGAAGATGCTTTTGGCAATATTCCAACCAATCTTTTTACATAATTTGATAACATAAGCAAAAAGAAAAGCCCCATCGAAATTCTTAATCTCGATAGGACTTTCGGAAGCAATATTTGTGATATCGTTCCAAGTAGCATTGAATATGATACCACAAAACGACGAGTTTGTCAATGCTTACGGCAAAATTTTGCCCCAAAAAGGAGGAAAAACATACGGCGTTGCTCTTTTTGCTTTGTTAAATATATCTTTATAGAAAGGCTTTTATATGGTAATAAAGCAAAAAAGAATTCTAAGCAGTAACTACTTTTCTACTGCGATTATAGGTAAACCCATCCGCATTAAAGTCGAAAACGTTGCAAGGTTTCCGGCACAGCTCCAGGCATTCGGTTTTAGGAAAACCGATGAGAGCGGCACTCATATTTTGCCCAGCATTTGTAATCGGTATGCTGCTCGTAATGCAGAGCCATACTTTACTGTCGACAAAACGCTCCCAAAAGAGGAATACACTCAGCCAGTATATTGGACCCGTCACGAATGGGCAGGTCGGGACGAAACTCGCGAAGTAACCGAACTGACATTTATGACAAAGGAAAGATATCACCGAGACTATTATTCCCCCTTTTCGGTATCCTTCACGTATGTTGTGGGAGATGAGCCCTACATTGTTTCTGACGACATTGATTACACTTCTAATAATGTTGAAAAACTTATGAATACCGTCAATATGGTTTTGGGGGCATTTGGCGAATGCGTTATTGACTTTGAACAAGAACAGAAAACGATAGAGCAGCGGAGATTAAACTGGGATATACTTCCCCCTGGTGAATATCCGTGGGAACAAGTTAAAGACACGCTAACGGAAATAACAAAGCGCAATACCAAAACACAATCGGTATTGATGCTCAGGAACTGTGAAGAAATCTATAACGCCAACCCTGATTTTGTAGCTTATGGTCGTTCAGGCTTTAGAGGCTATGCGGTGTTTGGCTTCAAAAAAAGAGGCATCTATGTTCTTGAAAGTGCATTTCCGAATAATGCTACCTATGTTCTCGGCGGAGATTGGGAGACGATTTCAAAGTTATCAAAAGCCGAAATTTTATCTCAAAATCTTCATAAGACTCGTATTATTCACGATGCCAACTGGGGCAAAAACTTCAAAAAGATGATGGAGGAAATGTAAAAATGGGAAAGAACCAGCATGTGACGCCTCATCCTAATGGGGGATGGCAAGTTAAAGGTGCCGGTAACCAGCGCGCTACGGCACGAACGGCAACGCAAGCAGAAGCAAGGACTATCGCAAGAGACTTAGCCATTAAAAACAAATCCGAAATGGTGGTACATGGTACTGACGGTCGAATAAGAGAGAAAAACTCTTATGGGAACGATCCTTGCCCACCTAAAGGATAAATAAAGATAATAAGGGTAGCACGGATAAATCTTCTGTGCTGCTCTTTGTCCTTTCTGTCCTTATTGATCCTTTATAAAAAAATTTGCGGATATAACCGTAAAAAATGCACCACTTTCACTTTCGGCAGTTCATTGTATTAACGAATGCGTCCTTACACAAGCATAATAAGAAAGGACACTATAAATAATACAAAATGGGGTTGAAAAATGCACCATTTAAGTCCTTCGCCCCTCATTGTATTACATATGCTGTCCTTCTTCATAAAACAAAAGCACCCTTTTGGGTGCTTTTATTTTATCGGGATTTATTTTGCTATTAAAATTTTACTGTTTTTTCATTTGTCGGAGGAACAGTAATACTGCCGCCGCGAGGATAACCACGGTATATCCTAACACCCACCAGAGGTGAGGAAGTGCGGCCCCAAAGTCACCCAAAACTACTGCTCTTTCCATCTCCACTGCGTGGACGAAAGGAAGCGCATAGGATATCTTTTTGAATGCGCCGCCGACAAGCTCAAGATCAAACCAGATGCCAGAGAGCCACGCCGAAAAGTTGGTCAAGATCGAGCCGCAGATAGCGCCCGCCTGCTTCTGGCTAAGTATGCTTCCAAAAAGCAATCCAAGTCCGACGAAAAGCAACGCCACGGGGATAATAAACACTATCGCATAAAGAATGTTGACGGTTATCTCCATTTTCAAAATGATAGCAACTATATAGCATATAACGCACTGCGCTACCGATATGGGGATAAACGGCAGAGTATATCCGAGAATGAAATCAACGGGGGTCATAGGCGTGGTATATAGTCTTTGGAAAAGAGAGCTCTCTCTATCTCTTGCTATGATGGTAGCAGAAAAAAGCGACATAAATGAAAGTCCGAAGACTGTGACACCCGGAGTAAGATGCTGTATCTCAAAGAGCGGAACGGGTATATTTGCCTGAATTGCGCTGAGCAAAAGTATCAGCACCACGGGAAAGCACAGACCGAAAAACAAGGTTATCGGGTCACGAAGTATTTCTTTCGTATTTCGCTTTGCAAAGGTCAACATTCTCATTTCGTCACCCCCTTAACTACGTTGATGAACGCCTGCTCGAAGCTGTCTGTCCCTGCTATTTCCTTGATTTTTTCGGCGGTATTACAGATAAGCAGTTTGCCGTCCTTCATAATGGCTATGCGATCGGAGAGTGCCTCCGCCTCCTCCATATAGTGGGTAGTCAAAATGATAGTTACCTTACCCTTGAGGGAACGAATGATGTCCCAAAGCTCGCTACGGGCAATTACGTCAAGCCCCAGAGTGGGTTCGTCAAGAAAAAGTATTTCGGGCTCGCTGATAAGCGCCATAGCTATGCTGAGTCTTCTCTGCCATCCGCCCGACAGCTTACCTGCCTTTTTCTTGGAAATGCTGCCGAGAGATAAAAGCTCGATCATCTCAGAGATCTTTTCCTCACGCTTTTCCTTGGAAAAGCCGTAAACTCCGCAAATAAATTCAAGATTTTCATAAACCGAAAGTCCCGGGGCAACCGCAGTTTCCTGTGGAGATACCGCAATAAGCGACTTAACTGCCGCGGAGTCATTGATAATACTATTCCCTTTCAAAAAAGCCTCTCCGCTTGTGGGCGAGGTCAAGCAGGAAAGCATTTTTATAGTGGTGGTCTTACCTGCTCCGTTGACTCCCAGCAAGGAGAAAAGCTCACCCTCGCCGATGGTAAGGTCAAGAGAATCAACCGCCACCACGTCTTTATATTTTTTAGTTAAGCCTTCAATTCTGATTGCATCCATTAGTTTTCCTCCGATAAGTGCTTCATTCTTATGCCCTGATATACGTCGGTGAGCATATTGCTGATAAGCTCAAAATCAAGCTCCAAAAACGACGTAGCAAGCATAGTGCCGATACCGTGAACGAACACCCACATTTCAAGGTGAATAAGATTGGCAATCTCCCTTGAACAGCCGTTGGCTTGCATGATCATTTCTACGGATGACTCAAAATCTGACGTCGGTCGCAGCTCCTCGCCCTTTCGGTCGCACATAAAAAGAAGCTTGAAAAGCTCCCTCTCCTCTTTGGCAAAGCGGATATACGCCATACCCGACGCCTTGTATTGAGGATATTTTCCGCTTTCTACTTCCGCCGAAATAAACCCGAGATACTTTTCAAAAGCGGCATTCAAAACCGAATTTTCCAAATCCTCCATAGACTCAAAATTTGAGAATATAGGTTGTGTTGAGCAATTCAAGGCAGATGCTATGCTACGCGCATTCAATGCGTCCACACCGCGCTCGCTCACAAGAGAAAGCGCTGTTTCTATTATATCATTTTTAGATACCTTTACCTTGGGTGGCATATTTACCTCCGTTTTGTGTTTTAGATAACACTTGTTATATATCTCTTGTTATTTTATCACAATTGTATGCGGATGTCAAGAGGAAAGGCGACGTTTTTTCAAAAAATCATTAAAATTTTTGTCTCAAAGCGAATTTTTCGTTAAATCGCGCCCGATTTTTGGGTTTTAGCTGTTGACAAACGTGAAAAACAATGATATAATAAGGTGTTAATAATGATAACGCTATGATCAAGAGGAGTAGGTCGCTATTCTCTTTCAGAGAGCGCGCGGTTGGTGCGAGTGCGCAGAGGGTACGGTTGAAGGTAGCTTGGGAGCGGCGCGTGTGAAGGCGATTGCTGTGTAGTGCGCGACGGTGGCAACGTTAGAGCCTTTGAGTGGTGTTTTCCGTGTTACGGTTAACACAATTTGGGTGGTACCGCGTATTTTACGTCCTGATATTTTTCAGGGCGCTTTTTTATTTGTTTAAAAATTTCTGAAAATATATTGAAAGGAAGAAAAAAATGAATTCCTACAACGAATTGCCGAAGACGTATTCTCCGTCCGAATTTGAGGACAGAATATACGCCGAGTGGTGTGAAAAGGGATATTTCACGCCCGACAAAAACAACAATAATCCCTCGTTTTCAATAGTAATACCCCCTCCCAATGTCACAGGTCAGCTCCACATGGGCCACGCCCTTGACGAGACCTTGCAGGACATTCTCGTTCGTTACAAGAGAATGCAGGGCTTTAACACCCTTTGGGTTCCCGGAACCGACCACGCAGGTATCGCAACACAGATCAAGGTTGAGGAAAGACTTCGCGTTGACGAGGGTCTGACGAGATACGATCTTGGTCGTGAAAAGTTCCTCGAGAGAGTTTGGGGCTGGAAGGACACCTACGAGACCAGAATTACCGGTCAGCTCAAGAAGCTCGGTGCATCCTGCGACTGGACCAGACAGCGCTTCACCATGGACGAGGGCTGCTCCAAGGCAGTTCGCGAGGTATTCGTAAACCTTTACGATAAGGGTCTTATCTACCGCGGCTACCGTATTATCAACTGGTGCCCCAGATGCTTGACCGCTCTTTCCGATGCTGAGGTTGAGTACAAGGATCAGCCCGGCAAGTTCTGGCACATCAAGTATCCCATTATCGGTGAAGACGGCTACGTAGAGGTTGCTACCACCCGTCCCGAGACTATGTTCGGCGATACCGCCGTTGCGGTCAACCCCGAGGACGAGAACACCAAGCATCTTATCGGCAAGAAGCTTCTTCTTCCCATCGTAAACCGTGAAATCCCCGTTATCGCAGACGATTACGTTGAGATCGGCTTCGGTACAGGTTGCGTTAAGATCACCCCCGCCCACGACCCCAACGACTTCATGGTAGGTCAAAGACACGACCTTGAGCAGATCAAGGTTATGAACGACGACGCGACTATGAACGCTTACGCGGGCAAGTATGAGGGTATGGACAGATACGCCTGCCGTAAGGCACTGGTTGCAGACCTTGAGGCTGAGGGTTACCTCGTAAAGACCGAGCCTCACGACCACAACGTCGGCGTTTGCTACCGTTGCGGAACCACCGTCGAGCCTATGACAAGTGACCAGTGGTTCGTAAAGATGAAGCCCCTCGCAGCTCCCGCTATCGAGGCGGTTGAAAGTGGCGAGATCAACTTCGTTCCCGAGCGTTTCTCCAAGAACTACTTCAACTGGATGAACAACATCCTTGACTGGTGCATTTCCCGTCAGCTTTGGTGGGGTCATAGAATTCCCGCCTTCTATTGCGACGAATGTGGCGAGATGACCGTTTCCAAGACAGATATTGATAAGTGCCCCAAGTGCGGCGCAAAGGTAAGACAGGACGAGGACGTTCTTGACACCTGGTTCTCCTCCGCTCTCTGGCCCTTCTCGACTCTCGGTTGGCCTGAGATGACCGAGGACCTTGAGAGATACTACCCCACCGACGTGCTTGTAACAGGTTACGATATTATCACCTTCTGGGTTTCCAGAATGATCTTCTC
>JAZUAS010000007.1:0-7973 GCA_045638125.1 Eubacteriales bacterium | reverse complement strand
TCCTTGGCGTGAGTGGAATATCAAATCCCGTGAAGAAGAGATAGATTATGCTGAAGCACATAACGTTCCTCTGAAGATAAATCGTGAAACCAACTACTCCAAGGATAAGAACCTTTGGCACCTTTCTCACGAAGGTATGGACCTTGAAGATACAGGCAACGAGCCGATGTACGAAAAGCCCGGCTTCCTTGAAATGGGCGTTTCTCCCATTCAGGCACCCGATGTTCCTACCTACGTTGAACTTGACTTCGTTCAGGGTGTTCCTGTAGCTATCAATGGCGAGAAGAAGAGCGCGAAGCAGATCATTCTTGACCTCAACGAGCTTGGCGGCAAGAACGGTATCGGTCTGCTTGACATCGTCGAGAATCGTCTTGTCGGTATGAAGTGCCGCGGTGTTTACGAGACTCCCGGCGGAACTATCCTCTACAAGGCTCACAGCGTGCTTGAAAGCATCTGCCTTGATAAGATGACTCTCCACGAGAAGCAGAAGCTTGCTATCACCTACGCGGAGCTTGTTTATAACGGTCAGTGGTTCACTCCTCTCCGTGAGGCTCTTGCGGCGTTCGTTGATAAGACCCAGGAGAAGGTTACCGGTAAGGTTCGCCTTAAGCTTTATAAGGGCAATATGATCAACGCAGGCGTTTGGTCTGATTACTCCCTCTACTCTGAGGAGATCGCAACCTTTGGCGAGTCCGACTATGACCAGAAGGATAGTGCAGGCTTTATCAACCTTTACGGTCTGCCGATCAAGGTTCAGGCTATGGTTGATGCAAAGAACAAATGACCTTAGATAATTTGTGTCATACGGCGTTGGTGCTCGAAAACAGCTTGACGTAGGGAACTACGTCTACGCTTGGTTTTCTACGCTCCGCCTTGTCTGACCCAAATTCTCGTCGGTCATGACAGGTCCATACGGCGTTGCTGCTCGAAAATAGCTTGACAAGTAAAGCTTGTGTAATATTGGGATAGTTTGAGCTATCCCATATTATGCTTTTTATACAGCGTTGAAAAAACCGCGAAAAATGGGTGTTTTACCCAAATTTATTGAAAGTTTTTGGATTCTTAAACCTTTTCTCTAAAAAGGTTTAAGCGGGTGCAGGGCAGAGCCCTGCAAGAAAGTAGTATTATGGCAAAGATGTGGGCAGGCAGAAATGCCGGTGTAACGGACAGTTTGGCGGACGATTTCAATTCGTCGATCCGCTTTGACTGCAAGATGTATAAGCAGGATATATTGGGCTCGGTGGCGCACGCTAAAATGCTTGCAAAGCAGAGCATTATAAGCGAGAGCGACTCGGAGATAATTATTGAGGGTCTGCTTTCTATCCTTGAGGATATTGACAGTGGCAAGCTTCAGTTTGATATGAGCGCAGAGGACATTCATATGTTTGTGGAGTCCGAGCTTACAAAGAGAATTGGCGACGCAGGCAAGAGACTTCATACCGCGCGTAGCCGTAACGATCAAGTAGCGTTGGACATCAGAATGTATCTCCGTGACGAGAGCGAAAAGGTTACCGACCTGCTTCGTAAGCTGATTGGCGCTATCTGCGATAAGGCAGAGGAGACCCGAGGCTTTATCGTGCCGGGATATACTCATTTGCAGAGAGCGCAGCCCATCGTTTTCGGTCACCACCTTATGGCGTACGCGCAGATGCTGCTCCGTGATATTACGAGAGTCGAGGACGCGGTAAAGAGAATGAACGTATCTCCCATAGGCTGTTGCGCGTTGGCAGGTACTACATATAACACCGACCGCCGTTATGAAGCCGAGCTGCTTCACTTTGACGGCGTGGCGCAGAATAGCCTTGACGGCGTTTCCGACCGTGACTTCTGCGTTGAGCTTATGAGCGCATTTGCCATCATTATGATGCACCTCTCCCGTTTCTCCGAGGAGATCATCCTCTGGTCGAGCTGGGAGTTCGGATATATCGAGCTTGACGATGCCTACACCACAGGCTCGTCCATTATGCCCCAGAAGAAAAACAGTGATATGGCAGAGCTTGTCCGCGGCAAGACGGGACGAGTTTACGGCGACCTTATGGCGCTTCTCACAACCCTTAAGGGTCTCCCCTTGGCATACAACAAGGATATGCAGGAGGACAAGGAGGCGATGTTCGATTCCCTCGAAACCGTTATTATGTGTCTGGAGATCTTCGCTCCCATGGTTGCAACCATGAAGGTGAAGCCCGAGAAGATGTATAAAGCGGCGCAGGAGGGATTCATCAATGCCACCGACCTCGCCGATTACCTCACCAAGAAGGGAATGCCATTCAGAAGCGCGTATAAGATCACGGGCGAGATAGTTGCCGAGTGTATCGCCAAGCATACCGTCCTTGATGCGCTTTCTCTTGAAGAATACAAAGCACACAGCGATATATTTGAAAACGACCTTTACGAGGAGATTTCTCTTGAAACCTGCGTTGCAAAGCGCATAAGCGAGGGTGGCACAAGCATTTCCTCGGTTGAAAGGCAGATAGCGGCGGTAAAAGAAGCTATCAAGTAAATAAAACAGTATTGGAGTATAGATATGAAGCATTTTTTGAAGCTTTCCGATTGGACGGAAGCGGAAATTATAGAGACCCTTGACCTTGCAGATAAGCTTAAGGATGAGAAAAAGAAGGGAATAGAGCATCATATTCTTAAGGGCAAAACTCTTGGCATGATATTCCAGAAGTCCTCTACCAGAACCAGAGTTTCCTTTGAGGTTGGAATGTATGAGCTGGGCGGAAATGCGCTTTTCCTTTCCTCGCGTGATCTCCAGATCGGTCGCGGTGAGCCCGTAGAGGACACCGCGCGCGTGCTTTCTCGATACCTCGACGGTATTATGATTCGTACCTTCGCGCAGGAGGAAGTCGAAACTCTTGCAAGAGTTGGAAGCATCCCGATCATCAACGGACTTACGGACTACTGTCACCCCTGCCAGGTAATGGCTGATCTCATGACCATTCGTGAGCACAGAGGCGCGCTTAAGGGCAACAAGCTGGTGTATATCGGAGATGGCAACAATATGGCTAACTCTCTTATAGTCGGCGGCATCAAGGTTGGTATGGAGGTTGCGGTTGCTTGCCCCGAGGGATATGCTCCCGATGCTGAAATTATGAAGTGGGCGTCTGAAAATGGTAATTTCACATGGACGACTAGCGTTCTTGAGGCGGCAAAGGATGCAGACGTGCTTTATACCGACGTATGGGCTTCTATGGGTCAGGAGGCTGAGGCTGAGGAGAGAAAGAAGATCTTCAAGGGATATCAGATCAACGATGACGTCATGGCTGTTGCAAAGAGCGACGCTATGGTGCTTCACTGTCTGCCTGCACACCGCGAGGAGGAGATCACCGCAAAGGTGTTTGAGGCTCACGCCGATGAGATATTCGATGAGGCGGAGAACCGTCTCCACGCGCAAAAAGCCGTGCTTGTTAAGTGTATGAAATAATAATTGAGAGTGAATAATGGATTAGGAATACCATTATTCACTCTTTTTTTGTTTGTGTTTTCTGTAAAGCTAAAAATTAAGGCAATATTTAACTCTGTATGTTTTTGGAGTGTAAACTTAACTTTGCAATAAGAACGGATATTTTGTTGTTTTTTCTGTATTCAAAAGCATTTTTGACGCAAAATGGATATTTTGCAACCGCAAGTTGCTAAAAAAGTCAATGAAAAGTTGGTTGCAAATACAGAGGAATAGTGATATAATTATATTATTACAATCTGAAATACATTTTTGGAGGGTTCTTATGACTATCGGTCAAAAGATATTACAGTTAAGAAATGATGCTAATATTTCGCAGGAGCAGCTCGCAGAGACCCTGGGTGTTTCCAGACAGTCGGTCTCAAAGTGGGAGATGGATCAAGCTCTTCCCCAGATAGACAAGGTGCTTCAACTCGCTCAGCTTTTTTCTATATCCACCGACGAGCTTTTGCAGGACAAGATTGAGATAAATAAGACGCAGAAGATCAGACGTAATAAATACTTCGGAACCGATGGATTCCGTGGAGAGGCAAACGTTAATCTTACCTCTATCCAAGCCTATAAGGTGGGAAGATTTCTCGGTTGGTATTTCGCATCCAAGCTGTCGGGTTGTCAGAAGGCGGGATACAGACCCAAGATCGTTATAGGAAAGGATACAAGACGTTCGAGCTATATGCTGGAGTACAGCATTGTTGCCGGTATTACTGCTTCGGGTGCTGATGCGTATATGCTCCACGTTACCACAACCCCCAGCGTGTCCTACGTTACGAGACAGGATGAGTTTGATTGCGGTATTATGATCACCGCATCTCACAATCCCTATTACGACAACGGTATTAAGGTAATCAATTCTCGTGGTGAAAAGCTGGATGACGAAACAACCTCTCTTATTGAGGCATATCTCGATGGAGATCTTGCTTCTCTCGGTGTTGTAGGTGATGATCTCCCCTTGGCACAGAAATCCAAGATCGGTTGCATCCATGACTATGTTTCAGGTAGAAACCGCTATATCGGTTATCTTATTTCAGTGGCATCCAATTCCTACAAGAACCTCAAGATAGGCATAGACTGTGCAAACGGCGCATCTTGGAATATCGCAAGCAGCGTATTCAGTGCTCTTGGAGCGCAGGTATATACCATTGGTGCTGAGCCCGACGGTCTTAATATCAACACCGATTGCGGTTCTACCCACATGGAAAATCTTATTAAGCTTGTCAAGGAAAAGCACCTTGATCTGGGCTTTGCTTTTGACGGTGACGCAGACCGTTGCTTGGCAGTTGACGAAAACGGCAAGGTCATAGACGGCGATGCAATTATCTACATTCTTGGTAAAAGACTTAAGAGCCGCGGAATGCTCAACGATGATACCGTTGTAACCACTATTATGTCCAATAGCGGATTTGTCGCAAGCCTTGAAAAAGCGGGAATAAAGTGTGTGCAGACCACCGTTGGTGACCGTTTTGTATACGAGTGCATGCAGAATAATAATTACAGTATCGGTGGTGAGCAGTCGGGACATATTATAATCAAGAAATACGCTACCACCGGTGACGGACTCCTGACAGCTATTATGATAGCAGAGGAGATCTGCGACAGCAAGTCCTCCCTTGCAAAGCTTGCAGAGCCTGTTAAGACCTATCCCCAGTACACCAAGAACGTCCGCGTTAAGGATAAGGCGGCGGTTATGGGTGATAAGGCTGTTCTTGCAACCGTTGCTGACGTTGAAAAGCTTATCGGCAAGGATGGAAGAGTATTGCTCCGTCAGAGCGGCACTGAGCCCGTTATCCGAGTAATGATCGAAAGCCTTACACAGGAAAAATGCGTAGAATATGCACAGATCATTGTTGATAAGATCATTGAAAACGGCCATATTTCTGAGTAATCACTATATATTAGGAGAAAAGTTATGAATTTTATTAAGGTTAAAAGCTACGACGAGCTCAGCACTATTGCGGCAAGCATAATTTGCGCGCAGGTGGTGTTGAAACCCAATTCAGTTCTCGGACTTGCTACCGGCTCCACTCCCGTAGGCGCCTATAAAAAGATGGCTGAAAAATGCGCTGCGGGCGAGGTTGATTTCTCCAGTGTTCGTACCGTAAATCTTGACGAGTACGTGGGTCTTGACGGAAGCCATGAGCAGAGCTACCGTTACTTTATGGACACCAATCTTTTCGATCACATAAACATTGACAAGAAGAACACACGAGTTCCCAGCGGGATTGCAGAGGATGCTGCAAAGGAGTGTGCAGATTATGATGCATACATTGAGAGTCTCGGAGGCACTGATATTCAGGTTCTCGGTATTGGTCTTGACGGTCACATCGGCTTTAACGAGCCCGACGTTCATTTCTACAAGGAAACACACATAGTTGAGCTTGACGAATCCACCATTGATGCAAATGCAAGATTCTTCGCATCCAGAGATGACGTTCCGAGAAAGGCGATCACCATGGGTGTTGGCGGTATTATGAGCGCGAAGAAGATCATCCTCGTAGCTAATGGCAAGGCGAAGAAGGATATCGTTGAAAAGGCTTGCTTTGGGCCCATCACTCCTCAGATCACGGCATCTATTCTTCAACTTCACCCCGATTGCATCGTTATCTATTCTGAGGAATAATAAAATATCAAAGAACAGGGACGAAGGTCTCTGTTCTTTTTTGATCACCAAATGAAAAAACGCGACTTGGTCACAGTAGATGTTGACAAAATAATCATTGTTGTAGTATAATTTAAGCAAAGAGATTGAAATGGAGGTGAAGCCTATGGATATGGTTATATTAACGGCTCTTGGCGTTGGCGGAGCCACGGTCGTGGGTGCGGTCATAGGATTTATATTTAAAAAAATTTCACACAGATTCAGCGATATAGTTTTAGCTTTTGCGGCAGGAGTAATGCTTGCGGCGGCGGTGCTTGGGCTTATTATTCCGTCAATAGATCACGGCGCAAAATTCGGAACAGCAGTCTCGTTGATAATGACTGTTGCCGGTGTATTTGCAGGCGCGCTTTGTCTCAATTTGATCGACAAGCTGGTTCCCCACCTCCATAAAATGATGGGAAGCGACATAGAAGATCATCAAAATAACGCGAAGATCAGTAAGGTTTTGCTTTTTGTTATGGCGATAGCAATACACAATCTACCCGAGGGAATTGCGGCGGGCGTTGGATTCGGTTCGGGAAACACAACCGAGGCGCTTTTGATCGCAGGCGGTATCGCTTTGCAGAATATCCCCGAGGGAATGGTAATAATCGCGCCTATGTTAGCCGCAGGTGTAAAGCCGAGAAGAACCTTCCTCATAGCCCTCGGCACGGGACTTGTTGAGGTGGTCGGAACACTCCTTGGATACTTTGCGGTAAGCATTTCTACGGCAATATTGCCATTTGCTTTGGCATTTGCGGGCGGCACGATGCTCTACGTTATCAGTGACGAGATGATCCCCGAGACCCATGCCCACGGAAGCGAGAGGGGAGCAACGTATTCCTTGCTTATCGGATTCTGTTTGATGCTTGTATTCGACGTTCTTCTGGGGTAAGATAGATTTTGTGAAAAATATACTATAATTTCTTTCGCGAAAAAGGCGTATTTTTGCTCAATTTCGGAAACTTTTTTCTTGACACGGCTTAAAGAAAATAGTATAATATTATTGTAATATTTTTTCGGTACCGTAAAATAACGGACAGCCTCAAATAATGAGGTAAAAGGAGTAATTATGAATCTGCTTTACAAAGGTAAAACAAAAGACGTTTACGCGCTTGACAACGGCAACGTTCTCCTCAAGTTCAAGGACGACTGCACCGGCAAGGACGGCGTGTTCGATCCCGGTGAGAACAGCGTAGGACTTACCATCGACGGTATCGGCAAGGCAAATCTCGAAACATCTATTTATTATTTTGAGCTTTGCAAGAAGGCAGGCATCAAGACTCACTACGTTACTGCTGACGTTGAGAACGCTACTATGGAGGTTCTTCCCGCAGAGTGCTTCGGCAAAGACAAGGGCGGTAACGGACTTGAAGTCATCTGCCGTCTCGTAGCAACCGGTAGCTTTATCCGCCGCTACGGCGAGTACATCAAGAACGGAACCCCTCTTGAGGGCGGTTACGTTGAGTGTACCTTCAAGAATGACGAGAAGGGCGACCCGCTGGTTACGGGCGAAGGTCTCGTAGCACTTGGAATTATGACTCCCGAGATGTTTGAAAGCCTCAAGGCACAGACTCTTGCTATCACCAAGATCGTTGCTGACGACCTCAAGACTCTTGGTCTTGACCTCTGGGATATCAAGTTCGAGTTTGGCTACAACAACGGTGAGGTTATCCTTATCGACGAGATCGCTTCGGGTAACATGAGAGTTTATAAGGGCAACGAGATCGTTGATCCCGTTGAACTTACCAAGATCATTAATAATAGATAAGAATTGTGAATATGGGGGAAGGGGAAAACTTCTTGAAAGAAGTTTTCCCCTTTCCCCCCACCCCCCCCCCCCTCCTGACCAGCCCCGTAAAAAAAAAAAAAAAA
>JAZUAS010000006.1:0-11201 GCA_045638125.1 Eubacteriales bacterium | reverse complement strand
GGTTCAATACCTTATCAATACAAAAACGACAGTGAGGGATTTTTTTAACGAGCGTAGCGAAGTGAAAAATCCTACGACACCCTAAGAGGACCCCAAAAATTTGGGAAAGTTTCTTTGCCTACTTTCTTTTCCAAAGAAAGTAGGTCGCCGAAGGCACGCATCCTCCGCTATATTGCAAATTATAAATACAAGAATATTGGTAAAAATATGAACAACACAAAAAATTTACATGAAATACCCGTGACCGCGCTATACGGAGTAGGCGGTGTCAAGGCAAAGGCATACGCCGCGGCAGGTGTCTGCTCGATCCTTGACCTGCTTTACTACTTTCCTCGTGCCTATGAAAACAGAGGCGACATAAGGCTGCTCGAGGAGACCTCTCCCGAATATAAGTCGGCAGTGGTCTTGACCGTTGCCACCGAGCCCAAGATCGCCAACATCAAAAGGGGTATGTCGCTTCTCAAATTCCGCGCCTTTGACGAAAGCGGAATGTGTGATATAACCTATTTTAATCAGAATTATTACAAGGACAAATTCCCCGTCGGATCGACCTTCCGCTTTTACGGCAAGGTTGAAAAGGCGAAAAAGAGATACGAAATGTCCTCTCCTGCCGCCGACCCCTGGGTCGAGGGTATGCCTCCTCGCTCCTTTTTCTCGGTCTATAGGCTCTCCGACGGACTTTCTCAAAAGCAGATCTCACAGAACGTAGAAGCGGCATTGGAGATGGCAAGTGAATCGATGCCCGACCCACTACCAGAGGAGGTTCGCGGGAGACACGGCCTTTGCACGATCTACTACGCCCTCCGCCAGATACATTTTCCCGGAAGCTACGCGGCGCTTGCAACGGCAAAAAAGCGACTTATCTTCGACGAATTTTTCCTTTTCGCCACCGGGCTTTCTCTCTCCGGCGGCAAGATAGCGAAAAAGACCGCCCCAGCCTTTGCCGACACCGACCTCTCTCCTCTGCTCTCGCTTCTCCCTTATGAGCTGACGGGAGCGCAAAAGCGTACGATAGCCGACATAGCCGCAGATCTTGGCAAGAGCGAGCCTATGAGCCGCATTGTGGTTGGCGACGTTGGATGCGGAAAGACGGTCTGCGCTACTGCCGCCATCTATATGGCGGTGAAAAACGGCTACCAAGCCGCTCTGATGGCGCCTACCGAGATACTTGCCACCCAGCATTACAATGACCTCTGTCCAATCTTCGAGGCACTGGGGATAAAATGCGCGCTCTTGACGGGCTCTTGCACCGCCGCCACCAAGCGAAAGATACACGCCGCTATGCAAGCGGAAGACCCCGATCTTCGCCTTGACGTAGTCATCGGCACGCAGGCGCTCCTCTCCGACGGCGCAGAGTTCATAAAGCCCGGTCTGGTGATTACCGACGAGCAACACCGTTTCGGTGTAAATCAGCGCGCGCTACTCTCGGAAAAGAACAAGCACACGCACGTCCTTGTTATGAGCGCAACGCCTATTCCTCGTTCTCTCGCCCTTGTGATGTACGGAGACCTTGCCATGTCCAAGATCGACGAGATGCCCCCCGGACGTCAGCGCGTCGACACATTTTTCGTTGACGAGAGCTACCGCCCCCGACTTGACGCATTTATCCGTAAGCAGGTTGACGCAGGAGGTCAGGTCTATATAGTCTGTCCCGCGGTTGAGGAAAGCGAGCTTGACGCAGGCGAGATCGACCTCTCCGAGATCGCAATCTACGGCGAGATGCTCCAAAATAACGAAAAACCGCCCCTTAAAGCAGCGGTGCAGTATGCCGAGGAGCTTTCGGAACGCTTGCAAGGCTACAATATCGCATTCGTCCACGGCAAGATGAAAACGGCAGAAAAGGACAACGTAATGCGCCGCTTCGCCGCAGGCGAGATACAAATTCTCGTATCCACCACGGTTATTGAGGTTGGAGTCAACGTGCCTCGCGCCTGCTTGATGATTGTTGAGAACGCCGAGAGGTTCGGTCTTTCCCAGCTCCATCAGCTACGCGGTCGCGTTGGACGAGGAAGCACTAAATCCTATTGCGTCCTGGTTGGCGGCTCTATGAAGCTGGGCGACAACGCCAAGCAACGTCTGAAAACCATGTGCGATTGCTACAACGGCTTTGAGATCGCCGAAGTCGACCTTAAATTGCGCGGTCCCGGCGACTTCCTCGCCCTCACAGGCAACAACGGCATCCGTCAGAGCGGCTCGCTAACATTCAATCTCGCCGATATGTGCGAGGATAGCGACCTTATGACCACCGCATTTTCCGAAGCCCGCGAATACCTCAAATCCGACCCCAAGCTTGAAAAACACCCACCTCTCCGCCACGCCGCCGAGAGAATGTTTGAAACCCAGGGGGATATAATAAGCTAATTAAATATATGCGAGGGGGAGAGGAAACTTTTTTAAAAAGTTTCCTCTTCCCCTCGCGCTCCCCTACTCTTTCAAAAACTTTCTAAAAGAGAAAAAGAGGTCAGATTTATTTAGTTAAAAGAAGTAAATCCAAAATCTTCAATGGTTAACCCTATTCCATAATAGCTCAAAGCCCAATCAAACCAATTAACAGCATCTTTTGTCTGCTTTGGCGCTAAATACTCTACAATGTATTCCTTATATTTGTTATTTCCTTTATACGAATAGTTACTCAATGAAGATTTTGATGTAAAATTATTCGCATTAATATATCCTTCCATTGTATTTTTCACAGAAGAATTACTGTTTCGATAAATACATTCATAGTAACAGCTTTTGGAATTTTCAGATAGAGTTAAAGAAAAGAAAGCCGAAGAACCATCTTCAAACACATAATATGATGAAACAGTTAAAAAATCCGATTCGTAGTAGTTTACGCTAATAACATAATAAGTACTGACTTGCACTTCATAATCAAAGCTAATATAGGTATTGCCCTTATGATTATAATTTTCCAAAATCCATTCTTCCAACACCTCATAGGGATCAAGCAAAGATTCATAGAACTCCGCCATAGTCATGGGCGTGCCGAATTTAAGGTTATCTAACTCCTTTGTAAAAACGGCAAAATTAAGGTTTTGGGAATTCGTAATTCCCCAAGTGTTTATTCCAACCACTTCGCCATACTCGTTAATGAGCGGACCGCCGGAATTACCGTTAGTAATCGAAGCATCATGTTGGAGATGACTTACACCGTCTACAACTCGGTCGTAATATGTAACGATTCCCTGTGAAAAGGTGTTGGTCATACCTCTTGAAGAACCGATAGCATACACCGTACTGCCTACCTCGATTGGGTTTTTGCATATTTTTGCATAAGTATTAAAGGTAGAATTAACTTTCAGCACCGCAAGGTCTATATTGCTATCATAAGCCAAGACCTGCGTTATTTGATAGGATTTCCCGTTGATTGTTATTTTTGCAGAATAAGCGTCCTCGATCACATGATAATTGGTTATAATTTTGCCATCTCGTGAATAAACAAATCCGGTAGCAAGTCCTAATTCTTTGCCCTGCTTATCGTATACGATTATTTCACCAACATAGTTTAATGCTTGTTTGTTTATATCTGTTGCCGCAAATTTTTCAAGCTCATACTCCTGTGTAATATATGCAGAGCAATTTTCACACTTTAATTTTTTGCTACCCTTGGCAACACAAGTTGCATTTTTGATAATTGTTTCATTAACATAATTGTGAGATAATTTTTCTATCGCAGCCTGAGCTACAATAGTCGTATTACAAACCGAACAATGGCTACCTTCGGTCTTTCCTTCGGCTGTACACGTCGCCGCAACTGCTGCATCTTTAACTTCAGTATGACCAAGTGCAGCCTTTTCTTCGTAAGTAGTGTAGTTACATCTTGAACAGGTCTCGTAAGCGTCCCAACCGATGTCGGTACAGGTGGGGGCTTTGGCGTCGTGATTCACTTTATCGTGACCGAGAGCAGCCTTTTCTTTATATGTAGTGTAATTACATCTTGAACAGGTCTCATAAGCGTCCCAGCCGATGTCGGTACAGGTGGGAGCTTTTGCATCGTGGTTCACCTTGTCGTGACAGAGAGCTGCCTTTTCTGCGTAAGTAGTATAATTACATCTTGAACAGGTCTCGTAAGCATCCCAACCGATGTCAGTACAGGTGGGAGCTTTTGCATCGTGGCTCACTTTATCGTGTCCAAGTGCCGTCTTTTCCTCGTAAGTAGTGTAGTTACATCTCGAACAGGTCTCATAAGCGTCCCAGCCGATTGCGGTACAAGTGGGAGCTTTTGCATTATGATGTGCTTCATCATGTCCAAGCGCGGGGATAGTTTCCTGCGCCATAAGAACCTTATTGCATACCGAACAGTGTATGCCCATTGTGAGTCCGGTTTCGGTACAGTCAGGATCCTTTGCCGCGTCCATAACCATTGTGTGATCAATGGTGGGGATTGCCGTCTGGGCAACGATCACTGTATTGCACACCGAGCAGTGTTTGCCTTCGGTAAATCCTAACTCACTGCAAGTAGGAGCCTTTGCCTCGTCAATTACTTCGGTGTGCCCAAGAGCGTCGATTTTCTCAGTTTCCTTCTCGCCGCATGAACAACTACGCTCCTGCTGACCCTTCTCAGTGCAGGTTGGAGCTTGGGTTACGTTCCATTCGCCAAAATCGTGAGCATGTGGAGGCTCGGTGCTCTCCTCGGTCTCGGTGTTGCTCTCCGTTGTTTCGGTATTGCTTTCCGTGGCCTCGGTATCGCTCTCCGTTGTTTCGATGTCGCTTTCCGTAGTCTCGGTGTCGCTCTCCGCAGTTTCGGTGTCGCTCTCCGTAGTTTCGGTAGCACTTTCCGTAGTTTCAACGGTGCTCTCCTCGGTCTCGGTATTGCTTTCCGTAGTTTCGGTATCACTTTCCGTAGTCTCGGTATTGCTTTCCGTGTCCCTGTCATTTGAACCAATGTCGCACGCGGCAAAGGCGAGCAAGCATAACAACAACGCAATTAAAGCAATTATTAATCTTTTCATATTGACCTCCAACTAATATTTTGTGAAAAATTCGCCATTGTACTAATATTTTGGTATACGATACATTATAAACAAAAATTCTTGGTTTGTCAAGTGTCCCATAGAAAAATAGCGGTATAATAGTATTGTAAAACAAAAAGCGGGAGGTAAACTATGCATAGAATCAAGGAATTACGCGAGGACAGAGATCTGCGCCAATCAGACGTTTCGGCGGCGACGGGCATCGATCAGCGCACTCTTTCAAATTATGAAACGGGTAAAACCAACCCCGACAGCTTCGCGATCATCAAGCTTGCTGAGTTCTTCGGCGTTTCTTGCGATTACCTCCTTGGCGTTAATGACGTTAGCGTGCCAAATAAAGCGACTCTCAAAAAAGAATTAAACGAAATAAAAAAGAGGTTGGAACAGATCTCAAAAATCATATAAAAAACCACTTGCGAAACGGTGCAAGTGGTTTTTGTTTATTTTGTAGTGCATCCTCACCCACCGCGCAGCGGTCCCCCCTCCCCTGCCTTGGGGAGGGCTAACGCAAAGCGAAATTTTATTCAAATTTATAGCCGTGAATATATTTATGGCTACAGTTAAGCATTCGATGCAGTTAAACCAAAGCCTTCCCCAAGGCAGGGGAAGGTGGCACGAGCTTGCGAGTGACGGATGAGGATGCATCGTTATAAACAACAAAAGGGCGGAAGATCCGCCCTTATTTTAAAATTTTATCTTATAAATGTTCAATCGTGGAACTTCAATTCCCCGCTGTCAATTTGGGAGATAATTTTTGCAATCGCGTGTTCCTCGTTGGAGACGGTGACAATATCGGCGGCGGCTTTGGCTTCCGCAACCGCGTTTGCGACGGCAACTCCCACGCCCGCCGCTTCTATCATTGAAACGTCATTGTTATAGTCGCCGACGGCGATAGTTTTCGCCTTGTCTATACCCAAAATCTCGGCAAGCTTTATAAGCAGATTGCCCTTGCTCGCACCCTTTGGCACGATCTCGTAAAGCGTTCGCTCCGAGCGGATATAGTCAAAATCCGCCGCTTTCGGGTGGTTATGCAAGACCTCCATGATCTTCAACACGTTTTTTTCGTCCTCGTCACCGAAAAGCGCCTTCGTTATGGGCTGGTCAAAGGTTTCATAGTCGACAAAGATGTTAGGCGCGCCGGTACGCTTGCGAAATTTGACCATAGATTCATTTTCACGGCAAAAATATATCGCATCGTGAGTGTTGATCTGCGCTCCTGCACTCGGAACCGCTTCAATTACCGCCGTTATAAGCTCTTTGTAGTGAAAAGAAAGCGTCATCGACCAGAGATATTCGCTCTTTTCAAAATCATATATTCCCGCGCCGTTGATACACCCAACGGGAGCATTCGGCTTTACCATTTCGTAAATCATTCGTGAAGCGCAGGGCACTCTGCCCGTCACAAAGGTAAAATAACCGCCCTCGCGCTTAAAATATTCGATTGCGTCGTAATTTTCCGCCGAGATCGTCTTGTCTTTCTTGAGTAGCGTGCCGTCAAGGTCGGTGCAGATAAGTATTCCGTCAAATTTTCCCATATCTTTATCTTAAAACTCCGGCTCGTAGCTCTGGGGGAACTCCTCCCAGTAAATTTCGTGAATTTGTATATCCTTGATGCGAAGTCTCGTGCAGTACGCCGAGAAGCCGACGTGACCGTCCTTGATAGGCTGAGGGTCGATCATCTCGGAGACAAGCTCGTCGTCAACCACCATAAAGCTGTGTCCGTCGATAGCTCCGCAGGTCATTCGAAGCTCTGTTCCCGGCACGTACTTGTAAGATGAGGTCGTCGAATAGAGGTTTGAACCGTAACCCGCGTTGCGTTCAAGTCCGCTCTTATGCTCGTACCAGCCGTTGACGCCGCAAACGTAGGAGTCGCCGAGATAATCTGTCTGCTCGTCCCATTTAGCGCAGAAAACAGCGTTTAAGTCACGGGTTGCGGGCAGAACGGTAGACACGGTGAATGTCAGCATAACGTTTTTCGTAAAATACTCCTTGTAGAGCATAATTCCGCCCATATTTCCCGTCTCGGTGCCGATGAAGCAACCGTCCTGAACCTCCCAATCGCCCGTCTTGGGCAGCCAAAGGTCACGCCAATTCTCGTTGGGCTTGTAGTCAACGAGCAGAGGGCATTTATCAGCAATTATTTTCTTACCAAGTAAATGAATGTTTTTCATATCCTTCTCCATTTTCAAAATCATTTTCTATATTTTACCACATTTTTTCGCCTTTAACAAGAGGAAAAGAAATTTTTCAACAACAATAACATAAAAATTTTTCCACGGCTACAAAACACACTCCACCATCAAACCTTACCCCTTTTTTTGAAAAGTTTTTGGAGTGGGTAGGGGGTCTTGCACCGCAAGCGGTGCGGCGAGTTTTGCAAGCAAAACGTCGCTACGCCGTCGCAAGCGACAGGCTAGGGGGAAGGGCGAACCCTTTTTTCAAAAAGGTTCGCCCTTCCCCCTATATAAAGCAATATTAATACATACCGCCCATGCCGCCTGCTGCGGGTGCCGCTGCGGGCTCGGGTTCCTTAATATCAGCAACAACGCTCTCGGTGGTGAGGATCACGGACGCGATAGAAGCCGCGTTCTGGAGTGCGGAACGAGTAACCTTCTTGGGGTCAACGATTCCTGCCGCCATCATATCAACGTACTTCTCATTGTAAGCGTCAAAGCCGTATCCAACCTTCTTGGAGCTCATGATCTTGTCAACGATAACCGCGCCGTCAAATCCTGCGTTAGCCGCGATCTGACGAACGGGCTCTTCAAGACCCTTAAGAACGATCTTAACACCGGTCTTTTCGTCGCCGTCAACAGTCTTGAGCAGCTTCTCAACTGCGGGAATTGCGTTGAGGTAAGCAGTACCGCCACCTGCAACGATGCCCTCTTCAACTGCCGCCTTGGTAGCGTTGAGAGCGTCCTCGATGCGGAGCTTCTTCTCTTTCATTTCAGCTTCAGTTGCCGCACCAACCTTAATAACAGCAACACCGCCTGCAAGCTTTGCAAGTCTCTCCTGGAGCTTCTCGCGGTCGAAATCGCTGGTAGTAGTCTCGATAGCCGCCTTGATCTGCGCTACGCGAGCCTTGATCTCGTTTGCGTCACCTGCACCGTCAACGATAACGGTGTTCTCCTTGGATATCTTGACCTGACGAGCGCGTCCGAGCATCTCGATAGACGCGTCCTTAAGCTCAAGTCCGATCTCGGAGGAGATGACCTCACCACCCGTCAAGATAGCGATGTCGCGGAGCATTTCCTTTCTTCTGTCGCCAAAGCCGGGAGCCTTAACTGCAACGCAAGTAAATGTGCCGCGGAGCTTGTTAAGCACGAGAGTAGTGAGAGCCTCGCCCTCAACGTCCTCTGCGATGATAACGAGCTTTCTGCCGCTTTGAACGAGCTGCTCGAGAAGAGGAAGAATATCGTTAATAGTAGAGATCTTCTTGTCAGTGATAAGAACGAGTGCGTCGTCGATAACCGCCTCCATCTTATCGGTGTCGGTTACCATGTAGGGAGAGAGGTAGCCGCGGTCGAACTGCATACCCTCAACAACCTCGGAATATGTCTCTGCGCTCTTGGACTCCTCGATGGTGATAACGCCGTCAGCAGTTACCTTTTTCATAGCGTCGGCAATAAGCTCACCGATAACCTCGTCGCCTGCGGAAATAGTACCAACGCGAGCGATGTCCTCCTTACCGTTAACCTTCTTGCAGTTGATAGCAAGTGCCTCAACAGCCGCGTCAACCGCCTTCTTCATACCCTTGCGGATAACCATGGGGTTTGCGCCTGCGGTAACGTTCTTCATTCCCTCGCGAACAAATGCTTGTGCGAGCAGGGTCGCGGTAGTTGTACCGTCACCGGCAGCGTCGTTGGTCTTGGTAGCAACCTCTCTGACGAGCTGTGCGCCCATGTTCTCTGCCTCGTCGGGAAGCTCGATCTCCTTTGCGATGGTAACACCATCGTTGGTGATGAGGGGTGCGCCGAATTTCTTGTCAAGAACCACGTTTCTGCCCTTGGGGCCAAGAGTGATCTTAACAGTGTCAGCAAGCTTATCAATGCCGCGAACGAGTGCGTTGCGGGCTTCAATTCCATAAAGAATTTCCTTTGCCATTTCAAATTACCTCCAATTAATCTACGATAGCGAGGATGTCGTCCTCGGAAAGAATGGTGTACTCAACACCGTCCATCTTAACGGATGTGCCTGCGTACTTGCTGGCGATCACCTTGTCGCCTACCTTAACGGTCATGGGAACGATCTTGCCGTCCTCAACCTTGCCCGCGCCAACTGCAATAATCTCTGCGATCTGGGGCTTTTCCTGAGCGGAAGCGGTGAGAAGAATACCGGAAACGGTCTTTTCCTCTGCCTCTGCGAATTTGATAACAACTCTGTTTGATAAGGGCTTGAGTGTCATTTTATACTCCTCCTATATAATGCTTTATGAATAAAATTCGACATTTTAGCACTCTTTGGCGTCAAGTGCTAATCACAAAATATATTGTACCATAAACGTGACAAAAATCAATAGCTTTGATATAGAATTCACATATTATTAACAAACTTTTCCTTTAGTTTTAAAAGATTCCTTCTAAAAATCGACTGCGGAGCATATATTTGTGTTGACAGAGATAAAAAACGGGATTTAAGAGTCGAAATCCGCCTCGCCCTCGTCAAGGAGAAAAACATGCTGACCTTTTTTTGCGACAACGTAATAAGCGTGATCACCCCGATAATGCTACTTCTCACGGGGCTTTATTTTTCGTTCAAGCTGAATTTTTTCCACATGAGGCATCCTATCAAAATGATACGTTCTATGCTCTCAAAGCCCAAAAATGGCGGCATATCGCCCTTTCGTGCGGTGACTCTCGCCCTTGCAGGCACGCTTGGGGTGGGAAACATCGCCGGAGTGGCATCGTCTATCGCAATCGGCGGATTCGGGTCGGTATTTTGGATGTGGATAAGCGCCCTTGTCGCTATGGTTTTGAAATATGCCGAGATAGTCCTCGCCATCTCCCACCGACGCGTGGAGAACGGCGAGTTTCGGGGCGGAGCATCATACTATATATATGACTTTTGCATCTCAAGGGGCAAAAGGATTTTCGGCAGGGCTCTCGCCGCCATATTTGCCATTCTATGCATTACAAACGCTGTAACTATGGGCGGAATTATTCAAGCAAACGCCATTTCCACCTCATTTGAGGGAGTTACGGGTATGCCAAGCTGGATGATCGGCGCTATCGTAGCTGTTCTTTGCGCGATCGTGATCTCGGGCAGTGCCAAGTGGGTCAGCGCCTTTTCCGAAAAGACTGTTCCCCTTATGACGGCAGGCTATATTTTGCTTTCCGTAGCCGTAATTGCGGCAAGATGGGAGCTTATCGACGATGCCATCGCCGTCATTTTCAAGGATGCCTTTGCCCTTGACAGTGCGGCAGGGGGTATCATCGGCTTTGCCATCTCACGCGGCATGAGGGCTGGGTGTATGCGCGGACTTATGTCCAACGAGGCAGGTTGCGGCACCGCGCCCACCGCACACGCCGCGGCTGAAACTAACAGTGCGGCAAAGCAGGGATTCTGGGGGATTTTTGAGGTTTTCGTAGACACGATTTTGCTCTGCACTCTCACCGCGCTGGTTATAATCGTGGCAACTCTTGGCGGTGGCAACGTTTTCGGATATGCCGAGAACCCGATGATGATGGCTATTAAGTCCTATTCGTCGGTGCTTGGAGCGTGGAGTGAGTATTATATGGCGATTTCGGTCTTTTTGTTTGCTTTTGCTACGATAGTATGCTGGGCGCATTACGGCAAGGAGAGTGTCATTTACCTCACAAAGCGCAGGCTTCCGATTGCCATATACGTCATTCTCTATTCCCTTTTTGTTTTTATCGGGGCATTAACTGCGCCAAAATCGGCGTGGCTCGCCGCCGATATAGCACTTGGAATTATGACGATTATAAATCTTGTGGTTCTATTCTTTATGTCCGACGAGGTAAAACACGAAACCGACCGTTTTTTTTATTTTGATACTAACTTTTCTTGTCACCAGCGACAAGAATAGTAAGCAAAAGAACGAACTTACTAACTTTTCTTCCCACGGCGGAAGAAAAGTTACAAAAGAACCGCCGCACGGGTGATAGGGGCGGGTCTCACGAATAAAAAAGCGAACATGCCGCATTTTTATTCGTTTCAACAGCCCCTCCCCCGTGTCCCCCAACCCCAATGGTTAAAAGAGATAAG
>JAZUAS010000005.1:0-27982 GCA_045638125.1 Eubacteriales bacterium | reverse complement strand
ACCGCTTGGCCTCCGACTTCTACCTTTTCAAGATTGGTAGCGAGAACATCAACAACGGTATGAGAATAGTTGCTTCTCACATCGACAGCCCCAGACTTGACTTCAAGCAGGTTCCGATCTACGAGGACGGCGGCTTCTGCTTTGCTAAAACCCACTACTACGGTGGCGTTCGCAAGTACCAGTGGGTAGCTATCCCCTTGGCTCTTCACGGAACAGTTGCAAAGAAGGACGGCACTTGTGTGGACATCTGCATCGGTGATGAGGACGGCGAGCCCGTATTCTACATCAACGATCTTCTTCCCCACCTTGCAAAGGATCAGAGCGCAAAGCCTCTCGGCCAGGCAATTCCCGCAGAGAGCCTTAACATCGTTCTTGGCTCCAGACCCCTCGCTGACACCGAGGACGCAAACAAGATCAAGCTTAACGTTCTCACAATTCTTAACGAAAAGTACGGTATCAACGAAGAGGACTTCCTCTCCGCTGACATTTTCGTAGTACCCGCAGGCAAGGCTCGCGACGTTGGCTTTGACCGTTCCCTTATGTCCGCATACGGTCACGACGACAAGGTATGCGCATATCCCTCCCTTACTGCACTCTTTGAATCCGATGCAAGCGAGCACACCCTTATGGTAGTTCTTGCCGATAAGGAGGAGATCGGTAGCGAGGGTAACACCGGTATGCAGTGCGGTCTTTTCACCGACCTTATGGGCGCTATCACCGAGGCTCTCGGCGGCAACATCTACGCTGTAAAGGCTAACTCCAAGTGCCTTTCTGCAGACGTTAACGCTTGCTTCGACCCCAACTTCGCAGAGGTTTACGAGTCCAAGAATGCGGCTAAGATCAACTGCGGTATCACCATGTCCAAGTACACCGGTAGCGGTGGAAAGGGTGGCACAAATGACGCTCCCGCAGAGTATATCGCTTGGATCAGAAAGATCTATGAGGAGTACGGCGTTCTCTGGCAGACCGCAGAGCTTGGCAAGACCGATCAGGGCGGTGGCGGAACCGTTGCAAAGTATATTGCAAAGCACAACATCGAAACCGTTGACCTCGGTGTTCCCGTAATCAGCATGCACGCTCCCTACGAGGTAGTTTCCAAGGCAGACGTTTACTCTGCTCACAAGGCATTCTACGCCTTCAACATGGCTTAATTTATGTTCCACAAGCTTGTTTCTACTGCCGAAAAGTATGCAAGACTCGAATACGAGCTTTCCAACAACACGGCACTGATAACAGACGCGCAGGCATACGCCAAGGCTATAAAAGAATATCGCTCGCTAACTCCTGTGGTTGAAAAATACCGCGAATACAAGCGCGCCCAGCAGGACGTTGAGGACGCCTTAATGATAATCGACGAGGCAGATGATGACGATATGCGCGAGATGGCGCAGGACGAGCTTAAGGAAGCAAAAATACGCGTGGAGCGCCTCGGCGAGGAGCTTACCGTGCTTTTGCTTCCCCGCGACCCCAACGATGACAAAAACATTATCGTTGAGATACGCGCAGGTGCGGGCGGCGAGGAGGCGGCGCTTTTTGCGGCAGTTCTCTATCGTATGTACTCGATGTATGCGGCTACCGTTGGATTCAAGGTTTCGGTTGCCAATGCTAACGAAACCGAGCTTGGCGGATTTAAGGAAATTTCCTTTACTGTCGAGGGTGACGGTGCATATTCCCGTTTCAAATTCGAATCGGGCGTTCACCGAGTTCAGAGAGTTCCCGAAACCGAGTCACAGGGCAGGATACAGACCTCTACCGCAACCGTTGCGGTGCTTCCCGAGGTGGAGGACGTTGAGATCGAGATCAAGGACTCCGACCTTATTTACGAATCCTGCAAATCCAGCGGTGCGGGCGGTCAGCATATCAATAAGACCGAGTCTGCAGTTCGCTTGACTCACAAGCCCTCGGGAATCGTTATCGAATGTCAGGAGGAGCGCTCGCAGTTCAAAAACAAGGACAAGGCGCTGAAAATGCTCCGCGCAAAGCTTTACGATATAAAGCAGCGTGAGCAATCCGACAAGATAGCATCCGACAGAAAGAGTCAGGTCGGAACAGGTGACCGCAGCGAAAAAATACGAACCTACAACTATCCCCAAAACAGAGTTACCGATCACCGCATCGGCGTAACTCTCCACTCCCTTGACAGCTTTGTCAACGGAAACATCGGTCAGATGATAGACTCGCTTATTGCGGCTGACACTGCTGAAAAGCTTAAAGCCGAAAGCAACGATTAAAACACAAATCAGAAAGGAGCCGCTTATGAAAACAACGGTTATTAAAATTGAAGATATAGCCAAGCAAGCGCAGGATATTGAGCGCGCGGCGGCTCTCATACGCGACGGCGGATTGGTTGTCATTCCTACGGAGACTGTTTACGGTCTTGGCGGGGATGGCACCAACCCTCTGTCCGCACAAAAAATATATGCGGCAAAGGGTCGCCCATCGGACAATCCTCTTATAATACATATAAGCGAACCCTCCGAAGCCGAAAACTACGCCTACACCAACGAGCTTTACTATAAGCTTGCCAAGACCTTTATGCCCGGCCCTCTCACCGTAATACTTCCCAAAAAGGACACAGTTCCCTTTGAGACCACGGGTGGGCTTGACACGGTGGCAATCCGTTGCCCCTCTCACCCCGTTGCCAACGCCATAATCAAGGCGGCAGGAGTGCCCGTAGCCGCACCCTCGGCTAACATTTCGGGCAAACCCTCCACAACGGCGGTTGAATACGTAATCGAGGATTTTGACGGCAGAGTTGATATGATAATCGACGGCGGCGCCTGCGAGATCGGTCTTGAATCTACCATCGTCCTCATAACAAAAGACGGCGGACTTATATTGCTCCGTCCCGGCGCTATAACATACGATGCGCTGTGTTGCGTTTGCGACAACGTAACCATTTCCCCCACCCTTGAGGGCACGTTAAGTGAAAATGAGCGTCCTCTCTCTCCCGGAATGAAATATAAGCACTATGCACCCGCATCCCAGCTTATTTTACTTGACGGTGAGGATGAAAACGTAATCGAATTTTTAAAAAACGAGCAAAATAAGTGCCGCCCCGCTATCCTTTGCTACGACGAGGAGGCAGAACTGCTTGAAAACAAGCTTTTGTTGCCTATCGGTAGTCGGAACGATCAAGTATCTCATGCGAAAATGCTTTTTGCAAGGCTTCGCGAGTGCGATTCGATCTCTCCCGACGTAATTTACGCCCATCTTCCTCAAAAGGAGGGCTTGGGACTTGCCCTTTACAACCGTATGATCCGCGCGGCGGCGCACACGGTTAAAAAGGTTTAATTTTGAAAATTATACGAAAGGTAATTATATAAATGGCAAAGAAAAAGAAACAAAACGAAGTCCAAGAGATCGTTTATGCTCCAATATTGCCTCAGCCTATAACCGAGACCATCGAGAAAAACTATATGCCCTATACTATGAGCGTTATAGTTTCCCGTGCTATTCCCGAGATCGACGGCTTTAAGCCTGCGCATAGAAAGATCCTTTATACCATGTATAACATGGGTCTTCTCAAGGGTGCTCGAACAAAGAGCGCGAATATCGTAGGATCAGTAATGAAGCTTCACCCCCACGGCGATCAGTCGATTTACGAGACTATGGTTCGTCTTACCAAGGGTAACGAAACGCTTCTCCACCCCTTTGTAGACTCCAAGGGTAACTTCGGTAAGCAGTATTCCTCCGAAACAAAATATGCGGCTCCCCGTTATACCGAGGCTAAGCTCGACTCCTTCTGCGAAACGTTGTTTGACGGAATAGATAAGAATGCGGTCAATATGATCGACAACTATGACGGCACTATGAAGGAGCCTCAGCTTCTTCCTACCGCATTCCCCAACATCCTCGTATCGCCCAACAGCGGTATTGCGGTCGGTATGGCTTCGGACATCTGCTCCTTCAATCTTTCCGAGATCTGCGACGGTACTATTGCGGTACTCAAAAAGCCCAATATCACCGTTGAAAAAATAATGGAGATAATCAAGGCTCCCGATTTCCCCGGCGGTGGTCAGATCATTTACGACTACGAGCAGATGAAGGCGATCTACGAAACCGGTGACGGCTCATTCAAGATACGCTCAAGATACAATTACGATCCCGCGGCAAACTGCATAGATATATACCAGATACCCTATTCCACTACTATTGAGCAGATACTTAATAAGGTTTCTTCCATGGTCAAGGAAGGCAGGCTCAAGGAAGTGATTGACTTCCGAGACGAGACCGACAAGGAAGGTCTTAAGCTTACTCTTGACCTTCGCAAGGGCGTTGACCCCGATAAGCTTATGCAAAAGCTCTTCAAGTCCACTCCCCTTGAAAACAGCTTCAAGTGTAACTTCAACATCATTATAGATGCAGAGCCTCGTCAGCTCGGCGTTGTAGACATCATTACCGAATGGATAGCATTCAGAATGGAATGTTTAAGCCGAGAGCTTGAATTTGATCTTGAAAAGAAAAAGGCAAAGCTTCATTTGCTTTTGGGTCTTGGAAAGATACTACTTGATATTGACAAGGCGATCCGTATCATTCGCAAGACCGAAAAGGACGAGGACGTTATCCCCAACCTTTGCTCGGGCTTTAACATCGACGAAATTCAGGCAAATTATATTGCGGACATCAAGCTTCGTAATTTGAACCGTGAGTACATTATCAACCGCATTTCCGAGATCGAGGATCTCAAAAAGGAGATCGCAGAGATCGAAGAAATCCTTGCTGATGAATTCAAGCTGAAGGCACTTATTGCAAGTCAGCTTACCGAGATCAAGAAGAAGTACGGTCAGCCCAGAAGATCGCAGATAATCCATTCCGAAAACATCGAAGCGTACGTTGAGGAGGAATCGGTTGAAAATTATCCTTGCAAGCTGGTTCTCTCTCGCGAGGGCTACTTCAAGAAGATCACCTACCGCTCGCTCCAGGGTAACGACGAACAGTACTTCAAAGAGGGCGACTCGCTCCGTCAGATATTCGACGCGGAAAACAAGGATACAGTTCTCTTCTTCACCGATAAGGCTCAGCTCTACCGTGCGGCAGTAAATGATTTTGAAAACTGCAAGGCATCTGTTATGGGTCAGTTTGTTCCCTCCGAGCTTAAGATGGATCCCGGTGAAAAGCCTGTATTCGTATCGCTCCAGAGCGACTTCAGAGATGGCTACAACTACGTATTCATTTTTGAAAACGGTAAGGGCGTTAAGATCCCCGAAAAGGCATATGAGACCTCCAGCGTCAGACGTAAGCTTAAGGGAATATTCTCAACCGTATCACCCATCGTTGCGGTATTCTCCGAAAACGAAAAGAAGCCTTACGAGATAATGCTTGTTACCAATGATAACAGAGCGATCATCTTTAAGACCTCTTTAATACCTACAAAATCTACCAAAACTTCCATCGGTGTTCAGTTAATGACGCTTAAGAAGAATCAAACGGTAGTTTCCGCCACTTCTGAATTTGATGGAAACGCCGACAACACCAAGGGATGCAGAAAGCTTAAGCTTCCCGCCTCCGGATCACTTTTGAACTAATTAAACAGATAAAATCACGAAACGAGGTAAAAACATGAAAAATAAGCTTTGGGTAAAAATCCTTTCTCTCGCGCTCGTAGGAATCATGGCTCTCGGAAGCGCGGCAATCGCTATTTCTTTGTTGATCAATATGTTATAATGAAATTTAGTCTGCGATAATACCGTAAACTGAAATGGGATAAACCAAAAAGAAAACTACCGTGAACGGTAGTTTTCTTTTTGGTTATTCAAAGTTATCAGAATTTAAAATTATTGTGTCAACTTCACCGTTTCCGGTAGTGTCCATCATTATTGCATCGATCTCGCCATCTCCGTCAAAATCGATCTTACCAATAACAACAGACTTAACCTTTCTGTTCACGTACATATATACACCCACGATCGCCGCGGCAACAGCTACCACAACAGCTGAAACTATAAGAATAATCTTTAATGATGATTTTCTGTTATCTGACATATTATTATCGTCTCCTTAAATGAGTTTTTATCTGTTAAATTAATTATATCACCTTAATTGTTTAATTATGTGAATTTGTTGTAAATTATATAAATATGCTACATTATTGATTTTTCACTATACTATCCGTTAATACTAATTAAAACGGAGGGACTTAAATATGAATGAAAACTCTACTACTAATATCAGATCATGTGCAATAATAGGTTGCGGAAACGTTGGAGCGGCAACTGCATACGCTCTAATGCACAGCAAGCTGCTTTCAAGGCTTGTTATGATTGATCTTAATACGAAAAAGGCATTTGGAGAGGCAGAGGACATTTCGCACGCGCTGCCCTTTAATTCTCCCATGGAGATAGTTGCAGGAGATTATCCCGATATTGCCGATTGCGGAATTATTATAATAACAGCCGGAGTTAACCAAACTCCGGATCAAACAAGGCTTGATCTTCTACAAAAAAACGCCAAAATTTTCAGAGGGATTGTTGACAACATCATTGAATATAATAAAGAAGCCTTGATTTTGGTAGTAACAAATCCCGTAGACATTCTCACCTATATTACTCTCGCCGAGTCCGGATTTCCTTCTTCGCGTGTCATCGGATCGGGAACCGTTCTCGATACTGCAAGACTTAAAGAAAAGGTGGGAAAATATCTCGGGGTTGATAGCAGAAACGTGCACTCCTTCGTCATCGGTGAACACGGTGACAGTGAGGTGGCAGTATGGAGCAGTGCCAACGTTTCGGGCATTGACCTCGATAGCTATTGCCGTGAGAGAAAGATGGAATTTGACCGTTCGGAACTTGACCGACTTGCGGCAGAGGTCATGACCAGCGCATACAGAATTATAGAGGCAAAGGGAGCAACTTATTACGGCATCGCCGATTCGGTTCGCAGAATAGTTGCAGCAATTGTGAATGACGAGCATACCATTCTTCCCGTTTCCACCAAGCTTTCGGGCGAATACGGGGTTTTTGACGTTTGCATGGGAATACCCTGTATCGTCGGAAGAAACGGCATCGAGCAAATTCTTGAAATTCCGCTTGACAAAACCGAAAAGTCGCGTTTTATGAATTCCGCAAGCTCGCTAAAAGACGCAATTTCACAATTATGACATAAAAAACCGAGGAAAAGGCTGGTTCTCATAAGGAAGTTTCACCCAATGAACGGTAGAGGCGAATATGCCGAGTCAACTCGGCGGTTCGCCCACGGGAGACCGCAGGTCTCCCTACGGATAAGTGAAAATTGCTCTGCTGTAAACAAATTGATAGCCCCGACAGATTGTAAAAAGCCTGTCGGGGTTTGCTTATCTTGGAGTTCTTAACTTAATATCCCTTTTTCCATTAACTTGCACAAAAATTCTTCTGACAGTTGATATGCCGCATCAACTTCTAGAGAATACCATGTATTATCTAGAAGATAGATTTGCTTACGGACTATTATTGTTGGGATTTCTTTCATATAAAAATCAACCATCGCAACCTTTGTAGATTTCTCTCTTGAATCATAAATGTTATAATTCACTTGATCCATTTTGACAAAAGCTGATGCAAATACAAATTCGAAAGAACTATCATTTAATACATAGACAATATCGTTACTATATATATCTTCTCTAAAATATACACAGGTTCCTATATTAGCAGAGTTGGTGCCAATTATATAGCTTGGATTTTCATCTGTACCTACATAATAGCAACTACATGGAAAAAACGGATAATTGCTACTGAGACCAAGCAAAATATCTTCTTTGGTTATGTATATATCACAATCCCCAGCGATTTCTTCAACTAAAATATAGTTGTTGTCTTTATATGTCAGTGTGTCTTTTTCTGCACCACGAGAAAAACCATCTACAGGATCAATAATATCTCCCGAAATGGAGTATTTTAATGCATCGATGGCTGCACAGGAGGTTAATGAGAAGCAAAACAAAATTAGAATTACCATAGTCAATATTCTTTTCATTATAATCACCTCGCAAAATTAAATTAGCATTGATAGTCCCATTTTATCGCCAATTTCGCATTTATATTATAAAGGATTCGGGCAAAGCCCATACCCCTAAAACGGCACGCGTCCATAGGCTCCCTCCGGGAGGGATCTCCCGACGGAGTCGGGGGAGGGAGAGCGCGATACAATGAGGTTAATACAAACTCAAAGTCACGCGGGATCCTTCCGTCACGCTTCGCGTGCCACCTTCCTCCCTGAGGAAGGCTTTTCGTTAGTTCCATTATAACACAAATCGGCAGAGAAAACAATATCTCTGCCGAAATTTGCAAACATTCTTATGAGAACCAACCTAATCCTCGGTTTTTTACTTAATATATTGCTCTCGATCCGCCAATGAACTTGGGACGGGTATATGCGCAAACTATTCTTGCTTCTCCGATTTCGGAAACCGAAAGACGAAGAGGTACCGCAACGTCGCGCAAATGCATACCGATAAGAGTCAAACCAATATCAATACCGGCATGGGCACGGATATGCTCAACCACAACGGGAGACTGCATATTCTCATAAGTCAAGGTTGCAAATGATCCACCCGCCTTGGGCTGAGGAATAACTGCGACATTCTCGTATCCGTATTTTTCCGCACATTCTGCCTCGACCACAAGCGCGCGATTAAGATGCTCACAGCACTGCGCCGCAAGGTATATGCCTCTCTCACAAAGCCTGGGATATATAACGTCAAAAACGATTTTTGCCGCCTCAAAGCTTGATCCCTTGCCTATTTTAGAGCCAAGGATCTCCGATGAGGAACAACCTACTACAAATATATCTCCCTTTTTTAACTTTGTATTATCAAGTATTTCATTAATAGCAGTTTCTGCTGCTTTTCTTATTTCTTCGGCAAACTCCGTATTTACGGATGCGTCCGCTCCTCTGTAATTCTCCATTTTTAATCTCCGCACACTTCTCTATCGCAAAGAACAATAACATTGGGATGAAGCTTTAAAAGAGTTGCGGGACAAGATGTAGTGATCTTGTCACTCAAAAGCTGGTTAAACGCATCTCTTTTGTTCTTTCCGTTGATGAGAAGAAGAATCTTTTTTGCCCCAAAAATTGAACCCATTCCCATAGTAATAGCCGCAGTAGGCATAACCTCATCTTCAGAGAAGAATCTGGAATTTGCCTGAATGGTGTTTTCGGTCAAACCTGTTTTGTGAGTATAGAGAGAAAGATTCTCTTCGGGCTCATTAAAAGCAATATGACCGTTCTGACCAATACCAAGCACCTGTATATCGATGCCCCCCAATGCCTTAATTATGCTCTCGTGCTCCTCACAAGCTGCATCAGCGTCCTCAGCGGCGCCGTTAGGAACGTAGGTGTTTGCTTTGTCGATATTTATGTGATCGAAAAAGTTATCATTCATAAAGTAACGATAGCTTTGTTTGTTGTCAGGAGAAATGGGATAGTACTCGTCAAGGTTTACTGTTTTTATTTCAGAAAAATCGATAATTCCGGCTTTGTTCATTTCAGCAAGCTTTTTGTACATTCCAACGGGAGTAGAGCCTGTAGCAAGACCAAGAACGGAATCTTTTTTTATGCTTATCTGTTTCGCCAAAATATCAGCGGCAGCGGCAGACATTTCATCGTAGTTCGCAAATTTCAAAATTTTCATAGAGAGTTCTCCTTATATATAATTAAAATTTAACTATTACCATTTATCACTTTCGTCATCGGGAATAACTTCATTCATAGCAGCGATGGCGCACTCTATCATACTATCATCAGGTTCAAGAACCGTTATATGCTGAAGCCAAACACCGGGTGCGGAAATAATCTTGGTAATGAAATTATCATACTTGCCCGCAATCTTTATAAGCTCATATCCAAGACCGACTATGATCGGTATTAAGGATATTCTTATAACGGCACGAATAGCCGTGGCGGGAATTGAACCGAAAATCAGCATAAACACGGGATCTATGCAGAACGAAACGAAAATACTTACCAGTACCATTAAAATAAGGAAGCTGGTTCCGCATCTGGGATGGAATCTTCTCTGCTTTCTTACGTTTTCAACGGTCAACTCAAGACCCGATTCATAGCAGAATATGGTTTTGTGTTCTGCGCCGTGGAAACGGAAGGTTCTTCTGATGTCCTTCATAAGAAGCATGAGAGACATATATCCTACAAGTATTATGACCTTAAAGCTACCCTCAAACACGGATTTTATAAGTGATTGAACTATCTCATTGTCATTCTTTAAAAACGGAAAAGGAACCTGCGCCCACTCAAAAAGATATGAAGGCAGAACAAAGAAAAGCAATATAGCAATACCGAGAGAAATAATGGTTACAATGGGCATCATAACTCCGAGGGTGGTAGAGCCCTCTTTCTTTTTCTTATTCTTACTATCTGTATTTTCTTCTTTAACCTCGGGATTTGCAACCATCTCCTCGGTCACATTTTCCGCAACATCGCCCTCAGCTATTGCGTTCGCGATGCTCTGCTCATTATTTTCCTGATTTTCAGCAATTTTTCCAGCCTTTTTAGCCGCTTTTGCCGCCTTTTTTGCTTCCTTTTCACGGCGAAGCTCCTCCTCTGCCTCTTCAAGGCCGGAAATCTCCGCAGATCTCATAAGGCACTTTGTGCCGAGGGTCATAGAGTCGATATAAGCCACAACTCCGCGGATTATAGGCCATTTGAGAATACTTGCTCGCTTTTTAGCTTCGGTGGGAAACTTTTCAATAACTATTTCTCCACTTGTGTTTCTTACCGCCATTGCAGTAGTGACCGGGCCGCGCATCATAATTCCTTCCATCAGCGCCTGACCGCCAATAGAGGTTTTTTTGCAGCACTTATTTTTATTATTGCTCATTTAAAGCTAATAAGTCCTTTCTACTAACATTTATTGATATAGTAATATTATTTACTAATTATAAATGTTATCACAAAAATATTAACTGCGTGTGAAAATTATATTTTTTTATAAAAGAATCCCACGGAGTTTACCGTGGGATTTCTAAATAATTTACTTTTTTTCGGCCTCAAAAGATATCTTGATCTGTCCGTGCTTTTCCATATCGCGTCTGTGCTTCGAAACGATAGCATTGATTCTCTTTGCAGGATCAAGAAGCTCGCTGATGGTAGCATCATGGTTCAGCGTATCAATGATGTAAGAAACGTACTTACACATATTAACGTCAATGTGCCAGGGCTTTTCAAGAAGACCGGGACGACGATATACAAGGTTGGTGGTAAATATCTTGGTGATAACGCCGTTCTCATAAGCCTTATCAAACTTTTCAAAGCCGTCGGTAAAGAGGCCGAAGGTGGAGAATGCGAAAATTCTCTTAGCGCCTCTCTCCTTAAGTTGAGAGCAAACGTCAAGCATAGACTCGCCGGAGGAGATCATATCGTCAACAATGATAACGTCCTTACCGGTAAGATCCTGACCGAGATATTCGTGTGCCTCGATGGGATTCTTTCCGTTGATAATAACAGAATAGTTACGACGCTTGTAGAACATACCGATATCGATTCCGAGAACCGAGGAGTAGTACATACATCTGCTCATAGCTCCCTCGTCGGGTGAGATCATCATAAGGTGCTCCTTGTCGATCTCGATGTCGGGAACAGCCTTGATGAGCGCCTTGATCATCTGGTAAGATGGACGTACGTTATCAAAGCCATGAAGCGGGATAGCATTACATACTCTGGGATCGTGTGCATCAAAGGTAATAATATTGGTAATACCCATAGCAACAAGCTCCTGAAGCATTACTGCACAGTCAAGAGACTCTCTGGTAGACTTCTTATGCTGTCTGCCCTCGTAAAGCATAGGCATAATAACGGTGATTCTTCTTGCCTTGCCTGCGATAGCGGCAACGATTCTCTTAAGATCAGCGTAATGGTCGTCGGGACTCATAGGTACTGTCTGACCGTACATGCGGTAAGTAACACCATAGTTAAACACGTCACAAATAATGTAAACGTCCTGACCTCTCATAGAGTGGTGGATAATCCCCTTACCTTCGCCGGTACCGAATCTGGGGCATACAGCCTCAACAAGATAGGTATCCTCACTTGTGTGTCTGCGCCATTCCTTAAGATAGCTATCAACCTGTTCAGCAAACGCCTCACAGCCCTTCATACCAATAACACTGAGTTCAGCGAACTGTGCATCCTTCATTTTCATATCCTCCGAAATTGATTATATCTATTGTTCAAGCGTAGACTTGATCACTGAAGCTTGCAGAACTTTTCGTAAGCTGCATCCCAAGCGGCTCTATCGCTTGTGGGCTCGTAGTGCTTAAGCTCGAAGGAGTTAGCAACTACCTCTCTTGCCTCTGCGAGATCCTTGACCTCACCTGCGGCGATCGCCTGCATCATAAGGTTACCGATAGCGGTTGCCTCCTCAGGGCCTGCACATACGGGAACGTTGCACGCGTCTGCGGTCATCTGGGAGAGGAACTTATCCTTTGTTCCGCCACCTACTACGTTGATCATCGCGGTCTTCTTATTCATAAGTCTGTCGATAGATTCTACGGTGTATCTGTACTTAAGCGCAAGAGATTCGTAGATGCAACGAACAACCTCGCCTACGTTTTCGGGAACGTGCTGACCGGTCTGGCGGCAGAATTCTCTGATCTTCTCGGGCATATTTCCGGGGGTATTGAAGGAAGCGTGGTCGGGATTGATGAGAGACTGGAAAGGAACGGCTTCCTTTGCCCAAGCCTCCATCTGAGCGAAGCTGTACTCATTACCCTCTCTCTTCCACTGTCTTCTGGATTCCTGAATGATCCAAAGACCCATAATGTTTTTGAGGAATCTGATGGTATCCATAGCGCCGCCCTCATTGGTAAGGTTAGCAATTCTTGTACCGTCGTTAATAAGAGGATCGGGAAGCTCAGCACCCATAAGCGACCAAGTTCCGCTGGATATGTAAATAAAGTCCTTGTTCTGTGCAGGAACAGCGATAACCGCACTTGCGGTATCGTGAGAAGCAACGTTAACTACCTTGATGTTGTTCTTACCAACCTCCTCGTTGATCTGAGGAAGAAGTGCGCCAAGGTTATTGCAGGGCTTAACAAGAGGAGCAAAGAGCGATCTCTTTACGCCGATCTTGTCGGTAAGCTCAAATGCGAAATCTCTCTTGTAAGCATCGAGAAGCATACCGGTAGATGCGATGGTATATTCGGTTGCCATTTTGCCGGTAAGGAAATAGTTAAGAAGGTCGGGAATAAAGAGCATCTTATCTGCACGATCAATAAGATCAGCATCATCGCGCTTCTCTGCTGCCAGCTGATTGAGAGTGTTGAAGTCAGCAGCCTGAATACCGGTAACCTTGTAAATCTCCTCGGGAGATACGAACTGCTTTACGTAATCGGTGATATTTACGGTTCTCGTATCACGGTAGTGAGTGGGGTTAGCCATCATTCTGCCGTTCTTATCGATCAGAGCGTAGTCAACTCCCCATGTGTCGATACCCATAGAGGAAACGTTATCGCCGTCGATAACGGTCTTGGTAATAGAATTTTTGATTTCAAAGAATATTCTGAGAATATCCCAAGTGAATCTACCGTTTACGAATACAGGATCGTTAGAAAAACGGTGATTTTCGCGAAGTGTGAGCTTGTTGCCATCAAAAGAACCAACAATACCTCTGCCGCTGGACGCGCCAAGGTCGATAGCAAGCATTTTAAGTTCAGCCATAAATACCTCCGTAAAAAGAAATACTAAATAATATAAGTGATAACACTCTTAAATTATAACATATTTCAGTAATTATTGTTTGAATAAACTGTTAACAAAACGCCCATAAAACAATTTATTTCTTTACTCCTATTATTTCGACACCGTTCACTCTCTTTCATTCACCGCATAAAATGTAATGAGGTCGTAGTTTCTACTACCTACCACCTAAAAACTAAAGATACCAAGAGGTATTTACTTATGAACAATGATCAAAGAAAATATAAATTTGCGATTCTCGGAGGCGATAAGCGCCAATCGGTTGTTGCAAGCGAGCTTTTGCGTCAAGGTTACGATGTAAGCCTTTTCGGAATAGCAGACACGAGCGTCTCCGGAGAGCTTTGCTTGAATGCGGACAAGGCGATGGAGGGCGCTGATGTTGCGATACTTCCCTTACCCGTTACGAGGGATAATATCTATCTTTCCTCATTAGGCGAAATGGTTGCGCTAAACGAGATCGTAAAGCTCGCCGAAAAAAACAAAACCATACTGCTCGGCGGCATGGTCCCTAAAGAGTTGAAAGATCAGTGCAACCTTTCGGGAGTGGTTATTCTCGATTACTATAAACGAGAAAGCCTTCAGATTAAAAATGCGCTTCCCTCAGCCGAGGGGGCGTTGATGATAGCCATGGAAAACACTGATATAACCGTGAACGGAATGAAAGCTTTAGTATGCGGATACGGCAGAATAGGCTCAATACTGTCAGCAATCTTGAAAAATCTTGGAGCAAACGTCACAGTCGCCGCAAGACGCGACGAAACGCTTTGTGAGCTATCACTTGCAGGATTCAATTCGGTGAGGATAGGCGGAGATATTGACGATCTTAGCAAAGCTGTCGGAGAATGCGACGTTATCTTTAACACAGTTCCCAACGTTGTATTTAGCAAAAATATTATAAATGGTTCTAAAAATAAACCGATATATATCGAAATAGCGTCGTCTCCCGGTGGCATTGATCTTTCTGCCGCAAGAGATAACGGGATAAAAACGATCTTTGCACCGTCTATTCCGGGAAAATACTCCCCCGTCACCGCGGGCAGATATATTTATGAAACCATCTCGGATATTCTTTCGGAAAGGGGGATAATTTTATGATTGGATATGCGTTTTGCGGATCATTCTGTACATTTTCAAGTTCCTTTGAGGCGTTGACCGAGTTGAAGAATAAGTACACAGATATATTACCCACAATGAGCTTCAACGCCTATTATACCGATACCCGATTCGGCAAAAGCGCGGATTGGGTTGAGAAAATAGAGTCGTTATGCGGCAGGAAGATTATAAACACCATAGCCGATGCCGAGCCTTTAGGACCAAAGATCTCACTTGACGCTCTCGTTATCGCCCCCTGCACAGGCAACACCTTAGCAAAGCTGGCAAACGGAATAACCGACACCCCCGTTTGTATGGCGGCAAAGGCACATCTGCGAAGCGACCGTCCTCTGATTATCGCTCTTTCCTCAAACGATGCTATGTCGGCAAATCTCGGAAATATCGCAACGCTTCTCGCAAGAAAAAACGTATATTTTGTTCCGATGAGGCAGGATGACCCCGTGAAAAAACCACACTCTTTAGTAGCCGATCTCTCGCTCTTGCCCCAAACACTGGAGGACGCTTTATCGGGAAAACAGACCCGTAAGCTTTTCTTATAAATGAAGTCAGCCATCAGGCAACAAGCTACCGCACAAAAAGCCTCCCGAGAAATTTCGGGAGGCAAATTTTATTAAAATACATATTGACTTTTTCAAAAAAGAGTGTTATAATACATCGACACAAAATGAATAACACAGTTCATCTGAATTTTTGAAGAAAAATTCGTTGTCGGGCATACTGCGTGACGGTATTGCTCGGGGATAAGGAAACTGCGGTGTGAATCCGCGACAACAGCCATTACCGTATCTTTGCTCATATTAAAGAGCAAACAAGTCGGAATGCTTATCGTTCTGTGAACCGATAAAGGTCTCTTGGGCAACGTGGGGAGATGGGGTTTTGACGGCATAGGAGCAGACGAGCAGTGCGATGCCGTTCCCTTTTTGCGCCCACGGAAGGGCGCTTTTATTTTATCCTTTTTTGTGAAAAAACAACACGAAAGGATCTTAAAAAATGAAAAGATTACTACTAATTTTAACCTCTATTCTCCTCGTTCTCGCATGCGCTTTCTCTATGTTTGCTTGCGATTTAGGCGAAGAAGAAACGACCGCAGAAACATTAGCCGAGGGCGAAGAAATTGAAGCAACAGGTCTTTGGGCTGACGCTACATATCGCTCCAACGTCACTGTTGGCGAGGGCGCTAAAACCGTAAGCTTCACTGTTGAAGCAGAGGGCAAAATGATCACTGTCACACTCAAAACCGACAAGGCGACTCTCGGTGAGGCTATGTACGAGCAAGAGCTTATCAATGATCCCTCCTTCTTTGACACTCTTAACGGTATGGTAGCAAGCTGGAGTGCAGATCAAGCATATTGGGCGTTTTACGAAGGCGAAACAATGATTAATCACGGCGTAAACGACGAAAAGATCGACGGTGGGGAGAGTTACAGGTTTGTCTACACAAAACAATAAAAAAGGACCGAGAGACACGTGGCGGCATCGCATATTGATGATTGCCATATTCGCAATGCTGGGCGCTCTGATGTTCGGCTCAAAAAAAATCATGGAGGTTCTGCCTAACATTCATCTGCTCGGAATGTTCATAATGGTTTTGACCTTGACATTCAGATGGAAGGCATTGATTCCGATATATATTTATGTATTTTTAGACGGATTGTTTCTGGGCTTTTCCCCTTTTTGGGTACCATATCTCTATATTTGGATTCCTCTTTGGGCTATTACCATGATCTTACCTAAAAGTATGCCGAGATGGCTATGCTTGGTAGTGTATCCCATAGTATGCTCTCTTCACGGATTTGCATTCGGAATACTTTACGCACCGGCAGAGGCTCTGTTTTTCGGATTGAATTTCCAAGAAACCATCGCCTGGATAGCTTCGGGAGCCGTATTCGATACAGTACACGGAATAAGCAATTTTATCGTTGGATTTTTGATAGTTCCTTTTGTGGAGCTTCTTAAAAAGCTTTCGAGAAAGCAAGGCATTATATAACAAAAACCCGAGGGGCTCGCCCCTCGTGTTTCTTACTATAAAATTATAAAAGATCGGCAGGTGTAAAGCTATATTTGGAGTTACAGAAACGACATTCCACATCAAGAACTTCGGGCTTACCCTCGGCGATCTGCTCGTCGAACATCTGGCGAAGATCCTTTTTGTCGATAGACTTCATCGCCTTCTCCATTCTCTCTCTTGAGCAGGTGCAAACGTAATCGACGTCGATCTCGTCAAAAAGATCGTATTCGATGTCCTGGAGAGCCAATGCGGCGATCTCCTCATTGGTCATTCCCTTGTCAAAAAGTCTGGAAATATTGGAGAGGAACGGAATGTTCTTTTCTATCTTGGTAACGGTTTCATCATCTGCAAAAGGAAGAAGCTGAATAATAATTCCTCCAGCCGCGCGGCAGGAAAGATCGGTATCAATCAATACTCCAAGAGCACAAACGGTGGGAACCTGCTCACTTTGAGCATAATACTGTGCAATATCTTCTGCTATCTCGCCCGAAACCAGCTCAATAGAGCCGTTGTAAGGCTCTGCGGAACCCATATCCTTGATAAGATTGAGAAAGCCCTTACCAACTGCGCCGCTTACGTCAAGCTTTCCGTTGGACTTGAGCGGGATTTCAACATTGGGGTTTTGAATATACCCACGGACGTTTCCGATATAATCGCTGACCGCAAGAACTCTGCCCGCAGGTCCGTCGCCGTTGAGAGATACGGTAATGGTGTCCTCCTTGTCGCCAAGCATACATCCCATCATACTTGTAACGGTGAGAAGTCTGCCAAGAGTAGCCGACGCGGTAGCGGTAGTCTTATGATAACCGATCGCCTTATTTACTATCTCGGTGGAATTTATAACGTGTATTCTTGCGCTACCGTCACTGGTCATTGCGCGTAAAATTTTAGACTGTGCCATTTTTGCTCCTGTATTTGCTATTTTATTTTTTTGCTCTTGCCACTATGTACCATCGCTCGCAATCGCTTCGGGGCTCGGAAAATTTAAAATCTCCAAAAAATCCAAGAACTTCAAATCCGCATTTTTGAAGGTTACAAGAAATCTCCTCTTTAGTGTAGCAACGCTCGGTCTGCACCTCGTCGGCACGAGAAAATCTTCCGTCCTCTTCCTCGGTAAACACCGAAAGATAGAAATTACAGAGCTTGCTTTCACTATCGTACTCGTTCTGCCAACCGCAATATGCGTTTTCACCGTATGAATTTTTATCCTCGAATATGTAATGGTTATTTCCGTACACATTCTCAAATTTGTAGGGAGTATTTACATCAAAAACGAAAAGCCCGTCGGGATCGAGGTAATTGTGGGCGCAGGAAAAGCATTTTTCAAGGTCTCCGTCTTCGGTAAGATAATTGATGCTGTCAAGGCAACAACAGATTGCTCCAACCGTGCCGTAAAGCTCGAACGCTCTCATATCCTGCTTTAAAAACAGAACTCCCTCTATTCCCTTGTCATAAGCCTTATCGTATGCCTCCATAAGCATATCCTCGCTCATGTCGGCACCGATCATATCGTATCCGCGCGCGGCAAGCTCAAAGGTCATGCTGCCCGTGCCGCAAGCAAGGTCAAGAAGAAGCTCCGGCTTTTGAGGAAGATACTTTTTAAAGCAAGACTCCACAAAATCCGCCCAAGCTGAATAATCTATCTCGGCGTTTATATTATCGTATATTGATGCTATTGAATCGTATCCGGGCATAACTTGTCCTCTTTTTATTTGCTGAGCTTTTTATCCTCAAGCTTCATTCTATCGAGAACCTTTAAATATCCTTCGCTTCCATATTTGAGACAATGATTGACTCGGCTAATGGTTGCGGTGCTGAGTCCTGTCTGCGCGGCAATCTCGGAGTAGATCACTCCCTCACTGAGCATTTTGGCCGCTTTAAGTCTTCTGGACATTTCAAGTATTTCCGATGTGGTACAAATATCCTCAAAAAAGTTCTTGCAATCCTCAAGGTTATCAAGAGAAACTATACTTCTATAAAGGAATTCGATGTTTTCGTCGTGAGCTCTTTTCATGCTTTACCTCTTTGTAATTTTTATTTGGTGAGCTAAGGGTTCGCGATGCGGTGACACAAAAATATATCGCCTTTTATTATTCTACCACTTTATCACGCGAAAGTAAATAGTATTTTGAATTTTTCTTTAAAAAATTTTTTAAACAAATCGTTGTTTTCTGTAAATTAATTATTGACATTCGTTGCAATATGATATATAATTAAATATGTTAAAGAATCTATCAAAGAAAGGTTTTTGAAAATGACTGAAATCAAGATAGGAAAAAAGATTCGTTTACTGAGAAAAAACAATGATATTACCCAGGATAAGCTGGCGGCATACCTCGGAGTCACTCCTCAGGCGGTTTCCCGCTGGGAGTCCGAAATCTGCTATCCCGATATAGAAACCCTCCCCCAGATCGCCGACTTTTTCGGCGTTGGCATGGACGAGCTTCTCTGCTACGATAGCATTCAGAAGGAATCCAAGGTTAAGGAGTACCTCAAAAAGGCAGAGCTTTTAACAGAGGGCGAAAGCCTTGGCGAGTGTCTGGCTCTTCTCCGCGAGGCTTATGCGGAGATTCCCTCCTCCTTTGAGATCCAGCTTGAGCTTGCAAAGACCCTTTCGGCTCTTTCCGCCGAAGGTAATCCCAAGAAGAACGATCTTATGGAGGCAGTATCTCTCTGCAATCATATTCTTGACTATTGCACTGACGACGAGCTTCGTGACGATACAAAGAAAACTCTTTGTGACATCTACTCTCACCAGTTGGATAATAACCAGATGGCTCTCGACATCGCCGAAAAGCTCCACTCTATGGATTACAGTAAGGAGATAGTTAAGGCTACCGTTCTTACCGGCGAGATCGCATTCAAGCAGGCGCAGACTAACATTATGCAGTTTGCCGACAATATGTGGTGGCATATGTACAACATCGCTTGTGTTCCCGATATTTCCGAGGATCATTATACAGTTGATCAGAAGATCGAGATCATCGAGAGAAGCGTTGCACTCTTACAGGTTATTTTTGACGGCAATTATCTCTATTACAACGATCGACTTGCAAACTCCTTCCGTCAGCTCGCTATGCTCTACCTTCTTAAGGGAAATCGTAGCGCGGCGCTTGATTGTGTTGAAAAGATGGCGGAGCATGCAGTTGCATTCGATTCTCTTCCCGAGCTTTCAAGATATGAGTCTGTTCTCTTGAACACAGTTGACTACAAGGTAGAAAAGCACGAGGGCTTTGAGGGTGTGACCCTTTGTGACAAGCTCCTTCGTGGAAGATTTGCAAACCGCATCTGGTCCCCCATTAGAAATGATGAAAGATTCATCGCCGCTATCGAAGCGATGTCAAAATTCTCACGTGGTTGATCTGACTATGAAATTTCCTACTGAAATACTTACAGAAAATACCGCAATGACCGAGGAGGTTGGCAGAAGTCTTGCGGCAGCTCTTGCAAGCGACACGACGCTCCCTCGTTTCGTTGCAATGTACGGCGATCTCGGCGTTGGCAAAACATCCTTTACAAGAGGCTTTTGCTCCGAGCTTTGCCCTGCATCCACGGTAAAATCCCCTACATTCGCATTAGTTAACGAATATAAGTGTCCAAATCCCACTGGCGGCATTAAGAGAGTATATCATTTTGATATGTACCGCATAGTTGACGAGGATGATCTTTATTCTATCGGATTTTACGATTACCTCCGTCCCGATGCTATCTGCATAGCCGAGTGGTGCGAGATGATCCCCTATGCTCTGCCCGATAGCTACATCAGAGTCGAAATCGGAAAGATCGACCTTTCCGATAAACGAAACATAAAAGTCGAACTTATTGGAGCTTGATCTTAAAATGAAAATATTATCACTTGACACCTCGGCTGAGGTCTGCACCGCCGCGCTTTGCGAGGATAGCAGGCTGATCGCCGAAACAACGGTAAATACGGGAAACACTCATTCCCAAACACTCCTCCCCGTTATCGAACAGCTTTTAAAGATAACCGAAACGCACGTCGGCGAGATTGATTGCTTCGCTTGCAGCACCGGTCCCGGCTCCTTTACCGGAGTGAGAATCGGAGTGTCCACAATAAAGGGTATGGCTTACGGCAAAGATAAGCCTTGCGTATCGGTTTCCACGCTGGAGGCTCTCGCATATAATCTGGTAGGATTTGACGGTATCATCTGTCCCGTTATGAATGCCCGAAGAAATCAGGTTTATAACGCACTTTTTGAATGCAAAAACGGCGAGCTGACAAGACTTTGCCCCGACAGAGCTTTATCGATTGACGAGCTTGACGAGGAGCTTTCAACAAAGCCTTCTCCCATATACTTGGTTGGAGATGGATATGATATAACTGCAAGAGGATTCAAAAAGACCTCTATCTCCTACGTTCCCGAAAGACAACGAGTGCAGAGCGCGTACAGCGTTGCCATTTGCGCGGCAAAAAAAATATCGGCAGGTGAAACCCTTACCGATGCGCTTCTTGCACCAATTTATCTCCGTCCCTCTCAAGCAGAGCGTGAAAGAAACGAGCGTTTGGGAATAAAGTGAAAATTAAACTGCAACAATAGAAAACAGAAAGAGGATACAACCATGAAAAAGATAATTATCGGATGCGATCACGGCGGATTTGAGCTTAAGAATGAGGTTATCGCTCATCTTGAAAAGAGAGGAATTGAGGTTACCGACGTTGGAACGTATTCCGCCGATTCCTGCAACTATCCCGACTACGCTCGCGCAGTTTGCAAGAGAATCCAGAGTGGTGAATTCGAGCGTGGAATTCTCGTTTGCGGAACAGGTATAGGCATCTCCATCGCGGCTAACAAGCACAACGGTATTCGTGCGGCTTGCTGCTCCGATACCTTCTCTGCAAGAATGACCCGAATGCACAATAATGCAAACGTACTCTGCTTCGGCGGACGAGTTGTAGGTGCAGGTCTTGCTTGCGATATGGTCGATCTCTTCGTTGATACCGAATTTGAGGGCGGCAGACATCAGGCAAGAGTAGACATGCTCACAGAAATAGAAAAGGACAACTGATTTTAAGAAAGGCGGTTTAAGATGTCGGAAAGACAGGATATCCCCCACAAGATTGCGGAAGCTTTACGCGCGATAATTGGGAAAACCGAGAAAAAATATTACACGTCAGCCGTGATACTCGCCGCAGGCTCGTCCTCCAGAATGGGGGGCAATTCCACCAAACAGTTTCTTGAATTGGACGGCATCCCCGTAGTTGCAAGAACTATTATGGAATTCGAAAGATCCCCTCTTATCGATGAGATAATCGTTGTGGCAAAGGCTGACGAGATTGAAAAATACGACGGCTTTGCAGAAAAATATAATATCACCAAGCCGTTCAAGGTTATTGAGGGTGGAGATACGCGTCAGGAATCCGCAAGAAACGGAGTAGATGCGGTTAATGAAAAGTCTAAATTTATTGCTATTCACGATGCCGCAAGATGCCTTATCACCGAAGAAATGATATACAAAGTCTGTCACGGTGCTTATCTCTATGGCGGAGCTATTCTGGCGCTCAAGGCGGTGGACACCGTAAAGCTGGGAGACAAAAATCACTTTATCGAAAGCACTCCCGAAAGGAAAATGACCTGGCAAGCTCAAACTCCGCAGGTCTTCAAGGTAAACGCATTCCGTGCCGCTACCTATATCGCAAGAGATGAAGGCTTTGAAGGCACTGACGATGCCTCCCTGCTTGAGCATATAAGAATCCCCGTAAAGCTTATTGAGGGTTCAAGAGAAAACATCAAGGTTACAGAGCCTGTGGATATTTACTTTGCGGAGGCTATTCTTCGCTCCAGAGCCGACGCTCTTGACAAAAAAAACAGAAGCTTGAGGTAGATAAAAATGAGAATCGGTCACGGATACGACGTTCACAAGCTTGTCCCCGACAGAAAATGTATCATCGGCGGCGTTGACATCCCCTATGAAAAAGGTCTGCTCGGTCACTCCGACGCAGACGTGCTTACTCACGCCGTTATGGATGCTATCATAGGTGCTATGTGCCTTGGTGACATCGGACATCTTTTTCCCGATAACGATCCCGAATATCTGGGAGCGGATAGCCTTGTTCTTTGCTCTCGTGTTACTAAAATCATGAAGCAAAACGGTTATGAGATCGGCAACGTTGATGCAACTGTCATAGCGCAAGCCCCAAAAATGGCTCCCCATATCGAAAAGATGCGCGAAAATATTGCAAAAGCTCTTGAAACAGAGATATGCAACGTCAGCGTAAAGGCAACTACCGAGGAAAAGCTGGGATTTACCGGCGAGGGATTGGGAATTGCCGCCCATGCAGTCTGCTTGTTAAAAAAGATCTGACATGGCATTTGGGATCGCCGATATACAACGATCCCTATATTATCGCCACGGAAACACCCCCAAAAAAATTCGCTCACTTCCTTTTCTTTAACGACGAAAAAGGCCATCCCCGAAGCGTTGCCTTACGACATGATATGTGCTATAACGGCAACGTTCTACAACATTCAGCAAATTCTAAAAATATTCTCATGAAAGGTTAAACGATTTATGATCTATATTGCCCCCTCTCTGCTTGCAGCAAACTATGCAAATCTTGAAGCAGACATAAAAAGAGTTGAGGAAGCCGGCGCGCAGTATCTCCATCTCGACATAATGGACGGTGCTTTCGTCCCCAATATCAGCTTCGGCCCCGAGCTTATTGCGGGCATCCGTAAGACAACGGATATGATCTTCGACGTGCATCTTATGATAAAGCGTCCCGAAAGATACATAGATCGTTTCGTAAAAGCCGGCGCGGACATTATAACCGTACATTATGAGGCGTGTGAGAACCCTATGTCGGTGATTCATCTTATCCATTCATATGAAATGAAAGCGGCTCTTGCCATTTCACCGAAAACTCCCGTCGAGCATCTCTTCCCCTTCATCGGTCACATCGATATGGCTCTTATTATGACGGTTGAACCGGGATTTGGAGGGCAATCGCTTATTCCCGAAACGCTTGAAAAGATTTCGGTTCTCCGCAAATATGTTTCCGAGCGCGGCATCAATCTTGATATTGAGGTCGACGGCGGAATCAACGCACAGAATGTAGGTCTTTTAACGTCGGCAGGTGCGAACGTTATCGTTGCAGGCTCTGCTATCTTCAAAGCAAAGAAGCCTAAAGCTGTTATCCAAGAAATAAAGGATACGGCTGCCAGGAATCCCTTCATAGGTTAATTTTTAACAACAAAAAACGGAAATGAGCATTCTCTCATTTCCGTTTTTTGTTATATTTAGGGTTCTACAAAGATCCATATTCCCTTTGCGGGATTGCCGTAGCTATCACAAAGGTTCACGTCAACTCCAAAGAAGTTTGCCGCAACACAGTTGTACGCAACACCGCAGCTTGCCTTGTTGAAGGTGATAGTTATTGTATCGGGGGCGGTTATCTCCGCAGTAACATTGATTTTCTCTGTAGTCTCGTTTTTATTCGTTAAGCCGAAAAATCCCGTAACAGAGGTTCCCCCGTCCGAGGTGGTAAGTCCTTCACCGTAATTTGAAAATTTCAAGGTGAGAGTTTTTCTGTTTGAGCTTAACGTATAGGATTCCAGAATCGGGCCCGTAGCCTCGTCAAGTGTTTTAGTTCCGTATATCACTGCCTGCATAAGGTCTGTGACCCTCTCTGCCTGCTCGTATTTGCAATATGGATGAATGTTATTATCATTGGTTTTATCATCCCAAAGATCGGAACAAACCGCAACGTAAGAATTGGATAAGGAGTTGGGTATCATTCCGATAGTTGCTCTTATTCTTCCTGTATCCAAATATTCATCTGAGCCATTAACTTTGTAGACGGAAGGATATTCAACGAAAAATACAGGAAACTCCTTGTTAACGAGATTGTGAGTCGAGCGCATATACTCCATGAGAGCAGTAAATCTTTCAACGTATACGCTTGAAAGCTCGATAGTGCTTTCCGCCTCTCCCTGATACCATACAATACCCGCGATAGGCATTTTTTCAAAGGGGTTCAAATAATGGTTATACATATATCTCGTAACAACGTTACTATGACGATTTCCAATATACACTCCCTGCGTTTCGTCAAAATGGTCGCTTCCCAGCTCTTCCGCAAGATGGTTGGGCATGAACACGCTCAAGGGTCTGCCGTTAGCGGAAAACTGCGAAATGCCCACGGGAATCTGATTCTCGGTAAGCTCCGCGATTTGATGAGCTATCAGATATCCCATTGCGGAAAGCTCGTCTATATTGCTTGCGTCAGGCTTGACCCAACCGAAATCGTTGATGGCATCTACGCACACTTCTTCCGTGCCTCTTGTAGGATAGCCTTCGCTTTGGGTGTTCGAATTATAATTATATCGAATTATTGAATCCTCTTTCAAAAGCTCCTTGGTCCATTTAAGCTCAGGCTCATTAGCAAGGTACTGACCCATACTGTACTGTACGTTTGACTGACCTATTATCATAAAAACGTCGCCGATCAGAATATCTTCAAAAACATACTCGGTGTCATCACCGCTATAAACTACAAGGTCATTGCCGAGCGAAGGATTGGCGGCAAATTTTTGACGGAATACTATCTCCCACTCGCCGTTTTCGATAAGAGCGTCTGCTCTCTTACCCATAAAGGTTGCACTAACCTTTTTGCCGTTTTCACTTTCATCGGCCCAGCCCCATACTCTTACGTATTCGTTGCGCTGAATCACCATGTTGGAGTCAAACACGTTGGAAACGGTAAAGCTTGCCGCATATTCTATCTCGTCTCCAAGCAAGGTGTTGGTTTCCTCTTGAAAGGACTCCTCTGAGGACCCTTCTTCAGTTGCGCTTGAGCTTTCAGACGTCTCGCTCTCAGAACCTGATTCAAACGTTTCATGGCTTCCATCCTCGGTAGCACCTGACGTCTCATCCGACGTTTCTTGACCGTTTCCGTAGTCTGTACAAGATACAGATATGCCTAATATCATAGAAACCACAAGGAAAATCGCGCATATTTTCAAAAATACCGTTTTCTCCATTATATTCCTCCTAACAAAAACATAAAGTAACGCAATTATTATAACAAATTTATATAAAGTTGTCAATATAAAGCATAAAAATTGCGACGCGAGTTTTTCGCGCCGCATTTGGTATATTCTTAATCAATAACAAGCATCGTTCTGTTTAATAGCTTTGCCATATCTCCTCTTGTAATACTTTCATTTGCAGAGACCTTCATGTCGGGAAGCTCCAAAATTCCCAACGTGTGCAATGATTCTATTGCCTTTCCCGACCATTCGGGGATCTCGTTTGCATCAGCAAATACAGGCGTAACCTTTGGCTTGGCATAACCTATCATATTACTGATTATCACTGCCGCCTCGGACATTTTTATAGTTTCATCAGGATCGAATCGCAGCTCGCCGTCTATTTTTTTGCCGCTTATATATCCTTTGGAGTAAGCTAAAGAGATATATCCTTTCAGCTCAGGGTTAATGTCTTCATCATCTGCAAATACCGTGGACTGAGCATCGGGAACGTTCTTAATTCCTATAGCATTCATAGCAGTAACTATAAACTCCGCTCGGCTGACTTCTCTATCAGCCTCAAAATAATAATAGTCGCCTACTTGAACACCGTTCATCAGTCCACATTCGGTAACCGAAATGGCATGGGCGTAAAGTCCGTCTCCCAAAAGATCACTATATACGGTGGATATTGCGGGAGACGCAACCGATATTTTAATTTCCTTTGCTTCACTGTAATTGCCGTATTCGTCAAACACAACGTAGCTGAAGCTATCCTCTCCCGTGTATGAGCTATTTGGAATATAAGTATACGTACCCATGCTTTCGTTATCGAGATATACTCTGCCGTTTTCGGGGTATTTTACGATCTCAAACACCATATCATCCCCCTCGGGATCATAAGCAGATAAAACTCCGCACGCCATAACGTCACGGTAGGTCTCACAACAAAGGCTTGCCGCGGGAGACAGTGACAGGGTTGGCGAATAATTTATATCATCTATCATATTGATGCTGCAAGTTATCTCATATCCGCTATTATTCACCTTGAAATTAAAGGATGCGCTTTTTCCAAGTCCGCTTCCCGCCTCCTCATAAGTCATAAGAGACAGGTCGGATGCCTTTATCTTTTGACCTACCGACACGCCCTCGCTTCCGATATATAAGCCTCCGCAAGCGATGTTTGGTAGGCTTGTTACGGTAATAGACTCTATCTTGGATAAATTCAGAGCGCAAGCAAAACGCTCTGCCGAAAAATTCAGTACGTTACCCTTTATTCCCGTCATTATCATACCCTTTTTCTGGGCGATAACGTCCAAGCCGTAGGATACCGTATCGGCATTTGACCCCGAAACGATATTCTGATTTGTCAAGCTATGCAGAGCCGAGTTTTCCTCTGCAGATACCGATACAGTAGCAATCCCTGCCGCAAATCCCAAGGAAATCAGAACCGCGCAGATTAACTTTATACTTTTCATAAATGCTCCTCCGATAAAATTCTTTGTTTAATTATATTTGATTGCAGGCGTCCATATTACAAATATTTTTATTGATTTCACAAAATCTTCTTATATTCATAAACAAAAGGTGTTATAATAATTTATACATTTGATCAAATGGGTGGATTATGACTTTTAATATTACATACGAGCAGGCGGGAAAGACCGTTCTCTCATTCTTAAAATCAAATTTAAAGATATCATCCTCGGCTCTGTCTGCTTTAAAAAGAGACCCGATAGGCATAATGGTAAACGGGTCTCACGTCACCGTCCGTTACGTTTTGAAAGATAACGATCTGCTTATTATCAACGAGATCGATCTTCCCGAGGAATCTAATGAAGCTATACTTCCCGTCAATATACCTATCGATATAATATTTGAAAACGACGATATTATGCTGATAGACAAGCCTCCCCATATGCCTACTCATCCCTCTCACGGTCACACAGACGATACACTTGCCAACGCGGTAGCATTTATGTATAAGTCGAAAGAAGTGCCTTTTGTTTTTCGTCCGATAGGCAGACTTGACCGAAACACCAGTGGGATTTCTCTCATAGCAAAGCATATAATCTCTGCTTCTTTCATGTATTACGCAAGACAAAAGAAGCTTATCAATAAAAAATATCTCGCTATTCTTTCGGGTAGGGTCGAGAGTGACGGTGATTATCACATTATCGAC
>JAZUAS010000004.1:0-14621 GCA_045638125.1 Eubacteriales bacterium | reverse complement strand
GCCTCCGACTTCGACAAAATTTTTGCACGGCAAAAATTTTGTCGTGTGCGTGAAACATATTTGCGCCGAAGGCGTAACATTTTTCAAGGAGGTTAAAAATGCATCAGGCTTTATATAGAAAATGGCGTCCCAAAGGCTTTGATCAGGTCTATGGTCAGGAGCATATAACCTCTATTTTGAAATATGAGGTCGCCAACAACAAGTTTTCTCACGCATACCTTTTTTGCGGCTCGAGAGGAACAGGTAAGACCTCATGTGCAAAAATTCTTGCTAAGGCAGTAAACTGTCTTGATCCTCGCGATGGAAGTCCTTGCGGTAAATGCTCCGCTTGTATCGCCATTGATTCGGGCTCTACCACCGACGTTCTTGAAATGGACGCGGCGTCAAACAACGGCGTCGATAACATTCGTGACATCCGTGACGAGGTAGTCTACTCACCCTCGAATCTTAAATACAGAGTTTATATAATCGACGAGGTTCATATGCTCTCGGTCAGTGCATTCAACGCGCTCCTAAAGACTCTTGAAGAGCCGCCTGAACACGTTGTATTTATTCTTGCAACCACCGAGCTTCAAAAGCTCCCCGCAACCATAATTTCGCGTTGCCAGAGATTTGATTTCCGCAGAATTACCACCGAGGTATTAAAGGATCATCTTCTCCGCGTGGCAAAGACCGAGGGCATAGAGCTTGAGGAGTCCGCCGCAATTCTGCTTGCAAAGCAGGCGCAGGGAGGAATGAGAGACGCTATAAGTCTGCTCGACCTCTGTGCGGGAAGCCGTGAGCGGATCGACGAGGAGCTGGTCAACAACACAGTAGGCAAGATCGGCAGAGAAAATATGCTTTCGGTTGTGAGAGCGGTTGCAGAGCGTGACTATGAAACGATCTTTTCGGCTATCGACGAGGTGGTCCAGTCATCCCGTGATATAACGGTTTTCTGGCAGGATCTTATCTCGGTTTACCGCGATCTGCTTATTGTTAAAAGCTCGGGGAATGCCGCGGCGTATCTCGATCTTACCGATAGCGAGACTCGCGCCCTGACGTCTATTGCGTCCGCATTCACCATAGAGAAGCTGTCTTATCACTGCTCGATGCTCCAGGAAGCGCTTTTCGCAATGCTGAAGGCAAATGCCGTTCGCCGTATCACTGCAGAGCTGACTTTAGTCAGAATGTGCGATGAGAGGCTCAACACCTCGCCCGAGGCGATGCTGTCGAGAATATCCGATATAGAATCAAAACTTGCCACAGGCAATTTTGCGTCCCCTGTGATAGCGGCGGAAACGGCTTCTGTTCCCGATGCTCAAAAGGCGGCAGAGGCTCAAAAGCCTGCTCGCCAAGCTCGCAGAGCGGCGTTTTCAAGTGACGATGACGACGAGATGTTCCGTGGAGACGCGCCCGGTGCGTCTTCTCCCAAGAGCGCATCTGCGCCCGTCAAGCATGCACCCAAGCAAGCCGCAGCTCCTGCTTCAAGCGGCAACGTGAGAGTTTTGAAGCCTTTTAGAAGTCGCGCCGAGGTTGCCGAGAAAATGGATGCGGCAGATCCAATGAGATCCTCGTTCATCTCTAATTCCAAATGGTACACCGACGAGAGCGGCAGAATAGTTTTAAAATTTGCTACAGCCTTTGAAATTGATAACGTCAAGATGTTTGGCGCGGACGAGCTTTTCTTAAAGGTAGTTTCCTCTGTTTTGGGCAAGCAATATACCAAGGCGGAGCTTTTGATGGAGTGCGACTCTTCAAAAAAGAGCGATAGCGTCATCGACAAGATACTTGAAGCCGCTGAAAGCGACACATAACGAAAGTAAATATTTCTTAAACGTAAGGAGATAAAAATCATGAGAGCAAACATACCAAAGGGAATGGGCGGAGGCCCCCAGAATATGCAGGCGATGCTTCGTCAGGCGCAGAAGATGCAGGAGGATATGGAAGCACTTCAGGCAGACCTTGATGCTCGTGAGTACGAGGTAAAGGCAGGCGGCGGAATGGTCGCTGTCAAGATCAACGGTCAGAAAGAGATTCTTTCCATTGACATTCAGCCCGAGATAGTTGATCCCGATGATATAGAGACCCTTTCCGACATCCTTGTTGCGGCAGTAAACGAGGCTATCAAGCGCGTTGAGACCACCAACTCCGAGGAGATGGGTAAGATCACCAAGGGCATGAATATGCCCGGTCTCTTCTGATATGGCTGAATATATCGAATCGCTTCAAAAGCTTGCCGAGCAGTTTGGCAGACTTCAGGGAGTCGGAAGAAAGAACGCTATGAAAATGGCGTTTTCCGTGCTTGATATGAGTGACGATGAAGCAAGTGAATTTGCTAACGCCATTCTTGAAGCAAAAGCGAAGATACATCTTTGCCCTATCTGTCAGAATCTTACCGACAGAGAAATATGCCCGATCTGTGCCGATGAACAGAGAGACCGCAGCACGGTCTGCGTAGTGTCAGATCCCAGAGTAGTGCTTTCGATGGAGAAGGTAAGAGAATTCAAGGGGCTTTATCACGTGCTTCACGGCGTAATATCCCCCATGAACGGAATTACCCCCGATAAGCTGAAAATAAAGGAGCTGCTCACCCGTCTTGGCGAGGGCGAGATAGAGGAAGTCATAGTGGCAACCAACCCCACGGTCGAGGGCGAAGCTACCGCGATGTATATCTCCAGACTTCTAAAGCCCATGGGTATCAAGGTGACCAGGCTTGCCTACGGTGTTCCTATGGGCAGCGACCTTGAGTACGCAGATGAGATAACTCTGTTCAGAGCAATCGAGGGCAGACGAGATTTTTAAAGATAAAAGAGAATAGATAAGAGAATTGGTTGATTTTCGCTTTGCGAAAATCTTCATTGGAAATTAAAATGATATTTGAAAATAAGATTTACGACGAAGAGAGAGCTCTATACGGGCTTGACGGAGCAGAGGTTAAAAATTGCACCTTTGCAGGTCCTGCCGACGGCGAGAGCGCCCTCAAAGAGTGCCGAAACATCAAGGTTGAGGATTGTCTTTTTGAGCTTCGCTATCCTTTTTGGCACGTTGACGATGCAGAGGTTGAAAACGTGACCATGACAAGTACTTGCCGTGCCGCATTGTGGTACGATAGCGACGTGAGCATCAAAAGCTCCCGGCTCCACGGAATCAAGGCGCTCAGAGAGTGTAACGGAGTGCTTCTTGACGAATGTGACATTGATAGTGAGGAGTTTGGCTGGCGTTGCTCCGGATTGACTATCAAAGATACGGTTTTGAAATCAATGTATCCCTTTTTTGAGTGTCGTGAAATGAATATTGAAAATCTTACCATGAGTGGCAAATATTCCTTTCAGTACATAGAAAACGTCGAGATCAAGAACTCGAATTTCAAGACCAAGGACGCATTCTGGCACGCTAAAAACGTGACTGTTTACGATACCGTGCTTGAGGGCGAGTATCTTGGCTGGTATGCCGAGAACTTGAAGCTTGTCCGTTGCCATATAAAGGGAACTCAGCCCTTGTGCTATTGCAAGGGATTGATTCTTGAGGACTGCACTATGGAGGACTGTGATCTTTCCTTTGAGCGTAGCGACGTTCAGGCGACCGTAAAGGGAAGTATAGACAGCGTGAAAAATCCCGTCAGTGGCTTTGTAGAAGCAGACGCGATCGGCGAGGAGATCTTGGACGACTTTATTAAAGACAGGTCAAATTGCATAGTTCGCGTAAGATCAACTAAATAAAAATAGTGGGCGACCGAATCGGTCGCCCATTTTGTTCTTTATTGCAACGATTGTAGGGAATAACAACGATTTGCGCTAAAGCTGTTATGAAAAATCAAATACTGCGCGGTCTCCCTCGAGCTTAAGACGAGCATTGAAAAGCTTGCCGTTTTTGGAGGTAAAGCCCTGAATTTCGGCGGTTCTGCCCTCTGAAAGCAGGAGCCTTGCGTTGCTTATCGAGATTGCTCGCTTGCATATAAAGCTTCCGAGACGGAACTTGCAGCCGTCCTTATATCCCATACAGCCGTAGCCGTATTTGCCGCGGATAACGTCCTTGCCGCAAACGGGACATTTGCCTACAAAATCTCCGTAAAATCCCGTGTCGGTGTCAAGCTCGATGGATTTGGGCGTGCGGTCAAATACCTCTGCGATCTCGTCCTGCGCCTGTTTAACCGAGTCGTCAACGGTAATTGCTCCGCGATACACCTTTTTCAGCGCCTGACCAAGCACGCTTGTCTTGTATTTGTCCATTGAAATGTTCATCTGCGAAAGCTGCTCAATGAGATATTCGCCGCCGGGGAGAATGGTATAAACGTCCTTTTTCAGGTCGATATATCCCGACTTTCGCGCGTTATCGATGATGCCTGTTCTCGTCGCTTCGGTACCAAGCTCAAGTCCTTCAAAGATCGCTCTGTAATCTTCTTCGTCGTTTTCTTCAGTTTCGCCGAGGACTGCCCCGTCGAGGCTCTCGGCGGAAGCCTTTTCCGCAAGGGCAGCCTTGTCCTCGCGAAAAGGATTTTTCAGATAGTTGTTGAGAGTTTCGATGGTATAGTGACGGGGTGGGGAGGTCTGCTTTTCCACGGGGGCGAAGTTGATGTTAACCTCGTCACCCTTTTCAAGAGGCGGCAGGATCTTGTCCTTTCTCTCGGAGTCGTCAAATCGTAAAAATCCGCGCTGAACGATTATCATTCCTTTCAGCGTGAACTGCTCGAAGCCGCCCACGTCAATAACGATCTCGGTCTTTTGAGCGATACATTCTTCCTCACAGAAAACCGAAACGAAGCGACGGAAAACCGTCTGATATACCTGCATCTCCTTCTCTGTAAGATGCTCCTTCTTGGGTATTTTGTAGGTGGGAGTAAGAGCGGAATGGCTCTCGATCTTGGAGTCGTCAAAGATCGTCTTTTTATCCTTGAATACTACGGGATAGCCCACGTTTTTGATGTTGTTTATTATCTTTTTCACCTTGTCTTTTTCATTGGTGGCAAGGTATTCGGAGTTGGTACGGGGATAGGTCAAATATCCTTCCTCGTAAAGCTTCTGGACTATCGCAAGGCTTTCAGCCATTGACATTTTGTACTTTTTGCCGAGCAAATTCTGTAATTTAGACAAAGAGAAAAGCTTTCCGGGGTTGACCGTCTCCTTTTTTGTCTTTTTGGAGATAACCACTGCTCGGCTTGCGTTGTATTTCGCACAGAGCGCTTCGGCTTGGTTCTTTTTGTCCTTGTCGAACTTTTCTTTGCTTACAAGCTCGATCTCCTCACCGCCTGTCATCTCTTTGGAGACCGCCGCGAAGTAAACGTCGGGTACAAAATTACGTATCGCCATATCTCTGTCGTATATTGCTCTAACGATAGGAACTATGACACGCCCTACACGAAGCAGTGTACCGCTTTTCAGTGTTGCGTAGCGAGTAAGATTAACTCCGTAAAGCCAGTCGATGTAAGTCCTTGCAAAGCCTTCGTCGGCGAGATTTTGGTATTCGCTCTCGTCCTTCATTTCCTTTAGAGCCTTTCCGACGGTCTCGGGCGTCTGGTCGGGGAGCCAGAGACGCTTAAATTGCTTGTTGGGGTCCGTTAACGCGCCGGTGTTCATGACGCAAAGTCGAATAATGATCTCGCCCTCGCGGTCTGAGTCTCCTGCGTTAACGATCGTGTCCACGTCCTTTCGTAGACAGAGATATTTGATAGTCTCAAACTGTCTCTCCACTCCGGCATCTACCTTTTTGTCCGCACCTACTCTTAATTTGTATCTAAATTCGGCGGGAAAGCAGGGAAGAGAGTCCAGTGTCCATTTTGCTCCCGCGTCGCCGCCCGTGTAATCCTCTATATCGCACAACGAAAAAAGGTGACCAAACGCCCACGTAACCACGTAGCCGCCACCCTCAAAATATCCGTTTTTCTTTGCCATTGGCGCACCGCCGTTTTCGGTGATTCCGGCAACGATGTTGCGCGCAAGGCTGGGCTTTTCAGCAATAATCAAAATCATTTTGTAAGACCCTATATCTATTAGAAATCATAATTATTTTACCATAATATGCGCAAAATGTCAACCGCACGCCGAGATTATGAACAAAATATGCACGCAAATATAAGTTGTCAATAAAATATGTGTAAATTGCCCTATGCAGGGAAATAATTTTTGTTGGATTTGAATTCCATCAATATTTGAAGCACGACTTGACATTTTGGTAAAAATATAGTATAATTAATTGGACTATGTTTGATTTCGGGGTCTTTGCCGAAGAAAACAGGCATGATGTAACCAATTTTATTTTGAAAGGTTAAAAATTTTTTTATGAATGAATTTGTAATTATCACCGATTCGTCCAGTGACCTTCCCCTGTCTTTGGCGCAGAACCTTGGAGTTAGTGTCATTCCGCTTGAGGTTAATATGGATGGTGACATCAGACTTAATAATGAGATTGATATAAAGGAATTTTACTCGTATTTGCGTGATAAGCACGGTGCAAAGACCTCTGCTATCAATATGGATAGATTTATGGAGGAGTTTGAGCCTATCGTCGCCGCCGGAAAGGATCTTCTTTATATTGCTTTTTCCTCGGGGCTTTCCGCAACGTATATGGCTGCGAAAAATGCCGCGGAGGAGCTTTCCGAAAAATATCCCGAAAGAAAAATAATGGTTGTAGATTCGCTTTGTGCGTCTCTCGGTCAGGGACTTTTGGTAAAGCTTGCGGTCGACAAGAAGAACGATGGCGCGACCTTAGAGGAAGTAGCCGAGTACGTGGAAAAAACCAAGTGGAATCTCGCTCATTGGTTCACCGTTGAGGATCTTTTCTTCTTAAAGCGCGGCGGCAGAGTCTCTGCGGCTACGGCGGTAGTAGGTACTATGCTCCAGATAAAGCCCGTTCTTCACGTTGATAACGAGGGCAAGCTTATCAGCATGGAAAAGGCGCGCGGAAGACAAGGATCTATCAAGGCTCTTGTTGAAAGAATGAAGGCGACGGCAATCGATCCTGCCAAGCAGACCGTCTATATCAGCCACGGCGATTGCTATGACGATGCTAAAAAGCTGGCAGATATAATCGTTGAGGAATTTGGTATTACCGATATTCTTATAAGTGAAATAGGACCTGTTATCGGAGCGCACGCAGGACCGGGAACTATTGCACTGTTCTTCTTGGCAACAGAGAGATAAGACGTATATTTTTCCCGATACGGCTTTGCTCCTCGAAAGCGTCTCGACGTAGAAGCAACTACGTCTTCGCCTTGCTTTTTGCGGTGCGCATTGTCTCGGAAAAAATCTATCGTCTTATAGATCAAATACAAAACTAAAAAGCTAAACGCGAAAAATTAAAATAAAACCGAGGAAACTCGGCGGAATGGAGATTTTTTAATGGGTATTACAGGAATAGTTTATCGCAGTATGGTTCTTTCGGGAGCCGCAATGCTCAGCGATAAAAAAGAAGAGATAAATAATTTGAACGTTTTCCCCGTTCCAGACGGAGATACGGGTATCAATATGAGCCTTACAATGAGTACCGTTGGTAAGGCAGAGGAGAATCTGCCCGTCGGCGCGTGCGCCGAAAAGGTGGCAGCTCTTATGCTCAGAAGCGCAAGGGGAAACTCGGGCGCTATCCTCTCCCTCTTCTTCAGAGGAATCGGTAAGGCACTCAAGGGTGTTGATGAGGCTAATTCAAAGGAGCTGGTCGAAGCGTTCAAGCGAGGCACTACCGAGGCTTATCGCGCGGTTATGAAGCCCACCGAGGGAACTATCCTTACGGTTATGCGCGTTGCGGGCGAAGAGGCGGAAAAGGCTTATCTTGCTAACAAGCGTATCAGCGTAAAGAAGCTTTTTGAGGTTCTTCTTGAGGGTGCAGAGACCGCTCTCGCGCAGACTCCCGAAATGCTTCCCGTATTGAAGCAAACAGGAGTTGTCGACGCAGGCGGCGCAGGATTTGTTTGCGTGCTTCAGGGTATGCAGGCGGCGCTTGAGGGCAAGCCTTACGCTATGGTCAACGCTCCCGCAAGTGAGAGTGACGTTCCCGCTGAGCCTGAGGGCGCAGACTTCTCGGATTTCAATACCGAGGACATCAAATTCGGTTATTGCACCGAATGTATAGTTGACAAAAACGAAAAGTACGCAGGCGAGGACACCTCGGGCGAGCTTTACGAGTTTATAAAGAGCATCGGAGACAGCGCGGTATTCGTGGACGATGAGAGCATCATCAAGCTCCACATACATACCAACGATCCCGGTGCGGTCCTCACGAAGGCTATCGAGTTCGGAAGCCTTGCTACCGTTAAGATCGAGAACATGAGAAATCAGCATACCGCTCTTACGGGTGAAGCGGCGGCAGCCGAAGCGAGCAAGAAGAAGGACAAGACGGTAGCTATCGAGAGAAAGTACGGATTTGTCAGCGTATGTATGGGTGACGGTATTGCGGATATGTTCCGCGATCTTGGTGTTGACAACATCATTACTGGCGGACAGACCATGAACCCCAGCACTCAGGATATTATCGACGCGGTGCTGAAAACCCCCTCGGAGTACGTTTTCGTTCTCCCCAACAACAAGAATATCTGTATGGTTGCACGTCAGGCATCCGAGATCATTACCGAGAGAAAGGTAGTGGTCATTCCTACAGAGACCGTGCCTCAGGGTGTGTCTGCTATGATCGCCGTAAACCCCGATGCCGAGGCTGACGCTTTGGAAAAGGAAATGAACTTTGCATGGAAGATGGTTACCTCTATGTCGGTTACCTACGCCGTAAGGGACACAGAGCTTGACCGTTTCAAGATCCGCAAGGGACAGTTCCTGGGTCTTGTTGAGAATAAGATCGCTTGCGTTACCGACGACAGCATCGGTTGTGTCAAGCAGCTGATACGCGGAATGACGGGAGCCAGCTTCGTCACTGTATTCTACGGTGAGGGAATAAGCGAGGATACCGCCAACACAGTAGCTAATATGATCTCCGAAAAGGTCGGAGGAGGATGCGAGGTCGCAGTTCTGAACGGCGGTCAGCCCCTCTACGATTATATTATTTCGGTTGAATAATTAAATTAAAAGATCGCCGATGAGTTATTTACTCATCGGCGATTTTTTGTTTTTAGTGTTCTTTGACATTACTTCAGAAGATTTCTGAAATTTTCTATGCGATGGAACGTTGAATAATTTGCATCGTGGTAATTCTTCGCGCCGTTCATCGAGGTTCTTGAAAGATAGATTATGTCATCGCCCTCGATCTCAAAGTCAATGTATTGGAAGCCTACCATATTGGGGTCATCGTATCTGCGGTCGATAAGGTCGCAAACGGTCTCCCAATTCTCCGAGTCGTCGGAAACGATGAGAGAGAGAAGATTTCGCGCGGTCACGGGATCGTCGAGACGGCGAGAGATGATAGAGAAATACTTGCCGCTGATCTCGTCCTTCTTAATCATGAATTTTGATAGATTTCCGGGAAAGGAGATAGCGTGTGAGTACTCAATGGGATCGTCGGGATCGTCGGGGATGCTGTAAAGCATTATCTTTTTCTCGGATTTAGTCTGGTATCTCATATAGTTGTAAAGCTTGCCGTCGGGAGCTACTGCGAGAGCACCCTCAATATTGCCTCCGAGTCCGTCCGCGGCAACGCCCTCCCAGTTGGGGTCATATTTTACGGGAGACGAGATGTGCCAATTTTCGGGATCAAGAAGATCGGCATTTTCGTCACAAGACATGACCATTACGGCATGGTAGTAGTCCTTCTCACTTGACAAGCCCCAAGTACCCCATTCGAGGGTGTTGTAGATTCGTCCGTTATAAGAAACCACGGGCTGAGGATTTTTGTGAACACCGGGGAATCCGTTTTTGCCGTTAGAACCGCGGAGAATAGAAATAGGAGCGGAGAAGGTCTTTCCACCGTCGCAAGATTTGCCGATAAGCAGATCGCCGTACTCAGTGGAGACAGAGAGCATATAAAGCTCGCCCTTGTGGATGAACATTTTGCCCCAGAAGCAAGGCATAAGCTCGCTTAAAAAGTGCCAGCTCTTGCCGTCGTCGTCCGAGCGGAAGATCAGCGTCAGATTTTGCGGATAGTTTCCAGAGAAAACGTCCATTGATGCTAAAAGGTGACCGTCGGGGTGACGAACGAGCGAGGGAGAGCAGAGGGCGCAACCCGAAAATGCGTAGTAACGGTCGGCAGGGTGGAGATAGTTGACTACCGTTCCCACAGCCTCAGCGCATTTCGCAATTCGAACACGGCTCTTTTTCTCGCCTGACTTTACGAAGAACTCGTAGTCCTTGCCCTCGTCAAGCCCCACTATGTCAAACTCGTAAAATTCTTTGCCACAGCCCGCAACCTGTCCAACGGACGCAAATTCGCCCTCGCCAAGAGTGCGGAGGTATATTTCGTAATTCTCACATTCCGCATCCAGCCATTCAAGGTGGATGTAGTCCTTTCCGGGCGCGAGTCGGCTGATGTATATGTCGCCTCTATCCCACAAAAGTGGACGGTAGGGAGCGTAGCTCCATGTGTTACAGCCTTTCATAATGTTATCCTCCAATCAAAGATTCAAGATAATCGCTTGCCAATTTCATCTGTTTCATGCAGCTCTTTGCGTATTCGGTCATAACTCCGCCGTCGGGCTTTCTCGTAGTAAGCTCTGTGGGAATGCCGCAAAGCTCCATGTGATATTTTGCCGTCAAGGGATAAGGAATACCACCCTCGGTAAATCCGAAGGAGCCGATAAATGACTGGATAAGCTCAGCCTTTTCAGGCTCTTTTTCAAAATTCTGACCCAGCCAAGCGTAGAGCGCAGGATGATAGTTGCACATAATTCCGCAATATCCCTTTGCGCCTCGGCGCAGACTTTCAAGCAGGGTCTGGCAGTTAGCGTTGAGCAGGGCAAAATGACTGCCTTCAAGCTGACGGCAACGCTCTTCGATTATATCAGCGTCACAGCAGGTGTCCTTCATGTAATAGAATCTGCCCGTAGAGAGCGCCCAGTCGAGGATCTTGGGAGTTACCAAACGCTTGTAAGGGTAGGGACACTCGTAAAATCCAAGCTTTGCCTCAGGGGGGAGCTTGGCAAGTAAAGCCTCGGCGTTGGCGATGAATACGTCGTCGCCCTCGTTGTTAACGTCAAGACGGTTGGTTATAAGGATGAGTGCGTCTGTTCCGCTTGCGTAGACGGCGTTAAGCTCCTCGGCTTGTCCTTCTATCGTGTCGGAGACGTGACCTGACGACACGACAGTAAATCTTCTGCCGCTCTTTTTTTCAAGCTCTTTTGAGCGAGCGTAGACGCGTCTGTTCAGCTCAACACGCTCTTCAAGCGTGAGGAAAAAGATCTCACTTGACTGACAAACGGCAAAAATTCCGTCAATGCCACTTTCAAAGTAAAAATCAACGTATTTTTCGGCGGTTTCGTAATCGATCGAGCCGTCTTTTTTGTAAGGGGTAATCATTGTAGTTAAAATATCCATAGAATCGCCTTCCTTTCTATTTTGATTATACACCATTTAGAGAAAAAATTCAATAATTATATTGGACAAAGTTTTATATATTTCGGACATGTTATTGACAGATAGGAAAATAAATTATATAATAATGTGGAGATGTAATTCGTAAAAAAGAGGACCAATATGAAAACAATATATCGTCAAAACCAAACAGGTCAAAAAAATCATCGTGAAGCATCGCCTTTTTTTGAGTACGGCATTAATAATTGTTATTTTAAGTCGATAAAGCAAGGCTCGGCTGACGGTAGCAGTACGAAAAAGCGACATTCACACACGGGATATGAATTCCATATAGTTGTAGGCGGCAAACAGTGTTATGAGACCTGCGACGGCGACTTTGCGGTCGATAGCGGATATTTTCTTGCCATACCGAAGGGAAGAGCGCACAGACTTATTTCTGCCGAGTACCCGATTGAAAAATATGCCGTTACATTTTCATTCGGAGAGCATTCCAAGGATGTTTTTGACGCTTTTAAAGGCGAAAAATGCCTATGCTTGCCTATTCCCGAAAGGGTTTTGTCAAACATTCGGGCGGCGTTGGAATATTCGACTGATACGCGTAGATCTTCGGAGTTTTTCGTTGAAAGCTGCGTTTTTGAGACGGCGATTTTGCTGTTGAGAGCGATAGGCATTACGGAAAAATTACTTGCCATTCCCGATCTGATCGAAAAAAGCGAGGACGGCAGAGTTGAGCTTGCACGTCAGTTTATCGTCGATAATATCGAGCTGCCGCTTCGAGTCAGTGAGGTTGCGGCATACTGCTACATCAGTGAGAAACAGTTGACAAGGCTCTTTTATTCTACGGAAAATCTCTCTCCCGCCGCATATATCCGCAGAGAGAAAGTAAAACACATCGAGAAATTGCTCCGAATACCCGACCTCTCACTTGGCGAGATCAGCCGACGAATGGGATTTCCAAACGAGCCGGGCTTCAACGCATTTTTCAAACAAAATAACGGTATGCCCCCCGGGGAATACCGTAAAATGATAACAAACGGCAAGGAATGAACCCTTGCCGTTTTGCTATTCAATTACACTGCAGATTAGTAATATGAAAAAGGATTGCAATGCTTGATTCGTCATCTTGAGGAACTGCGCCGATAATGATATTCACGGTTTCGCCGCAATAATCATAAAGGTCTATTACAAGGGTGCCACACCCTTGAAAATGGGCATTTACACGGGTAAAATCGGATTCAAAGGTATAGTCCAAGGCGTTTTGAGCGGCGTCAATCATGGCAGAGTTTCCATAATTTCTATTGCCCCCAATGTCATTCCAGGTCTTACCGCCGTCCATCGACCACACGTACTTTGATACGCCGCCCTCGATAATGCACCAGCCTGAAAGTCTTAAAAGCGAGGCTCTGTCGGTGCTGTAACCGCTCAATACGCATTTGTGCGTGCTTTTTGAGTGTATCGTTTTCCCAACGGTCTCCTCTCCTATAAAGTCGCAATGAGCCACGAATGGAAGAGATGTGTTTTTGTATTGCGGATCTTCATCAATCTCGGATTCCGAAGCATCTTCTGTTTGTGAAATGGAGCTTGTTTCAGTGGCGCTTTCTGTGAAGCTTTCCGAAATATCTTCAGACTCGGATTCAAACTGCGTGACGTTATTGTCAGGAGAATCTTCGGATATGGATTCTTCGGTTTCTGCTGTTTGCAAGTAAGAATCTATACTGCCGAGAACGTTTGTGATAACGTCGCATGACACCAAAGCAAGGAGTGCCGTGGTAATTGCAAAAAGAATTATCAGCCTTATCAAATTTATATTATGTTTCATATTCACTCTCCTATAACCGTATGAATTATTGAAAAGTAGATTTATAAGCAAAGGTCTTTCGCGTGAAGGACCTTTGCTGTTTTTTGTGAATATTATCCGAGCTTTGCAATAGCGGCGAGGATGCCGTCGAGGTTTTCACGGTACTTCGACATTTTAGCCTTTTCGCCTTCAACGACAGCGGCGGGAGCCTTTGCTACGAAGCCTTCGTTGGAAAGCTTTTTAACTATTCTCTCGATCTCACTCTCGAGCTTCTTCTTCTCGCCCTCAAGACGAGCCTTTTCCTTTTCAAAGTCGATAATATCAGAAAGGGGAAGGAAGATAGTAGCAGAGTCGGTGATGATCTGAACCGCGTTATCAGCGCTTACCTCGCTCTCGTCAAACTTATCGGCAACGATCAGCTCGGAAGCCGATGCAAGACGAGCGAAGAACGCCTCAGCATTTGCGAATACGCTCTCATACTTGGTTGCAAGGTAAACTTTTGCCTTCTTGGAGGGAGGAACGTTCATCTCGCTTCTTCTGGTTCTGATAGCCTTGATCGCGTCGATGATCTTGGTCATATTTTCGGCGTCAGTTGCGAAGCAGAGAGAGTCGCTTGCCTTGGGATATTCGCTAATCATGATGCTCTCGCAGTCGTGGGGAAGAGCCTGATAGATCTCCTCGGTGATGAAGGGCATAAAGGGATGGAGGAGCTTCAAAATACCCTGGAGAACGTATGCGATAACGTTCTGGCAAACAAGGTTAGCCTCGGTGTCCTTTTCGTTAAGACGTGCCTTTGCAAGCTCTATGTACCAGTCGCAGAAGATATCCCACGCGAAGCTGTAGATAGCACCGAGAGCAACGCCGACCTCGAAGTTATCAAGGTTGGTGACTACGTTTTCACAAAGCGCGTTGAATTCGTTAAGAACCCACTTGTCCTCGATTGCGAGCTTGTCAGCTTCGGGGAGCTTGATCTCATCAATGGTGAGGTTCATTCTAACGAATCTGGATGCGTTCCAGAGCTTGTTTGCGAAGTTTCTTGCCGCCTCGATCTTCTCGTCGGAGAATCTCATATCATTTCCGGGGGAGTTGCCGGTTGCAAGAGCAAAGCGGAGCGCGTCCGCACCGTACTGCTTAATTACCTCAAGGGGATCGATTCCGTTGCCGAGAGACTTGGACATCTTGCGTCCCTGTGCGTCTCTAACAAGACCGTGAATAAATACGGTAGAGAAGGGCTTTGCATCCATGTGCTCAAGTCCGGAGAAGATCATTCTGGAAACCCACAAGGTGATAATATCGTAACCTGTTACAAGCACGTCGGTGGGGTAGTATCTCGCAAGGCCCTCGGTCATCTCAGGCCAACCGAGAGTCGAGAAGGCGCAGAGAGCGGAGGAGAACCAGGTGACAAGAACGTCCTCGTCCTGTCTTACCTTTGCGCCGCACTTGGG
>JAZUAS010000003.1:0-1612 GCA_045638125.1 Eubacteriales bacterium | reverse complement strand
CGTCGCTGGGTCAGGCTTTCGCCCATTGCCCAATATTCCCCACTGCTGCCTCCCGTAGGAGTCTGGACCGTTTCTCAGTTCCAATGTGGCCGTTCAACCTCTCAGTTCGGCTATGGATCGCAGACTTGGTGAGCCGTTACCTCACCAACTATCTAATCCAACGCGAGCCCATCTGTGATCGGTTTCCCTTTAACAACAGAACCATGCGATTCCGTTGAGTCATGTGGTATTAGCACACGTTTCCATGTGTTATCCCTCTATCACAGGCAGGTTGCTCACGCGTTACTCACCCGTCCGCCACTAACTTGTCTTACCGCTTCCCGAAGGATTAAGTAAAACAAATTCGTTCGACTTGAATGTGTTAGGCACGCCGCCAGCGTTCATCCTGAGCCAGGATCAAACTCTCTAATGTTTGTATGTCAAGCACCGTGGTGCTTACCATCTTGCATCAGAGCGATCTTTTATGCTCTTTACTTTTGTTTTTTGAGTATCTTTTATTCTTCAAAAGAATTTCGGAGTCTCTATACACTTGATTCATTTTCCATCAAATGTTGTTGTCTTGTTGTTCAATTTTCAATGAGCTTTGCCGCCCTCGCGTCTCTCTTTCGGAGTCGCTCTCGCTGACAGCTTGCATATTATATCACACCATATTCCCCTTGTCAATACCTTTTTTCAACTTTTTTTAAACTTTTTTGAGTTTTTTTCGCAAAATCTTCTTTCTTCAATTTTCCTTCATTATTATATGTCGGCAAACGCATTTTTTAATGTTTTTTGTCAAATCGGTTGCCTAAAGCTTGTTTTTGTGCTAAAATATACTCAAATCAGACCTTTGAGGTGATAAAATGTCTTCAAATATTTTTTTCGGCGATCGCGGTTTTTACAAGCGTTTGCTCACTCTTCTCATACCGCTTACCCTCCAACAAGCGGTCACGAACTTCGTAAACCTGCTTGATAATCTGATGGTCGGCAAGCTCGGAACTGCCTCCATCAGCGCGGTAGCCGTGGACAATCAGCTCATTTTCATACTCAATCTCGCTATTTTCGGTATGCTTTCCGGTGCATCTATTTTTGGTGCTCAGTTTTTCGGAAAAGGAGACAGAGACGGACTTAAGCACGTTTTCCGCTTCAAATTCGTTTTCACTTTAACGCTTACAGCACTTTTCATCGGCATTCTTGCATTCTTTTCCGATGAACTTATCATGCTCTTTTTAAAGAGCGAAGCTAACGCCCCCGAGGACATCGACCTTGCTCTTAGGCTCGCAAAAGAATACCTTTATATAATGCTCATCGGACTTATCCCCTTTGCAGTTGTACAAATTTACTCCGGAACATTAAAGGATTGCGGAGTAACAGTTCCTCCGATGGTCGCAAGTGCCGTCGCCGTAGTCGTCAACCTTTGCTTCAACTACATACTCATCTTCGGTAAATTCGGTATCCCCGAGCTCGGTGTAACCGGTGCCGCCATAGCAACGGTAATCGCGCGATTCGTCGAGATGTTCTACATCATCATTTACTCTCATAAAAATATCGAGCGATTCTCTTTCCTCCGCGGAATTTACAGAAGTCTCCGCATTCCTTTTGACGTTACCAAGCGCATTTTCATCACAGGCGC
>JAZUAS010000002.1:0-25493 GCA_045638125.1 Eubacteriales bacterium | reverse complement strand
GATATAAATTTGCCTCACCAATTTAATGATGAGGCAAACTATAATTATTTAGAGCCATAAGTATCCGAAAGATCTGCGACTGCTGTATTTGCAACGGCATCTTTATGCTTTGATGTCTTAACCTTTTCCATAAGAAGATCCTTAAATAGCTGCTCGTCAAAAGGCAATTCAACTGCTTTGCCTGTCCAGGCAGACAGATGCATACCGTTGGAAATCATAAGACCGTTAATTCCCTCCCGTCCGTCTGCAACCATAGGCTCGTCACGGAGTATAGCTGCTGCAAAAGCGTTTCTGACCGCTTTATGTTGAAGGTTGAGACCGTCTGTCTCTACCTCGGACGTGACGCATTTGGGCTTGCCAAAGATTGCCGTGTTCGTTCTTGTAAATTCAGACTCGAACGTATCAAGCTTTCTGAGTATTAGCTTGTTATTTTCACAAATCAATGTTCCTCCGTCGCAAACTACCTCAAAGCGATTTGCACCGGGAAATTCACCCGTAGTGGTGATAAAGGTTCCGATAGCGCCGTTTGCATACTCGACGTATGCCGTTACTTCGTCCTCAATTTCGACGTCGTGCAGTCTGCCGAAGTGCATTTTTGCGTCTATCATAACGGGCATGCCGCATATCCACTGCCAGAGATCAAGATTGTGAGGACACTGGTTGAGCAATACGCCACCGCCTTCTCCTGCCCAGGTTGCTCTCCAGTCGCCTGAATCGTAGTAAGCCTGAGGACGGTACCAGTCTGTAATTATCCAGTTGGTTCTTCTAATCTCACCAAGCTCTCCGCTGTCGATGATCTCCTTCATCTTTCTGTAAACGCAGTTAGTTCTCTGATTGAACATCATTCCGAACTTGAGTTCGGGATGCTTATCAGCTTCTTCCATCATCTCTCTCACTTGAAGTGTATATACACCTGCCGGTTTTTCGCACATAACGTGAAGACCTGCCTTGAAAGCCTGGATCGCAAGCGTTGGGTGGTCATAATGAGGAACTGCTATAAGTATAGCCTCACACGTTCCGCTGGCAATAAGGTCAGAGCCTTCGCTAAAGGTCGTAGGCATAGGGATTGTGCGCTCTGGATGTTCAGAATTATGCTTTTCTACTGATTTTTTTGCAGCATCAAGCTTGGCATCGATTCTGTCCGCAATGGCGGTCACAACAAGCTCGCAATCCGCCTGTGCAATTATTTCCTTAAAATGGCTTGAACCCATATTTCCCATTCCAATAATACCTAATTTCACTTGTCTCATAGTAGTTTAACTCCTTAAGTAATTAAATAAAGCAAAGATTTCCGTGGTTTTTATTAAATTCAGAAAACACATATTTGACGTTTTCCTTTCGCTTTGAGGTCTTGATTTTCTCGTCGAGCAGATCTTTGAATAATTGCTCGTCGAGAGGAAGCTCTATTTCCCTGCCTGTCCATGCAGACAGATGCATTGCGTTCGAAAGCATTAATCCAAGCAATCCCTCGCGGCCGTCAGCGATCATAGGTTCATCGCGAAGAATTGCTGACGCAAATGCGTTCATTACGCCGATATGTTGTTTGTTTTCCCCGTCTGTTTCTACCACAAAGGTCTCACATTCAGGATAAGCGTAGGCCGCAGTGTTTTCTTTGGTGAACAACGATTCGCGCACAGAGAGCTTGTTTAGAATAAGCTGGTTTTTTTCGCATATAAGCGATCCGCCGTCAAATACTATTTCTAATCTATTAGTGCCGGGGGTATCGGCGGTAGAGGTTATAAACGTACCCATAGCACCGTTTTCAAATTCCACCGTTGCTACAACATCGTCCTCGACCTCAATGTCGTGATACCTGCCGAACTGCATTTTTGCATAGACTTTTACGGGCATACCGCAGAGCCATTGCCAAAGGTCAAGATTATGCGGACATTGATTGAGCAGCACTCCACCGCCTTCTCCTGCCCAGGTTGCTCGCCACTCACCGGAATCATAGTATGCCTGAGGACGGTACCAGTTGGTGATTATCCAAGTCGAGCGCTTCAGATCACCAAGCTCGCCGCTGTCGATGATCTCCTTCATCTTGCGGTACAGGCAATTCGTACGCTGATTGAACATCATTCCGAATTTTAGCTCGGGGTGCTTGTCTGCCACAGCTATCATCTCCTTGACTTGGAGAGTGTAAACACCTGCGGGCTTTTCGCACATGACGTGAATTCCCTTTTCGAACGCTTCGATAGCATACCTTACGTGGTCGTAGTGCGGAACAGAAACGATTACCGCATCTATTTGACCGTCGGAAAGCATCTTTGAGGCGTCGGAAAACAACGCAACAACAGGAATATTATGATTAGTCTTTCTGTATTCTTCGCATTTGCACCTTGCCCAATCAAGCCTGTCCGGATTGGTGTCAGCGATGGCTGTAACCTCGATTTCAGGACATTGACCGCTTAAAACGTTGGAATAATGCTGAGAGCCCATGTTCCCGCAACCGATTATTCCAAGTCTTATCTTCTTCATATAAAATCTCCCAAAGATTGTTCTTTATTTAAGTCCGTATCTTGAATTTAAGAATTTGTAGCTTCTCTTCATACACTCGAATGGATCTTCGCCGTAGCAGTTGTCGAGCTCTACGTATCCGATTTCGATATTTTCGTCGAGACACGCTTGTATGATCGCATCATAGTTCATGTTACCTTCGCCGATAGAGGCAATTCTCACTGCCTTGTCATCGTTGTTCATAACCATATCCTTGAAGTGGATGCGGTCGATTCTGCCGTGAAGCTTCTTCATCCAAGCAATCGGATCAGCACCTGCCGCCTGCACCCAGTAGCAATCCAAGGTAATACCTAACTCCTCGGGAGTAAATCTTTCAAGGAGCATGTCCATATAGGTCTTGCCCTCGTGCTTTGCAAACTCCCAGTGGTGATTGTGGTACATAAGCTTGTGTCCTGCAGAGTTGATTTCGGGAATTACCTGCGCTATCTCGTACCCGAGACGGGTAAAGCCCTCAAGATTCTTCTCGTAGGGACTGCATCCAATACCGATACACTTGCAATTCATGGCGGTATGTTGTTTAATAGTGTTTTCGATGTCTTTTGTGATCTTGTTATAATCGTAGTGTGTGATATCGATGGTAAGCCCGTTTTCTTTGGCTTTTTCCGCCGCCCATTCGCCCTCGTAAGCGCAAACGCCCGAAAGCTGGATGGAGGTGTAACCAATATCCGCCACCTTTTTCATAGATTCTTCAAGACCCGATAGATCCTTGCATGAATCACGAAGTGTATAAAACTGAGCGCCCAATCTCATAAGCGTTACCTCACAAATTACAGGTTAAGTCCGTTAATTATCTTTTTCAAGGAATTGACCGCATAGTCGAAGCTTTCGCGGTTATTAGCGAATGCAAACTTGCCAACGTTACTTCTTGCACCGTCTTCTTCAAGAGACGCGAGACCTACAAATTCGGTGAGATGAGGCTCGAGAGTAAGCACAGAGCAACCTTGAGCAACAAAATCGGGCAAGTACTCGGCAATATGACCTATTCCGTATCCGGGAGGTACAACGTTTCCGTCCTTATCGGCGTCCTTGATGTGTCCGTAATAAACGTAATCCTTCAAAAGATCCCAAGCCTCCAGAGTATCCTGTCCGCACTGAATGAAGTTAGCGGGGTCGAATACAGCTTTAAGACCGGGAACAGCCTTCAAAAGGCTTAGGCACTGAGGTGCGTTCTCACCGTATATATGCTTTTCGTTTTCATGACAAGGCACTATTCCGTAGGGTTTACAAAGCTCAACGTAGACGTTCAGCTTCTCACATATCTCGTCAAAATACTTTTCGTCGGATTCAGTACCGAAAAAGCTGAAAAGACGCATACATTTAGCATCAAGTATAGCGCCGACCTCGAGCATACGCTTAAATGTCTCGGTTTCCTTGGCAAAATCGTCGTCTATCTTGATTTTACCGGCCGGAGAGCCTATCGCCCATGTGGATATACCGCCTGCATCAAGCTTTTTTCTGATTTCTTTTGCCTCGTCAGGAGTAATTGCGCTGATGTTTTTCTTGTTTACTCCTCTTATTTCGAGAAGCGATATGCCGTTTTCACGCATGGCGGCAATCTGACCGTCAAGCATAGGGTCTGCTTCATCAGCAAATGCGCAAAGCTTTATCTTATCGGTATTCATAAAATTCACCTCACAAATTAACTAATATTTATACTCCGGAGTATGCCGAAAATCCACCGTCAACTGGGATGACTGTACCTGTAACGAAAGATGCCGCAATGGGGTCGGTCAAGAATTTGAGTACTCCGAGGAGCTCCTGAGCTTCGCCAAATCGACCCATGGGGGTAGCGGCAAGAATCTTACCTGTTCTTGCGGTGGGAGTGCCGTCGGGATTGAAAAGGAGCGCTCTGTTCTGGTTGGTTGCAAAGAAGCCGGGAGCGATTCCGTTGACTCTGATTCCCTCTTTTGCAAAATGAACTGCGAGCCACTGGGTAAAGTTGGATACTGCCGCCTTAGCCGAGCTGTATGCGGGAATCTTGGTCAAAGGGGTATATGCGTTCATAGAGGAAATATTGATGATAGAGCAACCCTCTTCACCGATCATGTCAGCCGCAAATACCTGAGTAGGAAGAAGAACTCCCTTCATGTTGAGATCGAAAACGAAATCAAATCCTGCCTCGTTAAGGTTGAAGAACGTCAAAATATCGTCTCGACTCTCGTCGCCTGCTTCAAAATATTCGTGAGCAGTCGTAGCCTTGGGGCTGTTTCCGCCCGCACCGTTAATAAGTACGGTACACTTGCCAAGCTCAGCCAGAACTCTCTGATGAACGTCTACGATGCAATCCTTGTCAAGTACATTGGTCTTATATGCCTTTGCCACGCCACCGTTGGCGCAGATCTCGTCTGCAACCGCCTGAGCCGCGGCATCGTTGATGTCAAGCAGAGCTACTGCGTAACCATTCTTGGACATTTCTTTTGCAAATTCTGCGCAAAGCACGCCACCTGCACCGGTAACAACACATACTTTTTTCATAATAATCTCCTAATTTTTTGTTCTTTTATTGTGGTGTTGACAACATAAAAATATCATGCTATAATAATTATAGCACTTTTTTACGTAATTTCAATAGACATTATTCAAAAAATAATGCGATTTTTAGCATTTTCTTATTTTTTGGAGGATTTTAGCTATGATAGAGGATATTTCTTACTTTAATCATAACCGTTTTGGCAATTTAACAAACATTGATAGGCACCAAATACGATTCCACGAATTGACTTTTCTATACGAGGGACAGATGGTGTATTACATAAATGACGAGAAGTTTGAAATGCACGGTGGGGACATAATTTATTTGCCTGCGGGAAGCATGAGACAACGAGTAGTTGACGGTACGCCATGTGACTATGTAAGCATAAATTTTCATTCTATGGACAGATTGTCGTTTAATCCTATATTACACAATAATATAAATGACGAGATAAAGATTTTGCTCCAATATTTAGAAAAGGTGTATGCAGGACCAACGGAAAAAAACGCCAAAAAGTTGGTTCACATAACGGAAGCTTTGGTGTTGCAGATATCCGATAATATTCTTTCAAAAAATAAGCCCTCCTTAGCTACTGAGATAGCCAATTATCTTTCACGTCATTACAGTGAAAAGCTGACTCTTGAGGACATCAGTCGAGAGACGTTTTTTTCGGTTGCATATTGCGAGTGTGAGTTTCGCAAGGAGTTTGGAAAATCCATAATTCATTATCTTATAGATTTGCGAATATCCGAGGCGAAAACGATGCTTACAGAGACCTCGATGCCCTGTTCAGTCATCGCTTATATGGTTGGATTTGACGATGCCAATTATTTTTCAAGAGTGTTTAAAAAACGAATTGGATTATCTCCTTTGAAATACCGCGATGCAACTACTGAACAGAACAGAAATAAAATTTGATCTAGCAAATAATAGAAAACGGTTGCGAGTCCCTTTTGGAATTCGCAACCGTATTTTTTATTGTTTGAGATTACCGAATTTTATACTCAGCAACCGCATTTGCCACCTTTATCTCCGTGAATGTGCGGAGCCGTATTGGTGGAACATGAGAACTCAGAGATCGGGAAAGCCATAGAACGGAATACACTGCAGGGATCGTCATTGGAGGGCGAGATGCATTCCTTGTCTGGTATTACGTATTCGGTAGCCGAAATTATAAACTGACCGGGACGAACGATCCTCACGATTGAGAAGATTCCCAGAGATACTGCAAGGTATCTTCTGTCATCGTCATCGTCGTGGTAAAGATTTCCGTTCATTGTGTTAACAACCGTTTCGGGAATGTCGTGGGCACAGCAACAGCAGCAGCAACAGTCGTTGATGCTCTCAAGCACGTTAACGCCGAGTACGATAGGCTCTGCCACTTCGACTACTGCCGTGGGAACGTTGTTCTCCTTGCAGCAAGGTTCAACTCGTGCGCAGAAGTCCGAAAAATCTCCGCCGCCTCGGAATGTGCTTACGTTGCAGTCGCCACCGTAAAGAATGACCTTTTTGTCGAGCACGGCAACGCCCTCAAATTCCTGAGAACGACCGTTTCCGATGCAAGCCTCAAAGGTGAGCTTAACGTAGAAACGAATATTAACAGTGTAAAATCCCCTGTTGAACTGAACGGGATCGAGGCTTATATGGGTCTCGGTGATGCAAGCGCTTTTAACTCTGACAGTGCCGGTATGATCGATGATCTCCTTGCCAAAGTCGGTGAGAAAAACCCTTGCGTTTTCAAAGCAATCGCGGTCTCTGCAAGAGTCAAGTATTCTGTTAGTCTCTATACACACAGTTTCCTTGCCTATGCCGGGGCCGCATGAAAATCTGTTATCTTGCATAATATTTCCCCCTATATGTTTTGTCAGAAAGCCGTGGAATTGCTTTCTCAATACCATTTTATGTCGAAAGGTGGAATATGTTACGCCATTTTGGAGAACAAAAAAACTCGGAGAAATTTCTCCGAGTTTTTTGCCAATTAATAGAATGTAGCAACTTCCTTTTCGGGCTTGTCGGTGTAGGCGCTATCCTCAGCGTAAAGCACCGGACCGGGTCTGCCGTAAAGACGGTTCTTTTCTATTTTGATCTTGCCCTGAACGTTGATCCAATCATAGTTTTTGTATGCAACGTTGGATTTGAACTTACAAACCAGACCGCTGTACGCAATATCATCAACACAGCAGGTCATAACGTGGCGACCGATAACGATAGCATCCTTGCCAAGTTGTATATCTCTTGCAACAACGCCTCTGAACTTAACTGTCTTACCCTCGTATTTGTTCATCTCCTCAGTGAGGTCTCTGTACCAGACGGCATAATCATCGTCACCAATAACGATAACGGGCGCATCAATGTCAAAAGGCAGAGGATCCTCGATCTCGTCGTATTCAACGTGACCGTCGGGATAATCGTAGGTGATGGTGGCGCGGCGAGAAATTCCGCGAACTATCTTGTGAACCTCGTCCTTGTCGATAGAGTCGGGCGTGCGGTTGAGAACGATCATCTCGCAGGACATCAGCTTATCTACCATGAGGCTTCTCATGTTCTGATTGTATGCGAAGAATGTGTTTGCATCGGCAAACATCATATTCTGGAAGATAAACCAATCCTTTGGGAGATTGTTGTAGAGTGTTCCGAGCTGCCACATACCGTTGTATTCGATAATTACGCGGTCGATAAGGTGACCTTGGCGGCAAGCCTCCAGCTTTTCGGCGGTAACGTCGCTTTCGCTATCAAGGGTTGCGAGGTAGACGTTCTTGCCGGGGAATTCGGTGACGTCAAGCTCCTCGATTCCCTCCTCGCAGAGGATGATAAGAGTCTTTTCACCGGTGTTGAAGCGCTCGTCTGCCATAGACTCCTGAATTATGTGGGTTTTACCGCCCTCAAGGAAGCCGGTAAAAAGATATACGGGAATAGTAGGTTGTGCCATTATAATCTACCTTTCTTCAATGAAATCAAGCCAATTCCACGCCCAAAGCCTCGCTGATGGCGTTCTTATCAAGCTTGGAGCCGATAACGCAAAGGCGACCGATAACAGCGGCTCCGCCGAAACGAACGTCGCTCTCGCCGGGGATGTAGTCGAAGTGGATCCATTTGCCGTCGTCGGATGCGATAATTCCCTTTGCACGCAGAACCATTCCGTACTTTTCGGTGTCGGTGAAGCCGTCAAGAGCCGCGCGGAGCGCGTCAGCGTTGAACTTCTTGGTGGTTTCCGCACCGTAGCTTACGAATACCTCGTCGGCGTGGTGATGGTGGTGTCCGTGCTCGTGATGGTGACCGCAAGAGCAGGTGCCGTGCTCATCGTGTTCGTGATGATGATACTCATGTCCGTGATCGTGGCAGTGGCATTCCTCGCCGTGTTCGTGATGATGCTCATGTTCGTGATCGTGGCAGTGGCACTCCTCACCGTGCTCGTGATGGTGATGTTCATGATCGTGATCGTGGCAATGGCATTCCTCACCGTGTTCGTGGTGGTGATGCTCATGCTCGTGATCGTGGCAATGGCACTCCTCGCCGTGCTCGTGATGGTGATGCTCATGATCGTGGCAATGGCACTCCTCGCCGTGCTCGTGATGGTGATGCTCATGATCGTGGCAGTGGCATTCCTCGCCGTGTTCGTGGTGGTGATGTCCGTGATGGTGATGATGCTCGTGTGCCTCCTCGGCAAGCTCGCTCATTTCTGCCTCAAGGGTGGATTTTCTCTCCATAGCCTCAAGAAGCTGTGCGCCCGAAAGCTCCTCCCAAGGGGTGGAAACTATAACCGCGGTAGCGTTATGCTCCTTGAGAAGTGCCACGCAATCTGCGATCTTCTGGTCGGTCATCTTTCCTGTGTGGCTGAGCACGATGCAGCCTGCATTTTCAACCTGATCGTTAAAGAACTCACCAAAGTTCTTCATGTGCATCTTGCACTTGTTAGCGTCAACAACGGTGGTAAATCCGTTAAGAACCGCGCCCTCAGTGTCGGCGTTTTCAACCGCCTTTATAACGTCGGAAAGCTTACCAACGCCCGAAGGCTCGATGAGGATGCGGTCGGGAGCGTATTCTTCGATAACCTTTTTGAGAGCAACTGCAAAGTCGCCAACGAGGGAGCAGCAGATACAACCAGAGTTCATTTCGTTGATCTTAATTCCCACCTCTGCCAAGAATCCGCTATCAATACCAATCTCGCCAAATTCGTTCTCGATAAGAACTATTTTTTCACCGTGATATGCCTCTTCAATAAGCTTTTTGATAAGAGTGGTCTTTCCCGCACCGAGAAAGCCCGAAAATATGTCAATTTTAGTCATTTTTGCGCCTTTCTATTATAAATTAAATATAACCAAAAGAATTATAACCCCAAAATGGGCAAAAGTCAATGATTTTTAGAAAATTACTTGCTTCCCGTAGAGCCAAAGCCGCCTTCGCCGCGCAGGGTTTCGGAAAGTGTGTCGCACACGTCGAATTCAGCGGCATAAAAAGGCAGGAAGGAGATCTGTGCAATTCTCTCTCCGCTTTCAACAATCTGTGGGACTGTGCCGTGATTGTGAAGCGCGACCATAATCTCACCGCGATAGTCGCTGTCGATAACGCCCACCTTGTTAGCGGGCGCAAGACCGCGCTTGGTAGCCATTCCGCTGCGGGCAAAAATAAGACCTACAAGACCCTCGGGGATAGCCATAGCGATTCCAGTGTGGATAAGCTTTGTTTCGCCGGGAGCGATAATTGCAGGCTCGTCAAGGAGCGCATAAAGGTCAGCACCTGCCGAAAACTCGGTGCCGTACGTCGGAATTATTGCTCTTTCATCAAGCTTTTTGGTCTCAACTTTAGTTTTCATAATTTTTTCTCCAAAGTATTTCAATATAATAATACTATTGTATCAAAAAATAATTAAGAAATGGTTAACATAGCAAATTTTTTGCGGAATAAAAATAAAAGCCCACATCGTGGGCTGAAATTGAATTGCTTAGAGTTTTTGTTGACAAATTTATCCGAATGTGGTATACTGTTATTGAACCGAGGAGAATGTGGAGTATTTGCAATGGCTTCATTTGAAGCAAATTGCGCCACAATAACTCGGTTCTTTTTGTTAAATTCAACATCGAGAGAATTTAACTTCTTAGCATCGTTTATCTTCCAAAACTCCTGCTTGCCATTGCGAAGAACCGTAACCACGTCGCCATGCGCCTTGGCCGTACTGCACCAGCACGTCGTCAATAGTTGATTCTATGATCTCATCAACTTTAGACCAAGCATCGGATTTTGCATTTTCAGAATTTGTCGAAATTTTCTTGTTGACATTTTCTTTTTCTTGTGGTATACTATTGTTAGAAGAGGTTTGACCGACTCCCGCTTTGAGCGTATGGGCTGAGGCATTTTGCATCAGCAGAGTTTCGGCAGACCTCTTTTTTTGATAGTCAACACTATCCATATAAAATGTTTGGAATAGTATGCTTTTCTTGTTTTGGGAAACCAAATTAAAGCTTACAAATGAACCATCCGAAAATGTTTTTTAAAACAACAGTATACCTTCTCGCATATATACAATACATCGCCGCCTGCGCCTGCTTCTGTGCAATATTTTATAGAATTTTATATCTAATGTCTGTTATTAAGCAAAATATATTGTTGACAAATACTTTTACTTGTAGTATACTATTAGTGGAAAGAGCACCAGCGGTGTGCTGAGCCTTCGTAGAAGGGTTCGGGATTTCTGTTTTATCAGTTTGTTCCCTCAGACTACCAGTGACTCTTTCTGTTTTTTTGCATATTGACATATTTGATTTTTTATGATATAATTATCATAAGGTCAAACATTGAAAGGCGAGCGGGCAATCGCAGCCCGTGAGTAGCCAACAATGAGCGACCTATTAATTGAAACCAATCGTCAAGCTGAGAGATATTGGAGCATTTGCTCCCTCTGGTATTCGATTGGTTTATATTTGGTAACCTTGTCGCGGATTCCCTCGCTATTAGCGGTTGGCTCCGTTTGAGAACGACGAGGTTACTTTTTTATTTATAAAGAATTGAAATTTAATCTTCTATTGAGTCGTTTCCGTAATGTTTGTCTTCTTGGAGTCGTCTCTCGTGCTCTTTTCGAAACTGGGGATCCGTCCTCATTCGCTCTTCCCACTCTGCTTGAGCTTTCTCCATTATCTGAATCTGCTCCTCCGTCAGGGGCCGTCCTTGATCCTCTCCGTGCTCCACTCCGATGAGCTCGCTTGATCACTCTTCGCCTGCTGCACGTCGGGGTTATTATCGTTTACTTCTCCTCGAACTCCTTGCAGGTTACCTCGTTGTCCAGAATCTCGTCGGGTATTTCTTTCCTTAGCACCCTGCACGACCAACTTTTCGGAATTTGATGTTTGCATTTGTTGCACTGCGCCGATATTACTTTCGGTATGGGATGATCCCGATTCTCTTGAAGTATTCCCTGTATTGCTTCCTTGAATTTCTTTTCTTCCATAGCCTTTTTCCTCCAAAACAATATTTACTGTGTTTCCATCTCGTTTGATAGTTTTAACAACAAAACGACTGTTCCTTTCATATAGAACCTCTTGCTCTTCTTCGATGCCATAGCCATTGGAAATATCGTGACCGTTTTCGCCGTAAATCTCGATGTGGGCAGTAAACTTACCGTCGACAAGATATCCGGTTTTGGATTTTGACGTTGAAGTATATGCAGGATATTTAATCCAACCGCCCTCAACATGCTCCGCAACGAAAGCATCAAAAGCCTCTTGCCCTTCCATATCAAATGATATATTTCGGTATGTAACCCCGCTATACTTAGGCGTTTTCTCAAGCTCCCTATCAAGCTCCTCAACAAACGCCGACTCCTCATCAGTCAGCTCTCGCCCACTGCGTATCGCCTCATTTATCTTGTAGCTCTCTTAAGCTTAATTCTCGTCCGGAACTATCTTCAGTGACCAGCTTTTCTCGATTTCCTCTTCTGTCCAACCGCCCTTTCGTGACAGTTCCTTCATCTCCTCTATGTTCTTTTGAACGTTCGGTATATTGCTCTCCAGAGTTCGCCTTATTGTCCCGTCGCCCAAATATAGTGTTACCCACTTTTCTTTCTGTTCCATCGCTATTCTCCCTTCGTGATTCATTTTCTTTTATTGTATCACCAACTCCGTCTTTTTGCAATACCTTACCGTCCTTGATTCTTTCTGCATCCCACTCGGCATTATTGCCCTTGGAATGCTGCACGTCAGAATTAGAACTCTCTGCCCTTGTGCTGCTTTCTTTCGCCTTCTGCGCGTCGGGAGTTGAGGATGAAAAAGATGTTTTATTAAAATCCTTTTTAAATTGCTTGTGAATATCTATCAGATCTTGAACGTATCCGTCAAAATCGTAAAATGCTGCTCTCATCCAATCAGTTCGCTCATCTAACAAACCAGATGCAATATGACCATAGAATGTAGCATTAAATTCATCGTAAATTCGGGCGAAATCCGAATCATGAGCTAATATAATATCTACATTACAATGCTCCGCAGCTCGGTTCAAAAGGAATCTTGCTTCTGGCGTTGAAAAATCAAACATAATAGGTGTACGATTAAGAAAATCAAGATAGGGTTTATAACCAACTTGCTTCATAATGTGTGTGACCTCATGTGGACCCATTCTCTTGAGGTACTCTTTGGGAACGGTTTCTTTTACAAAAACTATTCCGGATTTAGATGCAGCTTGGCTTTTCCGTTTCCAAGAAGAATCTTTAATAATCAAACAATCAATTCCATATTCGGACAAAAATTCTTTGATTGGATATGAAGTGGCATTTTTTTCTTCTGAAACAATGTCTTTGTCGTTAAAGCCCAGATCTCTTAATGTTGATTCTATTCCTCTTCTATTTCGTTGTAAAAGAATTCGGTCATTGATTCCTCCATTTTTTTGCATTGTTGCTGGTATTGAGGATTCACTTCCAGCTGCTCTCTGTGTTCTTGAATTGCTTTTTTGAGCTTCAAGTTTTGATTTTGAGATTGATGTGATTGTTTCATTGTTGAATTCTTCTTCATTTTTCGCCTCATTTGCTAAATTATTACTTTTCTTTATTGTACCACCAACACCGTCTTTTTGCAATACCTTACCGCTATTTTCTCCCGAAATCTCGGCGGCTGCGTTTTTCGCCCTCGCGCTATCCAGCGCCTTATCCATGATACCGAGATTATATGCGTAATGCCTCTGCTCAGGCGACAAAAGCTCCATATTCTTTGCCGCAGAAAACGCTTTGCCACTCTTACCTTGGCTGTATATCGCGTTGAAAGCCAATGCCACCTCTCCAAGATCAACTCCGTCGGGCAGATCCTCAGCTAACGTGGCAAGACCACGTGTGCCGTTTTCGTCCATGCCGAATATCTTCGCGTAGTTTCTCGCCTGCCCGACAGGAGTTGCCAAATTTTCACTGTTGACAAATCCGTTTTCTTGTGATATACTGTTATTGACAGCATTCATACTCAACTCGTTATCGGACGTTTGGTTCGGGGCTTGTACATCGGACTGGGGAGAAATGTGCTGTCCTTTTTTTGTTATCCAAGCACTTTTTAAAGTAAGTGCTTTTTTCTTTTCTGAAGAAACTGTTACAGCTAATGTAATATTTCTCTCCCTTGTCGTATATATTAAAGTACAGGCTGTTCGGGGGCTATAAAAGACCGAAAAAGGCATCAAAAACGGCAAATTCCGCAAATGGGGTTGACAAATAAGAGTTTTTGGTGTAAAATAGGTATATATTTCACTACGACAGAGGTCGATTTTGCAGAAAGGAGTCACACCGATGAGAGTTTCACGCGGTCTTGAATATGCGGTTGCTAAAAGCGGCGTGGCTATTTTGCGCAGCATCGGCAACTGCACCGACGAGCATATCGTCGTGCCCTCCGACGTTGAGGGATACCCCGTAGTAGGCGTTGCGGAAAAGGCGTTTGCGCGCTCGACACAGATAAAGAGCGTCACCCTTCCCGCCTCGGTCAGATTTATTGAGGCGCAGGCTTTTGCTTGGTGCCGCGAGCTGACCTACGTTAAGCTGACAAGCACTCACGAGATAGGCGATCGCGCCTTCATGGGTTGCGACAAGCTTTCTTGGGTTGACCTCGGCAACAATCTTGAGGAGATTGGCGAAAAGGCGTTTGCATACTGCCCCGCTCTTTCAAACGTCGATCTTCCCGACACCGTGAGCCGTCTTTGCTCGGCTGCCTTTGAGGGCTGCAGAAATCTTTGCACCGCTTCTCTATCCCGTAGCCTCAAGATTATAGAAAACAGCACCTTCTACGCTTGCGAGAGTCTTCGTCGTGTTGAGCTTCCTTCAAAGCTTGAATACATCGACGAATACGCCTTTGCTTACTGCTCGTCTTTGGTAGACATGGACGTTCCCGCAAAGACCGTCATCAACAACCAAGCGTTCTTCGAGTGCAGAAGCATCGCATACGAAGTACAGGTTTCTTAATTTAATAAAAATCAAAAGGAACAGATTTTCAAAATCTGTTCCTTTTTTATGCTTTAGAAGAAGCTTAACTGGTCGGTTTCGTCAAGACCTTCAAGAACCTTATTGTTTCGAAGGACCTCTATAACCGATTTGGTCAGCTTTGCTCTTATCTGGAGGTCTTCTACAGAGAAGAAGGGCTCTTCCGCTCTCGCCGCAACGATATTCGCCGCCGCGTTCTCTCCAAGACCGCCGAGTGCCGAGAAAGGCATTCTTATAGCGCCGTTTTCGGGTACGAACGCCGAGGACTCGGATTTGATAATATTGATGGGAAGGAACTTAATTCCTCTCGCCATAGCTTCATTTATAAGCTGGAGCGTGGGAATACTTGCCTGCTCCTTGGGGGTAACATCTTTCTTATCCCTCATTCTTTCCCCGATGTCCTTGATGGCCGCCTGAACTCCACTTCTGCCGCCCATAACTATCTCGGCATCAAAGCCGCCGGGAGCAACGGTGAACATGGCGCAATAGAACGCGATGGGGATATGCACCTTGTACCAGCCAAGACGTATCGCCGACATAACGTACGCCGCCGCGTGCGCCTTGGGGAACATGTACTTGATCTTTTTACAAGAGCCGATATACCAATCGGGAACGCCTGCGCCAACCATTTCCTCCTCCCACTCGGGGGTGAGTCCCTTACCCTTACGAACCGACTCCATTATCTTAAAGGCGTGGGATTTTTCAACGCCGTAGGCGATAAGGTCGTTCATTATGTTGTCTCGACATCCGATAACGTTGGAAATGTTACAAATGCCTTGATTTATAAGGTCTTGGGCGTTGCCCGTCCAAACGTCGGTGCCGTGGGAAAGTCCCGAGATCTGCAAAAGGTCGGAGAAGGATTTAGGCTTTGCCTCCTCAACCATCTTGATAACGAATCTTGTACCAAACTCGGGCAGACCGTAGGTTCCGATGTTGCAGTTTATATCGTCGGGAGAAACTCCGAGAGATTTGGTGGACAGGAACAGCTCGTAAACCGACTTATCGTTCATAGGCACGTCCATAACGTTGGTGTTGCCCGAGTACTTTTCAAGGTACTTATATTTGGTCGGCATATCGTGTCCGAGCTCGTCAAGCTTGAGTAGCGTATCGTGGAGATACTCAAAGGTGAAGTGTGTGGTGACGATGTCGGAGTTGGGGTCATCTGCGGGGTGCTGTACGGGGCAGAAATCGTAGATCTCATACTGCTTGGGAACAACAACGATACCGCCGGGGTGCTGACCCGTTGAGCGCTTAACGCCAACGCAGTTGGAAACTATTCGGTTGACCTCTGCACGAGGGAGACTGATTCCCTTTTCCTCAAGGAATTTCATAACGTAACCGTAGGCGGTCTTATCGGCAAGAGTACCGATAGTTCCTGCACGGAACACGTTCTCTGCGCCGAACAATTCCTCGGTGTACTTATGCACCTTACCCTGAACCTCTCCCGAGAAGTTAAGGTCGATATCGGGGGATTTATCTCCGTAGAATCCAAGGAAGGTTTCGAAGGGGATGTGGTGACCGTCCGCCTTCAGCTTTTGTCCGCAGTTGGGGCAATTTCTGTCGGGAAGGTCAAAGCCCGAGCCTGCCTTGTCGGGGTTGGAGAAGTCGTTGTACTGACAGTTGGGACACCAATAGTGAGGAGGCAGAGGGTTAACCTCGGAAATTCCCGCCATTGATGCTACGAAGGACGATCCAACCGAGCCACGCGAGCCAACCAGATAGCCATTCTGTTCACTGTACCAAACCAGCTTTTGCGCGATCATATAAAGCACTGCAAAGCCGTTTTTGATGATAGAGGTAAGCTCCTTGTCGAGTCTTTGCTCAACTATCTCGGGGAGCGGATCACCGTACATAGATTTTGCTCGCTCGTAGCAAATTCTGGTAAGATCCTCCTCCGCACCCTCCATATCGGGGGTAAAAGTACCCTTGGGGAAAGGACGGATGTCGCTCTCTATCATATCGTTTATCATATTTGTGTTGGTTACGACCACCTCATAAGCCTTTTCCTTTCCGAGGTAGGAGAATTCCTCCAGCATTTCCTCGGTGGTGCGGTAATAGAGGTGAGATTCGCTGTCGAAATCCTTGAATTTCTGACCTGCAAGCAGTATCTTGCGGTAGAGCTCGTCCTCGTCGTTTAAGAAGTGGGCGTCGCAGGTTGCAACTACGGGCTTGTTGTATTTTTCGCCCAGCTCAACGATCCTACGATTTAAATTACGAAGATCCTCCTCGTCCTTTGCTCTTTCCTCTCTTATAAGGAATCGGTTGTTGGAAATAGGCTGAATTTCAAGATAATCGTAGAAATTGACGATCTCCTCGATCTCTGCCTCGGGACGGTTCTCAAGAATTGCGGTGAAAAGCTCTCCGGCCTCGCATGCAGAGCCAATTATAAGGCCCTCACGGTGCTTTTCAAGCTCGGTCTTGGGAATTCTCGGGTGTCGCTTATAATACTTCAAAAATCCAAAGGAAATGAGCTTATAGAGGTTTTTGAGACCGATCTTATTCTTTACGAGAATGATCTGGTGATAGGGCTTGAGGTTGAGGGGATTAGAATTTGCACTCATATCACGTTTCAACTGCTCAAAGCTCTTGATGTCCTGCTCTCGCATAGATGCGGTCATCTTAACGTAGATAGCCGCAAGCATAGCAGCGTCGTCGCAGGCTCTATGGTGGTTGAAATCGCCAAGATGATAATACTCGGCAAGTGTGTCGAGCTTGTGCTTCTTAAGGTCGGGATTTATGTATCTGGAAAGCGCAACCGTGTCGAGATAGGGGTTTTTGAATTCAAGTCCGCACTCGTCCGCCGCATAGCGGATAAAGCCCATATCAAAGCTTGCATTGTGTGCCACCAGCAGCTTTTTCTTTTCAGTGTCTCTGTCGCCGATAAAGCCGAAAAACGCGTCAAGTGCTTCCCTTATTTTGGGAGCATCGGCTACCATTTCGTCGGTAATTCCCGTAAGATTAACTATTTCTTCTGGGATCGGAATTTCGGGATTGACAAATGTGTTAAAAGTGTCGATAACCTCTCCGCTCTTGACCTTGACCGCACCGATCTCGGTGATTCGGCAGTTCTTTACCGAAAGACCCGTGGTTTCAATATCGAAAACTATGGTCTCCTCGTCAAAATCCTCGTTGTAGTTGCCGTAAAGTGCACCTGCGGTGTCGTTTACAAAGTAGGCCTCAACACCGTAGATGACTTTCTGACCGAGTTTTTCAGATGCCAGCATCGCATCCTGATAGCCCTGAACCGTTCCGTGGTCGGTGATGGCGACTGCAGGGTGTCCCCAAGCATTTGCCTGTTTAACTGCAACGTCGGGCGGAATAAGTGCATCCATGTGGGACATCTGGGTGTGCAGATGAAGCTCAACGCGCTTGACGGGAGCATTGTCCACTCTCGAAAGCTTCTTTATCTTTGCAATATTGTTGAAATAGAACTGGAAATCTGTTCCCTCGGTTCTATCCTTACGCATTTCTTTCTTGGCATATCCTTTAAGAGCCAAGACCGCGCCGTTTTTAACGTTTGCGGAGATCTCCTCTGCATCCTCAAGGGTTGCAAAGCACTTGACTTCAACCGATGAGTTACCGTCGCTGATTGCGAAGGAGATATTCATCTTATCGCCCGAGCGGCTGGGCTCTTGGGTGTAATCGAATACCGTTCCGAGGATAACTATATTTCTCTGGGGCTTGTTTATGTCGGAAATGGGTGTGGGCTCGATGGTAAAGGGCTCACCGTAAACGTATTCGGGAGCGGAGATGTCAAACATTCCTTTGCCTATCTTACATATACCGTTTTCAACGGTTGCAACTGCCTCCTCATCAAACAGAGTAGTCTTTCTGGGGAGCATATTTGCCTCCTCGTCGGAGGGGGGCGTGGATGTCAGCCTTTGAGCCATTCTCGCATCGTATGCTTTCGCCTCTGCCGCCATTCTCTTGTCGAAGTCCTCTATGTATTTTTCAAGAGAATTGTTGCTTGCGAGGAATATCTCGTCGTTTGTGTGTACGATATTTACTTTGACGTTGATTCCAAACTCAGAAAGAATAATTCCCTGCATAACGCCGGGAGTTCTTGCGTCGTAAAGCAATTTGACACCGTTCTCGGTAAAAGGGATTTCTATGTTTAAAGTGTTGTTTTCAAGATTATATCTGTATTTGTTGAAAAATCCCATTGCAACGATTCCGATCTTTTCGGTTTCCTTGAGCAGATCGGGAATGTAACTGCTATCGAAAAGCTCGGTGGGATAGTGAGGCATAATTTTAACCCACGCGAGCTGATACGCCTTTGCTATCTCTGCTTCGAATCTATATAGGGTTTCTTTATCGATGAGCATGGGAAAATCGGCCGACACCTGCAAAATTCTGTTTGCTTTGTCGGCCTGGATCTTAATATTTTGAGCGCGGTTGAGAATTTCTTCGCCGCGCTCATCGGCGTTATATTTTTCAAAAATCTGTAAAAACGTCTTTGCCATATTTAAGAAAATTTTTCTTCCTTGATTTTTTTGATTTCTTTAATGAGTGTGGGGATGATCTCGCTTTCCTTGATCTTGCCCAAGGGTTGTCCGTGAGCGAAAAGCAGAGCCTCTCCGCGACCTCCCGCGATGCCGAGGTCGGCTTCGTGCGCTTCTCCTGGGCCGTTTACGATGCAGCCCATAAGAGCTACGGTTATAGGCAGGTCGTCCAGCTTTTCAGCGGCAATCGCCTCCGAGAAACTGGCGGACAGTGATATGAGGTCTATTTTGGTTCTTCCGCAGGTGGGACAGCTCACTATATTCATTCCGCACTGCCCTTCGATATTCAAGGCGTTAAGCAGAGCCTTCGCCGCTCCTACCTCGTTTACGGGGTCTGCGGTGAGAGAAACTCTCAACGTATCTCCAATGCCGTCGCAAAGCAGAGATCCGATACCGATAGCACTCTTGATCGTGCCTCGTCTTTCATCTCCTGCCTCGGTAACTCCGATATGTATGGGATAGTCGCAACGCTCGGCAACAAGACGGTTAGCGGCTATCATTGTGGACACATCAGAGGACTTTATTGAAATAGCGGTGTCGTAAAAGTCGTATTTTTCAAGTATCGACGCGTGATAGAGCGCGCTTTCGCAAAGCGCCTCGGGAGTGGGTGAGCCGTGCTTGGCAAGAATATGCTTTTCTACCGATCCGCTGTTAACGCCGATTCGGATGGGAATATTTCTTGCTTTACAGGCGTCGACTACTGCCTTGACTCTCTCCTCGTCACCGATGTTCCCGGGGTTGATGCGAATTTTATCAACTCCGTATTCGGCAGACTTGAGAGCGGCGCGGTAGTCAAAATGAATGTCAGCTACTATGGGAGTGCGGATGCCCGACTCCTTGATAAATCTGACGGTTTCAGCCGCCTCTTCGTCGGGAACGGTAATTCTTACCACGTCGCAACCTGCACTCGCAAGTCTTTTTATCTGTTCAAGAGTAGCCCAAGCGTCCTTGGTGTCGGTGTTGGTCATAGATTGAATGGCGATCTTATTTTCACCGCCTATTTTGACACCGCCAACGGTGATCTCTCTTGTTTTACGTCTGATTTTATTGTAGATCATGGATTTATCCTTTAGAATAGATTGATAATGTCCTTAAACGTGATGAATAGCATCAAAGCCAAAAGAACGAGGAGTCCGACGGTGTTGACCATTCCCTCCACCTCTTTTTTTGCCGGCTTTCTGAAGATCATTTCGATCAACAGGAAGATTATTCTTCCGCCGTCCAGTGCAGGCAGGGGCAAGAGATTGAATACGCCTAAGTTTATAGTGATCAATGCAAATAGGTTCAAAAGCGAGTATGGGCCGACCTTGGCGGCGTCACCTACTGCTCCTGCCATGCCAATGGGACCCGAAACCGCCTCAGCACCATAACGTCCTAACAACAGATCCTTTATTCCGTCAACTATGATTTTAACGGATGAGACAGACCTGAAGATCGAGTGCTTAACAACAGATAGAAATGATATGTCTTCCTTTAAAACGTAAAAATCACGATTTCCGATCTTGGTTCCCGCTGTTTCCTCGGTTGGAAATTCAACCTTTTCCAGCAGTACACGTTCCCCGTTTCTGATAACAACAATATCAATAGGCTCGTATCCGTTGTTTAATATCTCGTAAACTACCTCTTGACCCGTATGGACGTAAACGCCGTCGATCTTGATTATCTTGTCTCCAACCATAAGTCCACTCTGGTCAGAGATAGATTCTTCGTAAAACTGTCCAACTACGTTTGATGCGAGATAGCCGTCTTGAATACAGTCGATGCCTACCATGCTAAACATACAGAGCACACCGAGAAGAATATTCATCACAGGTCCTGCAACGGTTATAAGAAATCTCTGCCAAACTGCTTTATTACAGAAAGCATTGACATCCGAAGAGGCTTCGTCCTCACCTGCCATTCTGACATAGCCGCCGATAGGAAATGCTCTTATACTGAATACTGTCTTTCCGTCTTCGGGGTAATCCACTTCGGGTGAGGTGTTATTTTTTGCACCGATTTCGTTATCCGTGGAATGGAATGTGTCGCCTATCATACTGTCGCTCTTGGCTTTTTTCTTCTTTTTAGCGGTAGTAAATATCGCAGGCCCCATACCTATGGAAAACTCATAAACCGTGACCTTGAAAAGTCGGGCAAACAAGAAATGCCCAAACTCGTGAATTACTACCATAATGCTGAGCAAAAGCAGCGTCAGCAACAAATACCAAATCGTATCCATCAATTTCTCCGTGAATTTTTTATCTTAAAGCACCTATGCGATTTTGCGCCAAAACTCTTGCTTCGTTGGCGCACATAAGTATATTTTCGAGGGTGTGTTCGGCTTTGCAAGCATTCATTGAATCTACGACCGAGCAAACTATCTCGCAAATATCGTAAAATTCTATTTTCTTTTGCAAGAATGCCGCAACGGCCTCCTCATTTGCCGCATTTAGTATAGCGGGAATAGCTCCGCCCAGATTTATAGCCTCAAAGGCTTTGCCTAACAGAATGAACGTATCGGGATCGGGCTTTTTGAAAGTCAGCTTGCCGACCGAGAAAAGATCAAGTGCCTCGGTGGTCGCCTCTCCTCTTTCCGGATGAGTAAGTGCGTATTGAACACAATGGCGCATATCGGGAACAGACATTTGCGCGATAACGCTATTGTCAATGAACTCAACTGCCGAATGTATAATGCTTTCTCTATGAACCACGACCTTTACCTGTTCCGGGTTAACCCCAAATAAGTGGACAGCCTCAATAACCTCAAAGCCCTTATTCATAAGAGTTGCGCTATCAACGGTTATTTTGGCACCCATTGACCAGGTAGGATGCGCCAGCGCAGAATCAAGAGTTGCAGTTTTCAACTCTTCTTTAGTATAACCAAAGAAAGGTCCACCCGAAGCGGTAAGTATCAAATTTTTAATTTCGCTCTTTTTTCCGGAACGCAAACATTGAAATATCGCACAATGCTCACTGTCAACGGGAAGTATCTCGTTTCCGCTTTCTCGAGCCGCTTTCATAACGATCTCGCCACCTACAACAAGTGACTCCTTGTTAGCTAAAGCAAGCTTTTTCTTTGCCTTAAGTGTTGCTAAAGAGGGCATAAGTCCCGCTTCGCCGAGTATTGAGTTTTCGACAACTTGACCGTGTTCGCCGTTTCCATTGGTCTCTGCTACCATTTCGCAGATGCCCTCTGTACCGCAATAGACCTTTATACTGGTGTCTTTTAATCTTTCCTTAAGATCGTGTGCCGCGTCTTTATCGCTCATAGCACAAGCCTTCACGTTAAACAAACGTGCCTGCTCCTCTACTCTTTTGGAGTTTTTGTGAGCGGAGAGCGCATCAACGGTTACGTTGAATTTTTGTGCTACGTCGATAGCCTGCTCTCCGACCGATCCGGTAGAGCCGAGAACGATCATTGAGGGTTTATTATCTTTCATTTGTATTCATCCTTAGCTTATAATTGTGGGAAGAAGATCAAAATAGGGACAGGTACAAACAATAGCAAGGATCATACAATTTGCCAGAGCGGAGTCAAATCTGTCCAGCATTCCGCCGTGACCGGGGAAAAATTTTCCGTAATCCTTAATGCCGTAATTTCTCTTAATTACAGACATCATAAGGTCGCCGATCTGTCCAAATATCGGAATAAAGATTCCGAATATTGCAAAGGCTAAGTAGTTTGCCTGTATAACTCCCTCTGCTCCTTCGGGTTTGAAGAAGTTTGAAACCACCAAAGCGAAAACAACCACAGAGATAGCGCCGCCTATCGTTCCGCCGATGGCTCCCTCAATAGTTTTCTTGGGGCTGACTTCGGGAATGAGTTTGTGTTTTCCCAAGAATCTGCCGGTGAAGTAAGCAAACGTGTCTGTTACCCAAGCTACTATAAATGGCAGAAAAACAAGATATTTACCGTTAGCGGCAAAGTTGCTGATGTAGATCAACGAGGTAAAGCCGCAATTTGCAAATATGAACATTGCTATGAGCAATCCTGCATCGGCAATATTGAAAGTCTTGCTTGAGAATACCGCAACCGTGAAAACGTACAGTGTAACTAAGATAGTAACCACTGCACCTACGGTGAATATGCTCTGGGGATTACTGATATGTTTAGCATATATAGTGTAGAGCGGCATTATCATACTTGCCGTGCAGAGCGGTATAGTGAGAAAAAAGTTTTTCTTTTGCCCAATGCAACGAATTGCTTCAAAAACTGCAATTACGATGCAAACTCCTATCAATGCGGCAGATATCCATGTGTGGCTGAATGTCAGCATGGGAATAAATACGCAAAGAGCGACTAAAGCAGTAATAATTCTGATAAGCATGTCGGTTAGTCCTTTTTGTTGGTGTTTTTGTCAAGTCCGCCAAAGCGGCGTTTTCTGGAGTAAAATTCGGCAACCGCTCGGTCTATTTCATCAGGTCCGAAGTCGGGCCAGAGTGTGTCTGTAAAATATAGCTCCGAGTATGCCGCCTGCCAAAGCAAAAAATTTGATATACGAAGGTCTCCGCCAGTTCTGACAATAAGATCGGGATCGGGACACGTGCCGGTATAGAGTGCAGAATTTATGTCCTCTGGAGTTACTTCCTTTTTGCCATCTGCAATAAGCTTGTTGACTGCATTGGTGATCTCAAGGCGTGATCCGTAATTGACCGCTACGTTTAAAACGCCCTTTCGGCGTGCTGTAAGCTTTTCAATAGTCTTGATCTTTGCTTTCAATGACAAATTCAAAACGCTGATGTCACCTATAAAACGCACTTGTCCCAATCCGTCGGATTTGCTATCGGTGAAAAAGCTGTCGAGATATTTCTCAAGTAATGCCATGATAGCATCGACCTCTCTTTTGGGACGCTTCCAATTTTCGGTTGAAAAGGCATAGACCGTAATATATTCTATTCCGATCTTTCTGCAATATTCCACCGCGTTTATAAAAGCCTTCACACCTTCCTTGTGGCCTTCTTCTCTGGGAAGGTCTCGGGAGGTTGCCCATCTGCCGTTGCCGTCCATTATGAAAGCAATATGCTTGAGTCTTTCATCAACCTTAATAATTTCTTTGCTCATATTACTCCGCCAAAGTTAAAAAATTTGTGTTATCAAACTGCAATTAAAGCGGAAGCTTTTCCCTTCCGCTTTAATGTTTGTCCGCAAGATCAGACCTTCATAATGTCCTTTTCCTTAGCGGTAGTGATGGTTTCAATATTCTTGATATACTTGTCAGTGAGGTCCTGAACAGCCTTTTCAGCATTCTTAACGTCGTCCTCGGTGAGAATACCGTCCTTCTTCTGCTTCTTGATATCGTCGTTAGCGGTTCTTCTGAGATTTCTTACTGCAACCTTAGCATCTTCGCCCATCTTCTGAACCTGCTTTGCGAGCTCTTTACGTCTTTCCTCGGTAAGCTGGGGGAATACGAGACGGATGATCTTACCGTCGTTGGAGGGATTAATTCCTATGTCGGAGGTCTGGATAGCCTTTTCCATAGCCTTGAGGGTGCTTGCGTCGTAGGGGATGATCTCAAGAGTTTTAGCGTCGGCAACTCTTACGTTTGCCATAGCAGTGATCTCTGCGGGAGAACCCCAGTAATCGAAGGTTACACGAGAAAGAACAGCAGGGTTAGCCTGGCTTGCACGGATGGACGCCAAGTTGGTTTCGTAGGACGCGATGGATTTCTGCATTTTTGATTCAAGTTCTTTTGTGTTGTAATTCATAATTATTATTCCCTTTCTATGTATGTAAGTTATTATTTATGCATTTTAGTTCCCGTGGTATTGCCCATGACCGCGCGATAAATGTTTTCGGGGTCGGAGAGAGCGAATGCGTAGCAATCGATGTCGTTTTCATTGCAGAAGGAAACTGCGGTGAGGTCGAAAGCCTTAAGATTCTTGTCAAGGATCTCGGCGTAGGTTACGTCATCGTAACGGGTTGCGGTGGGATCCTTTTTGGGATCTGCGGTATAAAGACCGTCTACGTTCTTTGCCATAAGCACTATGTCTGCGCCGATCTCTGCCGCGCGAACCACTGCGGGGGTGTCGGTTGAGAAATAAGGAGCGCCAAGTCCTCCGCCGAAAATAACTACCTTGCCCTCAGAAAGGTATCTGTCAGCGTCTCTCTGCGTGTAGAAATCAGCAAAGGTATTCATTTCGACCGAGGAAAGCACCTTGGCATCGATTCCGCGTCTGATGAATGCGTCCTGAAGAGCTAAGGAGTTGATAACAGTTGCAAGCATACCCATGTGGTCTGCTCTTGCGCGGTTCATACCAACACCCTTTCGTGCTCCTCGCCATATATTGCCCGCTCCGACAATAATAGCAACCTCAACGCCTGCTTTAAGGCACTTATCGATTGACGCAACAACTTTATCGACAAAATCGAAATCAAGGATGTCGTTTTCGCATCCGTTTTTGAGAGCTTCGCCCGAAATTTTAATTAAAACACGATCATAAATAGGTTTAGACATCGCTACTCCCCCAATATATAAATTGTACCAAATATTGTACTACTTTTTTTGCGTTTTGTAAACACCTTTTTTGTAAATATTTTATATATTATTATATTTTTTATAAAATTATACTGAATTTGTCTTAAATG
>JAZUAS010000001.1:0-7860 GCA_045638125.1 Eubacteriales bacterium | reverse complement strand
ACAACTCCTTGGCTCACAGAACGACATGGCTACGATCCGACTTGGGCGGCAAGATAGTTTTTGCATCTTTCAAGTACGTACTCGTTGTAAAACTCCTCATACGTTCTGCCGTCTCCCTCGATCTCTGCATACCAAAAGTCGGGATCTGTAACCTTGTTCTGATTTCTCGCAAGGTCTCCCTTTACTCTTGAAAGCATAAATTCATAGAAAAACAGAGGCAGCTCAACGCCATCGCATTCAAGGATTGGGGAGGTGTCAGCAGTAGTCTCTCGCTCCTGCTCTCCGCAGGCGGCAAGGAGCGTAAGGACGGTAATTAATACCAGTATTATTGCGGCGGTCTTTATTGCCGCCATTCTTTTTTCAGATCGTTTCATTTTCAATTCCTTAGATCATTAAGCTTTTATCAGTAAAGAACGTTGATCTCTACCTCTGCCATTGTGGGGGCAGACTCAAGGGCATCCTTGTTGATTACAACGGCAGACTCGTACACCTTGCACTCACTGTCGAATATCTCGGCTATAAGGTTGAGATAAAAGTCGGTAAAGGTGTCCTTATGCTCCTCGGAGTCGTACGCACCTGATTGTATCTCATACTTGCATACCATGTGGAAGCCGTAAGCCGATTGAACCACCGAGCACTCTCCAAGCTCTCCCGATTTTACATTCTCGGAAATTTCGTCAAGATACTCGAGCGACTTGTCAATTGCCCCGTAATAGTCGGCGCCCGAATAGAGATACATTATCTCGCCGTCTCCCTCTCCCTCGCCGTAAATCTCGGCGTATTCAAGAAAGACGTCAATATCTCCGTTACATGCGTTAAGGTATCCGTCTACCTTGACGGCAAGCTCCTCTATTTCGGCACTCGTCATATTTTTTATCTTTTTGCTTACGTTGCCGTCCTTGTCGGTCTCGGTCTGATATCCTGCAACTCCCTTTTCGATATCGTAGGCTATCTTGCCCTCGCTATTGTAATATCTGGGATTTTTCAAAGCATCAACTATGACCTTTCCGTATTCGTCGGTTTTGGTGGTGCCGTTCTCTTTATCGTAAGCGATCGCGGTATATTTTTCGTCGGTATAGTAGACCCGATCGCCAAACTCGTCCACCTCGGGAATGTAGGAGTAGGTAGCAAAGAAGATCTGACCGAATGCCACATAATTATCGCGAAGATATTTTCCCTTGACCTCTGCATCGATCTTCTCTCCGTTGTCTCCGTAGAGGTGATCCTTGAGCATATCTATCTTGGTCTCAAGGATAAGGAGGTCTCGAAGAATATCGTAGTTTGCGCCGTAATTTTTCAGATTTGCGTTGAGGGCATTCTTCGACCCCGCCTGCTTTACGTAAGCGTCCATAAGCTTATCTACTATTTCAATGCGATCGTCGGTAAGCACGAGACCGTTGCGGTCAAAGAGATAGTCGGCTATAAGGTAGCGGCTCGCCTGCTCCTGAATACTGGCAGTAAAGTAATCATCATAGGTAGTGCCATCGGCTGTGATAATAGTTCTCCAGAATTTCTGGTTGGTCACGTCATATCCGTAGTTATAGAGAGTACCTTTCATTCTGCAGAGCAGGAGCTGGTAGGTGTTGACCGATATACCTTTGTCTGCCATGGTCATAACGCTCTCACTACTTGACGAGCAAGAGGCAAGCGCCGCTATAACCATGCAAAAGGCAAGGGCGAGTATAACAATTTTTGCGGTTTTTTTCATTTATTTTACCTTTCAAGCAGTAAATTGACTAAATATGCTTCTTTTAATTATACAACCTAATTATTCGAAATCTTTTTCCTCATTTTGTACAGTTTCAAGATATTTTTCAAACATTTTGTGAACTATTACGAGCGATCTCTCGTTTTGCTTCAATTTCAGTATGCCGAAGCTCTCTCCCGAACCCATATTGACACGGAGTCTGCCTCCGGTGATAAAAGCAAGCTCACGGAAAACGTCCATACTGGGGGTGGTCTGATAAAATCGCACTTCTCCGTTCATTTCGGTGATCTGTCTGAATCCTATCTCCTCTGCCATGGCGCGGATAAGCGCCACGCGCAAAAGGTTGTCTACCGCATCGGGCATCTCGCCGAAGCGATCAAGCAGCTCGTCGGCTATGTCGTCGGCATCGTACTGATTGCGGATCAACGCAATTCGCTTGTAGAGCGTCATTCGCTGACCGGGATAACGGACGTATTTTTCGGGTATATAAGCGTCGTGGGCGAAGCTGACCACGCACTCGCCTCTCTCCTTCGGCTTCTCTCCCTTTTCTTCAAGCACCGCGTCGTTGAGGAGCTTGATGTAGAGATCGTAACCGATAGCTTCGAGGTGACCGTGCTGTTCAGCTCCGAGGATGTTGCCCGCACCGCGTATCTCCATATCGCGGAGCGCAATTCTGAATCCTGCACCAAACTCTGCGTATTCCTTGATAGCTTCAAGTCTTTTTTGGGCAATTTCGGTAAGATTTCTGTCCTTGGGATAGGTGAAATAAGCGTAAGCGCGACGCGAGGATCGACCCACGCGACCACGAAGCTGATGAAGCTGTGAAAGTCCAAGTCTGTTGGCACTGTCAGCTATCAGCGTGTTTGCGTTGGGAATGTCAATTCCCGTCTCAATGATAGTGGTGCAGACAAGAATATCTATATCTCCCGATAGCATTCTGCTCCATATATCCTCAAGCTCATCCTTATCCATCTTGCCGTGTGCCACGGTCACTCTTGCCTCGGGAATCTCCTCGGAAATATGAGCCGCAACGCGGTCGATAGACTCGACAAAATTGTGGATATAGAATACCTGACCGCCACGGCGAAGCTCGCGCCGTATGGCTTCAAATATTATAAGCTCATCATATTCGAGGACGTAGGTCTGCACGGGCAGACGATCACCGGGAGCTTCGTCGAGAAGCGATATATCACGGATGCCACCCATAGCCATATTGAGCGTTCTCGGTATGGGTGTTGCCGACAGAGTCAGAACGTCGATGTTGCCGCCAAGTTGCTTCAATTTTTCCTTTTGTGCCACGCCAAATCGCTGTTCCTCGTCAACGATAAGGAGGCCAAGATCGTGAAATTTCACTTCCTTGCCAAGCAGCTTGTGAGTTCCTATAATGATGTCGGTATCGCCTCTTTCAAGTCGGCGCAAGGATTGCTCTACCTGCTTGGGAGTACGGAAACGAGAAATCATATCAATGTTGACGGCAAAATTTCTCATGCGGCTCTGTGCCGTTTGGAAATGCTGGAGCGCAAGTATCGTGGTAGGCACAAGTATTGCCACCTGCTTGCCCGAAAGCACTGCCTTATAAGCCGCACGGAACGCAACCTCGGTCTTACCGTATCCAACGTCGCCGCAAAGCAATCTGTCCATTGGAGTTGAACGCATCATATCCTGCTTGATGTCGGAAATAGCGTCAAGCTGGCAATCGGTCTCGTCGTAGTCAAAGGACTCCTCAAAGCTTTTTTGCATATCGTCGTCAGAGTCAAAAGCGTATCCCGGACGTCTCATTCGCTCGGCATAGAGCTTGATAAGATCCTTCGCCATTTCACGCACCGCGCCCTTGGCTCTTGACGTCGACTTTTTCCACTGCTCGCCACCCATTTTGGAGAGCTTTACAAGTCCGTCGTCAGAGTGAGCGCCGATGTATTTCGACACGAGATCGAGCTTTTCCACCGGCATGCAGAGCTTATCCGAGCCTGCGTATTGGATGCTGATATAGTCACGGCTTACACCGTCGATCTTGATATTTTCAATTCCGAGATAGCGACCGATACCGTAGGTCTCGTGAACTACAATGTCTCCCACCTCAAGCTCGGCATAAGACAGAATAGCCTTTGCATCGTCACGCTTTTTTCGGCTTCTTTTCTTTAATCCCGATGCGTGGAGCCCCCCCGACGAGCGTCCGCCCTCGGTTGAGATAACGGCTATCCTCGGTGTGACAAGCTCATATCCGACTATCGACTTTTTCCACGTAATGTATACGATCTTCTGCTTTAGCTCGTCGGCGCTCTCTACATCGCCTGATAAAACAACAGCCGTAAAATCGGTATCTCGCAAAATCCCCGCCAGATTGTTGGCGGCGGTCTCGTTTTCGGTCATTATAACGACCTTATAACCACCGTGCTGATAAGTGACGAGGTCCTCACAAAGCAGATTGAGATTTTCAACGTACGTCACGGGTTGACGGGTGCGAAATCCGAACATTCCCGAAAGCCGCTTGCCGGAAAGTCCGCCCGAAAGCGAATTAAGATGGATGGTAACGTTTTTGTCACAGAAATGTTCAAGATAATCTTCGTTCTTAGAATACTCCGCGTATTTTGCCGAGATAGTGCCGCCCTCGATCAGCTCTTTTATATTCTCGTTTTCATGCCATTTTTCGGCTTTCAAGCGATCGCCTACCGCAGAGGTAGAGCGGATTATTACCAAAGATTTTTCGTCAAAATAGTCAAGAAGACAACACCTCTCGGGATATACCAGAACAGAATATTTGTCCAAAAATCCCACGTCGGCAAGGTCTCCCGAAAGAGCGGTGATCTCACGCGTCAGCGCCTCGCAAACCTTTTCGTCACTTGACTTTTTGTATCTTTCTCGTATAGTCCTTTCGATGTCTTCCCTTGCCTCGAGAGAAACAAGCATCTCTCGTGCGGGGGCGAAATTGACACTTTCAACGTTTTGCGAAAGTCTTTGAGTTTCGGCATCGAAAATGCCCATTCGGTCGATCTCATCGTCGAAAAATTCAATTCGCAAGGGGAAGCTGCCCACTCTCGTCTCACCGTCGGCACAGACAAAAGTGCCATTGGGAGGATAGATGTCGACAATACCGCCGCGCAGTGCAAACTGCCCCGACACCTCAACCATATCTACGCGTGAATATCCTGCCGCCACAAGCTTTCGGGCAAGGTCGGCAGGCTCTATTCTGGTGTCGAAATCAATTCCGATTATATTCTTTTTCAGCGTTTCGGGCGGAATGGTATAGCCAAGGGCAACGTCGGGTGTGGTGATAACCGCGTCAAGATCGCACGAGAGCAATCCGGACAAGACTTTAAGCCTCTCATGCTCAAACTCATGGGAGGCGGTTATGTTATAAAAGGTAAGATCGCGCGCTACAAAAAACGCGGAGCGCAGACCGAACTGCTCAAGGTCGCGCCGAAGTCTCTGGCACTCCTTTTCCTCGGAGCAGATAATAAGCGCCGGATGCTTTCGCTTCTCTTTTGTGTCTTCCAGCAAGCAGGTGGTCAACGCGTCGGCAGATCCGCCCGAAAGTCCGCTTACTAAAATCGGCAAAGACTTATCACAAAAGCATTTCTGCGTGGTCTCAAGGAGTTGAACGTACTCCCTGTCTGCGCGTACCGGAGTTGTTAAAATATTAGGCATAGATATTATTTCTTACCGTTACAGATCTGCATAGCGGCATCAACGTCGCCTGCGATGATCTTTTCAAGTCCCTCAAATCCTGTGACAAAGCACTCAAATATTGCCTTTTTATCCTCTTCCGAGAAGTTGCCCAGCACCCAATCCGCCATATCGTAATCGGGATGGGGCTTTTTGCCTACTCCGAAACGGATTCTGGGGAAATTGTCGCTTCCCGAAAGGGTGATAATAGAACGAAGTCCCTTTTGTCCTCCGTCGCTTCCGTTTTTACGGACTCTCATGCGTCCAACGTCAAGATTTACGTCATCGGAAAGCACAATCACATTCTCAAGCGGAATTTTGTAGAAGGTCATCGCCTCTCTGACCGCCTCACCCGATAGATTCATAAAGGTCTGGGGCTTCATAAGCAGCACTCGCTTGCCTACGATGGTCGCATCACCAACAAGCGCCTTAAATTTTGACTTATTAACCGTCACACCGCACTTTTGCGCGATATAATCCATTGCCAGAAAGCCTGCGTTGTGACGAGTGTAAAAATACTTATCGCCCGGATTTCCGAGGCCGACCACAAGGTGTGTTATGGGTGCTGTAGCCTTGTCGTCGCGCTCCTTTTCTATCTTTTTAAAAATATCGAATATGTTAGACACGATTATTTCCTCTCAATAAAATCATTTTTCGCAGAAACAAGTCTTGCGAGGGCGGGTATCTTCATGAACGCCGCAGCAATCGTGACAGAAGCTACCACGCCGACGGCTCCCTGCCCGATATTGACGGGAACAGACGCCACAGACGCCTCGCCCACACCCAGCGCAAAGCATTCATAAGTAAAGTATCCACACACCATGATTATCTCGCCAGCCAATGACAAAACCGGCAAAAGCGCCCTCTGCAATACGGGTCTTGCACTTTCACGGTAGATAGCCTTGGCACCAATCATTCCAAAAACAGCTATAATTCCCTTTAATATCGCCGTAGCGGGCATATATATCGCCCAGCCCAAGATCAGATCGGCAAGCGCACTACCGAGGGCGGCGGCAATGATTCCCCAAGGGCCTCCCAGCACGAATCCCGCTGCAAATGCCAAACAGTCTCCGAGATTAGCATATCCCGTGGGAAGAGGGATAGAGATCAACGTACCTACAAGACAGAGCGCCGCCAAGAGCGCGGCAAGACTCAATTTTTTAAGATTTTTCATAAATTTATTGCCTCCATACTATAGCTAAATGCCGAAAATCGCCACTTTTACGCAATAGGGGGTGTCAAAACCCTAATATTACGCAAAACCGGCTACTCTATCGACTTGTACTAAATTATACTACAATTCACCCCATTTGTCAAACCTTTTTGTAACAATGACTAAATGTTCACAATAATGTTACATTTAAAAATAAATCTTTTTTTCGTCAAACTCTTCCAAAAGCTCAAAATATATGTTATAATATAGGTTGCGTAACCGAAAAGCCCTATTTTTGCGCGGACAAGCTCCGCGTAGGATGTTTTGCGGCATTTTGGCAAGCACACGAAGTTGTTTTTAAAATTTTTTTAATATGGAGGACAAATCCAATGGCAAAGAAGTATTGTTACCTCTTTACTGAAGGTAATGCAAACATGCGTGAGATCCTCGGCGGTAAGGGTGCAAACCTCGCAGAGATGACCAACATCGGTCTCCCCGTTCCCCAGGGCTTCACCATTTCCACAGAGGCTTGTACTCAGTACTATGAGGACGGCAGACAGATCAACGATTCTATCATGGCTGAGATCATGGAGTACATCGTAAAGATGGAAGAAGTTACCGGCAAGAAGTTCGGTGACCTTGAGAATCCCCTTCTCGTTTCTGTTCGTTCCGGTGCTCGTGCATCCATGCCTGGTATGATGGACACTATCCTTAACCTCGGTCTTAACGAAGAGGTTGTTGAAGTTATGGCTAAGAAGTCCGGCAATGCTCGTTGGGCTTACGACTGCTACCGTAGATTTATCCAGATGTACTCCGACGTCGTTATGGAAGTTGGTAAGAAGTACTTCGAGGAGCTCATCGACAAGATGAAGGAAGAAAAGGGTGTTACCCAGGACGTAGATCTTACCGCTGACGACCTTAAGGAGCTCGCAGAGCAGTTTAAGGCTGAGTACAAGGCAAAGATCGGCTCCGACTTCCCCACCGACCCCAAGGAGCAGCTTATCGGCGCAGTTAAGGCAGTATTCAGAAGCTGGGATAACCCCAGAGCTAACGTTTACCGCCGTGACAACGACATTCCTTACAGCTGGGGTACCGCTGTAAACGTACAGGCAATGGCATTCGGTAACATGGGTGATAACTGTGGTACCGGCGTTGCATTCACCCGTGATCCCGCTACCGGCGAGAAGAAGATGATGGGTGAGTTCCTTACCAACGCACAGGGTGAGGACGTTGTTGCAGGTGTTCGTACTCCCATGCCTATTCAGGAGATGGCTAACAAGTTCCCCGCTGCATTCGAGCAGTTCAAGGAAGTTTGCCAGATCCTCGAGAACCACTA